>NZ_NIJM01000022.1 GCF_002836945.1 Shewanella chilikensis
ATTTTGATCCTTTCAGTGAGATCGTCAAGCGATCTGTCTTAACTGATCGGCATTACATCAAAGGGCGGTTTTTTTATATCAAAGGCGCCGATTAAAGCGATTCTAATCTTGGCTGATTGATGATTTTGATACTGATAAGAATTCGCATTAACTAATGGCAAGCCTTATGACAGCTGGGTTTGCTCCGCTTTACTCTTTAGAACAATCCTGTTTTGTTTAAAAAGTAATCAATGGGGTTTGAGCTGAGTAGGAGAATTGCGACAAAGTGTGTTTTGCCCCAGAGTTGGCGTTGGATTGTGCGGCCTGCAGTTTTATACTCGTCTGACAATTATTTCAAATCAAGATGGAAGCAAGCAAAATGACATTAGGGTCTCCTAAGGTAAGCAAGACACATTCTTTTATGACTGTGTCACTTATCGAGCTATGGGAACGTTTCGGTTATTACGGTATGCAGGCGCTTATCGTGTACTTCATGGTACAGCGTCTAGGGTTTGAGGACAGTCGCGCCAACCTGGTATGGAGTGCCTGTGCCGCATTGATTTATGTGTCGCCGGCGATTGGTGGCTGGGTCGGGGATAAAATTCTCGGTACCAAGCGCACCATGTTGCTCGGTGCCGGTATCCTGTCTCTGGGTTATGCCTTGATGACAGTGCCGACCGAAAACACCTGGTTCCTGTTTTCGGCTCTGGGGGTAATTGTTGTCGGTAACGGTTTGTTCAAGCCCAATGCCGGTAACCTGGTGCGTAAAATCTATGAAGGGGACGACTCCAAGATAGACAGCGCCTTTACCATTTACTACATGGCGGTGAACGTAGGTTCCACCTTCTCCATGTTGTTGACTCCCTGGATTAAAGATTACGTCAATGCCAACTATGGCAACGAGTTCGGTTGGCATGCGGCCTTTGCCGTCTGCTGCGTGGGTCTGCTGGTGGGACTGGGCAACTACGCCATGATGCGTAAAACTCTGGCCAACTATGGCTCAGAGCCGGATACCCGTCCGGTGGAAATGAATAAGCTGTTTGCGGTACTCGGCCTGGCGGCCCTGTCTGTAGTGGCTTCAGCCTTTATCCTTGAATATGAAGATGTGGCCCGCGCCTTTGTTTACACCGCAGGTGCTGCCGTACTCGGTATCTTTATCTACCTGATTAAAAACAGTGAAACCAGTGAGCGGGCCGGTTTGATAGCCGCCTTGGTACTGACGGTACAAACAGTATTCTTCTTTGTGTTCTACCAGCAGATGTCTACCTCGCTGGCGCTGTTTGCCCTGCGTAACGTCGATTGGAACTTCCAAGCCTTTGGTGTCGATCTGTGGACTTGGTCACCGGCGCAGTTCCAGGCCTTGAACCCTATCTGGATCATGTTGCTTAGCCCTGTGCTGGCCTGGGTTTATGCCTCTGCCGGACGTAACAACAAGGATATTTCCATCGCCGCCAAGTTCGCACTGGGCTTTGCCGTAGTGGCTCTGGGTTTCTTCATCTACAGCTTCGCCGGTATGTTCGCCGTTGATGGCAAGACCTCTTCCTGGGTGATGATCTGGGGTTATGGTGCATACTCACTCGGTGAGCTGCTGGTAAGTGGTTTGGGCTTGGCTATGATTGCCCGTTACGTACCTGAGCGCATGGGTGGCTTTATGATGGGGGCTTACTTCGTCGCCTCGGGCATCTCTCAGTATCTGGGTGGTGTGGTGGCCAACTTCGCCAGTGTGCCTAAGAACATCACAGATCCGCTTGAGACTCTGCCTATCTACACCAGCTTGTTCAACAAGTTGGGAATAGCGGCGCTGGTTTGTACCTTTATCGCGTTGGCGGTATTGCCGCTGATGCGTCGTTTGACTGAAACTCATCATTCCCATAACGGAAATGGTTCTGCCGACTCAGCGCAGTAATGTCTGAGTGACCTATACATCCCCAAAAGACCGCAATCGCGGTCTTTTTCTTTATTGAAGTCTGGGTTGCCTTGAACGCTTAAGCTATATCACTCTTTTTTGCTTGTTTTGCTCTTGTCGCTATGCCCAAGCCTGGCCTCTGCCTCAAGGTATTTGGCTCTGCTGATAATGCCGCTGTTTTCCATGCCCGAAAAGGCGCGTTTTCGCTCCGGGAGTTTGGCAATAATGGCGCGTTTATCTTTATCCGGGCAACGGCTCCAATTGACGATTTCATCTATATGGCGCAGGCAACCCATACAAAAGTCGTCTTCATTGAGGCCGCAGCGCGCCACGCAGGGAGATTGGATCATTCAATATCCTTCTTATCAATATTCTGTTCAGCGGCGGAGTGTAGCGCCGTGAATTGGCGCGATTGATTTCGCTCGACCAATTTCACTCGACCATTTCATTAGATTGAGTTCGTTCGATTGTTTTGTCAGCTTGAATGCACCAGTCTATTGCGGCAGGTGCAAAGGTAACAGCTTTGAGCAAATTTATACCTGAAAACAGCGGCGGCAGCTTTCATTGCCAGGCCGCCAGGAAAGATGATAATCGGGCTTTAGACATAGTTTATTGAAGCAATAATCCACTTTTAATCAATTTGTTATGTGAATTTGTCTTTACTGCTGGTTTTTCCCTTGGCTGTAAAGCTACCAGCAAGAGGGAGACTCAACCCCAGTTTTTTCGCAGGCTTTGCCCCCTGTTTCCTGCTTGGGTGGCGCTATTTTCCTCAAAGGCAACCAGGGGCTATAATGCGACCCTTTTAAGTTAATCGGGCCAGTAAAATGTGTGACTGCCAACAGAATTCCCCCCGGCAAGCCGAGCCTGTGGCCGGCAGGGTTGAAACCCAGCTGACGGCAGTTGATTGCAGCTTGCCCGAGGTGAAAGCAGAGCTTCGACAGCTCAGTCAGTTGTTGCTCTCAAGCCGCGCGCTTTGGAGTGTCAGGAGTTTCGAGCACCGCAAACTTCCCTGGCAGCAGCGCTTTGCCAAGCTGGCCGCGGCGCTTTGGGCTATTGATGACGATGCGCTTGAGACTGTGGATGCCAGTCAGTCATTGTTGTTGGCAAGGCTCTGGCCGGCCTTGGCTGCAGATTTGAGCGAGCAGGAATTGGCCCTGTGGGACAAGAGACACTTTGCCTGGCATCTCTTTGATTATCCGGCACCTGAGCTGGATAATGGCCAACCTAAGCTTTGCGCGTCAACCGAGGCCCGGCTCAGTGCCGGTATCAAGGGCCGAAAATGGCAGCAGATAAGCCGCTTTGCCAATACCATAGCCACCCATAACAACCCCTTTCCTTTATTGGAGTGGTGCGCCGGAAAAGGGCATCTCGGGCGCCTGCTCAGCGCCTTGAGCGGCAAGGCGGTATTGAGCCTGGAGTGGCAAGCATCTTTGTGCGAAGCCGGCGAGCTAGCGGCAAAGAAACGTAACTTGCCGCAGCAATTTGTCTGTGCCGATGCCTTTGCCGCCGAGCCTTGTTATCTCAAGCCCAAGCAGCATGCTATTGCGCTGCATGCCTGCGGCGAGCTGCACCTGACGCTGCTGCGCCGCGCGGTTGCAAGTGGTACTGCCGTGGTCTCGGTTTCCCCGTGTTGTTATCATCTCTTGCCCTCCGGCGATATCACTCCCTTGAGTCAAGGCGCCCAAGAGCAGGCGCTGCGACTGGATAAGACGGCGCTGCAACTGCCGCTTAATCACAGTGTTATTGCCAATCAAAAGGCGCGCGCCGACAGGATCAAAGAGGTCAGTTGGCGGCTCGGATTCGATAGTCTGCAGCGTGAGCTGCGCGCTCAGGACTCTTATCTGCCACTGCCTGCGGTGCGGCAGAGTCAGCTTTCCGGCAGCTTCAAGGACTTCTGTCTTTGGGCCGCGGCGCAAAAGGGAGTGCTATTGCCTGAGGCGGTGGATTTTGCCGCCTATCAACGCTTGGGGGAGCAAAGGCGCAGATTAACCGCTCGTATTGACTTGGCGGCACATCTGTTTCGGCCGGTTATTGAACGGTATCTGCTGCTCGATAGGGTATGTTTCCTGTTGGAGGCCGATTACCGGGTGCAGCTCGGCGCCTTTTGTGAGCAGGCCACCACGCCGCGCAACGCCTTAATCCATGCCTGGTTGCCTGGTAGCCGCTAAATGAAACAACAAGGCCCGCTTGGACAGAGATGCCTCTCAAGCGGGGAATTAGTCGGCGCCAAGTACCGGCTTAATGCGTTTTTTATTGAATACCCCGGCGTTTCTTGGTCAAATGACGCCAGCCTGGGGCATAAGACTTAATTATCACGACCCCAAAAGATAACAAGGGCACAGAGCGCCCGAGAGAGTGATTGGCTTTTCATGAATTATTCCCGTGTGTATATCAATAGTCTGGCTTATGAGTTGGCGCCGGAAATGGTGTCCAGCCGCGAGTTGGAATCCCGGCTTGCGCCGCTTTATCAAAAATTCCGTATCCCTATTGGGCAACTCGCTGCTCTGACGGGCATTGAGGAGCGTCGTTGGTGGCCCAAGGGCTTCAAGGTCTCCCAAGGCGCAGTGTGCGCCGCCCAAAAGGCGCTGGCCGAGACTGGGCTGGATCCCAAAGCGCTTGGCGCCTTGGTATACACAGGCGTGTGTCGTGATCAGCATGAGCCGGCCACGGCCTGTGCTGTGGCTTCTGAAATAGGTATCGGGCGCGACTGCGCCGTTTTTGATATCAGCAACGCCTGCCTGGGAGTCCTGTCCGGTATTCTGGATGTGGCCAACCGTATAGAACTGGGGCAGATCCGCGCCGGTATGGTGGTGTCCTGTGAATCATCCCGGGAGATAGTCGAGGCGTCCATAGAGCAGATGCTGGCCGATCCCAGCATGGCGAACTTTGCGGCGTCTCTGGCCACTCTAACCGGCGGCTCAGGTGCCGTGGCCGTTATCCTCACGGATGGCAGCTTGCCGCTTACCACCTCCCGCAAGCATCAGTTGCTTGGTGCCAGTCAGTTGGCGGCGCCTGAGCATCATCAGATGTGTCAGTGGGGCTTTGTCGAGGTCGGTAACCGCCTCTACCGCGAGGTGATGCGCACAGATGCCGTTGCCCTTCTGAAGGAGGGGGTGGAGCTGGCGCGCCAGACCTGGGAGCAGTTTTTGCAGCAGCGCCAGTGGCTTGCCGGACAAGTGGATAAGGTTATCTGTCATCAGGTGGGGGCTGCCAACCGAAAACAAGTACTGGGCGCCCTGGGCATTGCCGAGCACAAAGAGTTTCCCACCTTTGCCCGCCTTGGCAATATGGGCACTGTCTCTTTGCCTGTGTCGGCGGCGCTGGCCCACGGTGAAGGCTTTTTGCAGGCAGGCGACCGGGTGAGCTTTCTTGGCATAGGCTCGGGACTCAACTGCATGATGCTGGGGCTGCGCTGGTAAGCCCTTGATACAGGCTTTAGACAATGCCATTTGACAATGCCCATTCGACAGAGCCCATTAGAATAGTGCCTAAATAACCAAAATTAATAACAGGATAGCCAATGGCCACCCTAGATACACTCTTCCCGTTCAAGCGTCATTTCATCACGCTCGGCGGCCACAAACTGCATTATGTGCATGAAAAACCTGCCGGGATTAACGGCCAACGCCCCGATGCCGTGGTGATGGTGCACGGTAACCCCAGCTGGTCTTTTTACTACCGAAACCTGGTGCAGGCGTTAAGCGACCAATATGAATGTGTGGTGCCGGATCATATAGGTTGCGGCTTGTCCGACAAACCGGGCGATGATGCCTATGACTACACGCTGGCGCAGCGTATCGACGATCTGGAAGCACTGCTGGATAGTCTGGATATTCGCAGCAATATCACGCTGGTGCTGCATGACTGGGGCGGCATGATAGGCATGGGCTATGCCGCCCGCTATCCCGAGCGGATTAAACGCCTGGTGCTGCTCAATACCGCCGCCTTCGGTTTGCCAAAGAGCAAGCCCTTGCCGCTGGCGTTGAAAATCTGCCGCGATACCGCGCTTGGCACCCTGCTGGTACGGGGTTTCAATGCCTTCTCGTCCGCTGCTTCCTATGTGGGGGTCAAACGTGCGCCCATGGCCGCGGATGTGCGCCGTGCCTATGTGGCACCATTCAACTCCTGGCAAAATCGAATCTCGACTTTGAGGTTTGTACAGGATATTCCGCTCAAGCCCGGCGACAGAAACTGGGACTTGGTGCAGTCGATTGATGCCAGTTTGCAGCAGTTTACCCAGGTGCCGACCATTATTCTTTGGGGTCTCAAGGACTTTGTCTTCGACCGGCACTTCCTTGAAGGTTGGCAGCAGCGCTTGCCCAAAGCCGAGCTGCACGCCTTTGCCGACTGCGGCCATTATATTCTTGAAGACGCCAGTGATGAGGTGATAGCCCATATTCGCCGCTTTATTGATGAAACGGCAGTGGCAAAAAGCGCCGACGAACAAACATCTAACCCTGAAGAAAAGGCATCGGCGGAAACAACCTCTGCCGGGAGCGCTGACTGAGATGTTCCCACCCGCCGAAGACTCGCAAGTGGCCGCAAATGAACCGGCCCCAGAGGCAAACTCCGCCAAGGGGCACAACTTGTGTCGCCACCTGAAGCAGGCGGCCATTAACCAGAGCGAAGACCTGGCGGTTGCCGTGCAGCGTCGCCGCGCTGGTAAGTTCAGTTATCAGGAGCTTGATTTCAAGACCCTGGACAGCGACAGCGACCGGCTTGCCGGCGCCTTGCTCGACTATGGCTTTAAGCCCGGGATGAAAGCCGTGCTTATGGTGACTCCGGGGATAGAGTTTTTTGTGCTTACCTTTGCCCTGTTCAAGGCGGGGATCATCCCTGTGATGGTAGATCCCGGCATGGGGATCGCCAAGCTCAAGCAGTGTCTGGCCGAAGCCGAGCCCGACGCCTTTATCGGGATCCCCAAGGCCCATGTGGCCAGATTGCTGTTCGGTTGGGGCAAACCCAGTATCCGCTTGTTGCTGACGGCAGGTGAAGGCTTTCTTGGGCGTAACCCTCCTTGGGGGGGCAGCAGTGTCAGCCGTTTGTTGGCCAGGGCACCTGAGTCAGTCACGTTTCCCATGGCGCAGCTCGGCGCGCAGCAGATGGCGGCCATTTTGTTTACCAGTGGCAGCACCGGCACCCCAAAAGGCGTGGTTTACAGCCACGGTATGTTTGAGGCGCAGATAACCGCGCTGCGAAATGACTATGGCATTCGTCCCGGCGAGCGGGATCTGTCTACCTTCCCGCTATTTGCTCTCTTTGGACCGGCGCTGGGGATGGCATCGATAGTGCCTGAAATGGATGCCAGCAAACCGATAACCGCCAGACCGGAAAACCTGTTTGCCGCCATAGAGCACTATGCCTGCAGCAATATGTTCGTGAACCCCGCCTTGCTCGACCGTTTGGGACGCGGCGGAAACGGGCGCCGGCTGCACAGCTTGAAGCGGGTGATATCCGCCGGCGCACCGGCCGATCCCAAGGCGATAGCGCGTTTCTCCGCCATGTTGGCCGAGGATGTCGAAGTGCTCAACTCCTATGGCGCCACAGAATCCCTGCCTGTCTCCATGATTGGCAGCAAGGCGCTTGGCGCTACCGCCGCCATCACCGACAAGGGCGGCGGCATCTGTGTCGGTAAGCCGGTATCTGGAATAAGGGTCAGTATCATAGGGATCAGTGAAGAGGCTATCGACAGCTGGTCGCCGACTCTCGAGTTGGCGACGGGGGAGATAGGCGAAATCGTCGTTGACGGCGCTGTGGTTAACCAGAGCTACTATCGCCGTGAAGGCGCCAACAAGCAGGCCAAGATTGCCTATGAAGGCAGGCAACTGCATCGGATGGGCGATCTCGGTTATCTTGATGCCGAGGGCCGTTTATGGATGTGTGGCCGCAAGGCCCACAGAGTGGATGTCATTAAGGACGGTGAGCTACAAAAGCGCTATCTGTCCATTCCCTGTGAGCGGATTTTCAATACCCATCCTCAGGTTAAACGGTCGGCACTGGTTGGCGTTGAGCTGACGCAGAATAAGCCTGGCGGCGGGGGGACAGTCCAAGAGAGCGCTTTCTCTTTTACTGCTGGCCCTGATAGCACTTTCCTTGATAGCACTTCCCTCGATAGCACTTCCCTTGATAGCACTGCGCCCGAAAAAGCGCCGCTTATCTGCATCGAGCTTGAGCAATTCCTGTCGCCAACTGAGCAGCAACAGCTGTTTACCGAGTTGCAGGCACTTGCCGACAAGCAGCCACTGACCCGAGGCATCAGGCATTTTATGTTGCATCCTGGTTTTCCCATGGATGTGCGCCACAATGCCAAGATATTTCGCGAGCAACTTGCCGTTTGGGCGCAAAAACAGTTGGCTGGAAGCCAAAATAGATAACAGAGACAGAAACCCACTATGGCCACATCTGCACCACAATCTCAATCACCTGAGTCAATAGCCTCATCGCAGGATTTGCCCGCGGCTTTGTCACAAGAGACAGCGGTTTTGTCACAAGAAACCGGGCATGATGAACTTCATCCCGAGCTGTTGGCGCTGGCCCGGGAACTCGCGACCCGAGTCAAGCGGGTATTGGTGACAGGCGCTGGAGGCTTTTTGGGAGCGGCCATATGTCGGCCGCTGCTGGCCGCCGGTATTCAGGTAGTGGGGGTGGCCAGGGGCCATTATCCGGCGCTCGAGGCCATGGGAGCCACCATGGTGCGCGCCGATATTTGCGACAAGCAAGCATTGAAACAAGCCCTCGATGGCTGTGAGCTTATCTTTCACGTTGCCTCCAAGGCTGGAGTCTGGGGCAGCAGAGCAAGCTATTTTCGCCCCAATGTGTTGGGGACAGAAAACATCATCGCCTGCGCCCGTGAATTGGGGATTGGTTATCTGGTCTATACCAGCACGCCGAGTGTCACCTTCGATGGCAAGGATGAGGCAGGTATCGATGAGTCGGTTCCCTACGCCAGGCGTTATCTCAACCATTACGGCGCCTCCAAGTCGGAAGCGGAAGAGTTGGTGCTGGCCGCTGCCCAAAACGGCTTGAAGACAGTGGCCATTCGGCCGCACCTGATTTGGGGGCCTGGCGATCCTCATTTGGTGCCCCGCGTGCTGGAGCGAGGTCGCAAGGGCCGGCTCAAGTTGGTGGGCCGTGAAGACAAATTGGTGGACACCATCTATATCGACAATGCCGCCTTTGCCCACCTGAGTGCGGCCAGAAGCCTGCTGGCCGAACCTAGCCGCTGCAATGGCAAGGCCTATTTTGTCAGTAACGATCAGCCCCTGACTATGGCGGCCATGCTCGACAGCATTCTTGCCTGTGACAATTTACCCGCGGTGGAAAAGCGGGTACCGGCCTCTCTGGCCTACGCCATTGGTGCCATGCTCGAAGGAATATACCGACTGCTGGCTATCAAGCAGGAGCCGTTGATGACCCGCTTTGTCGCCAAACAGCTTTCCTGCAGCCACTACTACGATATCTCAGCCGCCAAGCGCGACCTGGATTACAGGGTCATCGTCAGTATGGAGCAGGGGATGAATAAGCTAAGGCGCTCTCTTGGTCACTTAAGCTCAAGAACATCATAAGCAAATGATATGTTGCAGCTGTTGTCCGGCACCAAGCCGGCGCTTATTTATATCGAGTTCAACGCCAAACGTATCAGGCTTACCCTTGCCGACAGTCGTCATAGTCTGGGGCAAGTCAGCCTTGAGCCCCTTCCTGAGGTGGCGCTGCAATAACTGAAATAGTCCAGCCAAAGTACCGCACATAGCGTAATCCATCACCGGCGACATCCTTTGGAGCGCGAACCAGGGGCGCCCGATCAGGATAATCCATGTATCTGCTAATTCTTCTTGATGACGCCGCAAGCCGTTGGCAACCGGCACAAGAGAAACTATTCAGCAAAAAGTTATCGGTGTTAGCGAACAAAGTATGTTAAATGGTTGATTGTTTGTTACAATTTTTGCGGATCGCAAGGTTTAAATCATGCTAGCTTGGTGATCATTTATCTCTCCGGCATGAGGAAACTATGCTCAGTATCGAAGCCCTAAGCAAGACCTATGACAACGGTGTTAAGGCACTGGATAATGTAAATCTACAGGTAGACAAAGGGATGTTTGGTCTGCTCGGCCCCAACGGTGCAGGCAAATCCTCTTTGATGCGCACCATAGCCGCATTGCAAAGTGCCGATAGCGGCAGCATTAGTTTCGACGGCATAGACATTCTCAAACAGCCGCAAAAATTGCGTCAGACCCTGGGGTATCTGCCGCAGGATTTTAATGTTTACCCCAGGATTAGCGCCTGGGACTTGCTCGATCACCTGGCTATTCTCAAAGGGATCAACAACAAGGGTGAGCGGCGTGAGATGGTGGATGGCTTACTGGCACACACCAACCTTTATCAACATAAGAACAAGGCGGTCAGCGGTTTTTCCGGCGGTATGCGTCAACGTTTCGGGATTGCGCAGGCGCTGCTTGGCGACCCTAAGCTGTTGATTGTCGACGAACCCACCGCCGGCCTGGATCCTGAGGAGCGCAACCGTTTCCACAACTTGTTGGTGAGCCTGGGGGAAGAGAAGGTGATTATCCTCTCGACCCATATAGTGGAAGATGTCTCGGAGCTTTGCGCCAATATGGCGGTGCTCGCTGGTGGTCAGATCCTGCTGCAGGGCAATCCCATGGAGTTGGTGGCCTCTTTGGAGCAAAAAATTTGGACTCGCACCGTCAGCCAGGCCGAGGCCACTAAGCTTGAACAACAGCTCAATGTGATTGCCAAACGCCTGTTTGCCGGGCGCACTGTGCTGCATGTCTGGGCCGATTCGGCGCCGGAAGGTTTTACTCAGGCAACGCCGGGGTTGGAAGATCTTTATTTCAGCACCCTGCATCGCCACCGCAACAGCAAGCCGGTTCAGGCTGCCTGAGGAACTGCCCATGTTTGTTTCCATGTTACGCTTTGAATGGCGCTACTATCTGCGGCAGCCATCTTTTTATGTTGTTTCTTTGCTGTTGTTTTTAATCAGCTTTCTATCCGTTGTATCCAACAATGTGCAGATAGGTGGTGGCGGTGAGGTGCTGAAGAACAGCCCCTTCAGCATTGCCCAGACCCTGCTGATCATGAGCTTTATCTCCATGTTTGCCGTGGTCAACTTTGTCGGTAGTACAGCGGTGCGCAACCAGCAGCACGGGATGGAGGAACTGATCTATTCCAAACCGCTGACTCCGCTGGCCTATCAGTTGGGGCGTTTTTTTGGCAGTTATTTGGTGGTCATGGCGGTGTTTTCCATGGTGCCGCTGGCGATGTGGCTCGGCTCTTTTATGCCTTGGGTCGATGCCAGCCGTTTCGGTGAAAATCAGCTCAGCTATTATCTGCTGCCCTTGTTGCTGTTGGCCGCGCCGAGCCTGCTGCTGATATCGGCGCTGTTTTATGCCATGGCCAGCCGTTTTCGCTCCATGATGGGTTTGTATCTGACAGCCGTAGCACTGCTTATTATCTACAACCTCACCGGCGAGCTGGCCAGTCAGCCGCAGTTTCGCACGCTGGCAGCCATGTTGGATCCCTTTGCACTGCGCACCTTTGCCGACGTTACCCGTTACTGGACCATAGCCGAGAAAAACACCCAGTTGGTGGAGCTGACCGGTGTTATGCTCAGCAACCGCGCCATGTGGCTTTCTCTGGCGGTCATCTTGCTGCTTGTAGCCAAGGTCTGGCGCCAACCAACACTTACTCGCAAGAAGGACAAACGCGCCGGCAAGCAGTCTGCAACACCGGCATTGCAGCCCTTGCAGCAACTGAGCCGCGCAAGCTCGCCATCGACTTCGGCACAGTTCAAGGCCCGAGTCGGCTTTGAAATCCGCCAGGTGCTCTACACAGCACCATTTGTGATTTTGGGACTGCTCACCGTCTTTAACCTGGTTGGGCCCATGTTCGGTGATTTTGGTTGGTATGGTACCTCCAACTGGCCGCTGACCCAGGACATGGTCGATAATATTGCCGGGGCCACCGGCTTGCTGATGGTGATAGTACTCATCTACTACAGCGCCGAGATTGTCTGGCGTGAGCGCAACTCCGGAATGGGGGACATAGTCGACAGTCTGCCGGTGCCGAATTTGGTGTTCTGGACCTCCAAACTGGTGGCTGTGGTGTTGGTGATGGCACTGTTGTACCTGTTGGCGACCCTGACCACAATTACTTTCCAACTGATCAAGGGGCAGTACAATCTCGAACTGGCTCAATACGCCATCAGGTTGGGCTTCTACTATCTGTTGCCACTGCTGATGTCGGCGGTTCTGGCGTTCTTCTTTCAGGTGCTCAGCCCGAACAAGTATGCCGGTATGGGACTGTTTGTCGCCTACTACCTGACGACCTTTGTGATGGCAAGTTGGGGATTCGGCCATTCGCTGTACAACTTCGGCGCTTCCCCTTATCTGGCCTATTCGGATATGAATGGTTACGGCTGGGGACTCTTGAGCCACAGCCTGTATATGCTCTATTGGGGCGGTTTCTCACTATTGTTGTTTGTGCTGGGTTATGGCCTCTATCACAGGGGGCCGAAACAGCCTCTGAAACACAGGTTTGCCCTGCTGGGCGGTCAACTGGGAGCCAAGGGACGCTTGCTGGCGGCCTTTGGGGTTATGCTGTTTGTTGCCAGCGGCAGCTATCTCTTCTACCAGACCAAGGTGGTCAATCATTACTATACCAATGATGAGGAAACAGACCTGCGTGCCGACTATGAGAAGAAATTCAAGCAGTATGCGTCTTTGCCCGTGCTGACCACCACTGCGGTCAAGGCCGACATTGATATCTATCCCGAGTCACGGCGAATCGAGGCAGATATCAAGCTTGATTGGGTCAACAAACAGGACAAGCCGATAAGCAAATTGCTGGTCAGTCTACCGTCCCACACCCGCGCGGAAGATCTCAGCATCACCTTGCCGGGGGCGACTCTGGGCGAGTTTGACGATAAATTCAATGTCAGTTGGCTGGTGTTTGACAAGCCGTTGCCGCCGGGGGAGAAAATCAGCGGCCGCATTCATTTGATTCGGGAAACCCAAGGGGTTGAAGAGTCTAACTTCGATCTGTCTGTGGTCGAAAACGGCACCTTTATCAATAATATCGAGCTGCTGCCTCAGTTTGGGTATCAGGAAGGCTATGAACTCAGCGATCGCCACGAGCGTGAGAAACGTGCTCTTGAAGACAAACCAAGAGCCAATAAGCTGGAAGACACGCGCTTTTATCGGCAGAACTTCTTTGGTGTAGACGGCGACTTTATCGACTTTGAAGCCACGGTTTCCACCTCAGGCCAGCAGATGGCACTGGTGCCCGGATACCTGCAGCGGCAATGGCGTGAAAATGGTCGCAACTTCTTCCATTACAAGATGGATAGCCCCATGGTTAACTTCTATTCGATCCTCTCCGGACGTTTCGAAGTGGACCGGCAGAAGTACAAGGGCATAGTGATCGAGGTGTACTATCATTCGGCCCACTATTGGAACGTGGAGCGAATGATAGAGTCGGTGAAAGACTCTATCGACTATTACAGCCAGGCTTTTGGTCCCTATCAACACAAGCAACTGCGTATAGTAGAGTTTCCCGGTTATCGCTCCTTTGCCCAGAGTTTTGCCAACACTGTGCCTTACTCTGAGCGTATCGGCTTTATCGCCGACCTGCGCAACTCGGACAATATTGACCCCGTCTATTATGTGACGGCCCACGAAGTGGCACACCAGTGGTGGGGGCATCAGGTTGGCGCTGCCGATGTACAGGGCAGTGCGGTTATCTCCGAGAGCCTGTCGCAATACTCGGCGCTGATGGTGATGGAGCACAAGTATGGCCCGCAGATGCTGCGCCGCTTCCTCAAGTATGAGCTTGACCGCTACCTGCGAGGTCGCTCATCGGAAAGTAAGGGCGAACAGCCGTTGCTGCGCAGTGAAGGGCAGGGCTATATCCATTACCAGAAGGGCTCGGTGATCATGATGGGGATCCGTGACCGCCTGGGTGAAGAACGGCTCAATGCCAATTTGAAGGCATTCCTTGAGCGTTACAAGTTCCGCGGCGATCCTTTCCCGACCACTCTGGAACTGCTCAGCTATCTGAAACGGAATACGGACGGTGCCGAGGCGCGTTTCATTGAGAACTCCTTCTCTGAGATCAGTCTCTATGACCTGCGTCTGACCGAGGCCAAGGTAACCGAAACGCCGGAAGGCCAGTTTAAAGTCAGTCTGGATATCTATGCCCAGCGCCGGGTCGCTTCAGAGAAGGGCGCCGAGCAGGAAGTACCGCTGGATGAATGGATTGATATAGGCGCCTTCAAGGTCAACCCGGACAAGCTCAAGCAGGATGATCAGGTGTTGTCGCTGCAGAAATATCGGCTCAAGAGCGGAGAGAACCATCTCGAACTGGTGCTGAGCGAAAAGCCTGCCTATGTCGGGGTCGACCCCTTCATCAAGCTGGTGGACCGGGATTCAGGGGATAATATTTTCAAGTTTTAGAAAACCTTATAATAATTTCTGACGTTTTGCTAAATGCCTCGCAATCAGGTTTGCGAGGCATTTTCGCCTCATGTGTTCCCCATCAATTCAGCTGTGCAATTCGGTTTGAAGGCTATTCAACTCCTTAGTTTGCTGTGCTCGACTATAGTTTATGAATATAGCCAGCCGATGACTAACTAACTTGGCTCGCCATAGGCACTCTATGCCATCGCCAATTTGGCTGGGTTTCAAACGGCTGACAAAGCTTTGAGTGGCTCAAACTTCTATAAGGAATGGGATTATGTCTATGGTCAGTGCCAAAGAGTTTGCCGACTGGCTTTACAAGCGCTTCGAGCAGGTAGAGCATGGGGTAAGCATGAGCCGTGAGGATATCAACCAGCTAACCGGGCGGCAGAATTTCTCCATGGTGTTTGTCCATGATATCCACTACGAATTGATGCAGCACGGTATGGCGTTTGTGACAGACACTTCTCGTGAGCAGTTCTTTCTGGTGCGCGTCTGTCCCATGCCCTGGCGGCAGCAACTGGAGCAGCAATTTGACAAGGAGATCTTCAACAATGTCATCTCCATTAATATGTCCCGCTGAAATAGTTGCACCTATCTGTTTGTAAGTCACAGGTGTTATGAAAGCCGAGAGCTCAACCTTCCTTAGTCCTTAATTGCCGCTGTAGACACCCCAAACTGACGACAAACAGCTAACTTAAACCGGAAGAGGGGCTCTAAAGCCTGAGCAAAATCATAAAATTAATGCAAATTCACTTGTCGCGGACCTGAGATTTTCTTACTTTGGAATGAAACTGATTATCAAAGAGGCCACCCTATGAATACTCATCTGGAGCTGCAACTGAAACATTGGCTGGAGATAGATCCCGACCCTAAAACCCGGGATGAGCTATTGAGTCTTAAAGCCGAAGGCAATGAAACTGAATTGGCCGCCCGCTTTGCCGGCCGTTTGGCCTTCGGCACCGCCGGTCTCAGGGGCGTGGTCGGCGCCGGTCCAATGCGAATGAACCGTTTGGTTATCCGCCAAACCACAGCGGGCCTGGGGCAGTATCTGCTCGCCCAGGTTAAAGATGCCGCCAGCCGCGGTGTGGTGATAGGTTTCGATGGCCGCCATGATTCACGTACCTTCGCCCATGATGCCGCTAGCGTGTTGACCGCCATGGGGATTAAGGTGCGACTCACCGCCAAAGTGGCCGCCACGCCGCTGGTAGCCTTTGGGGTGAAACACTTTGAAGCTGCCGCCGGCATCGTAGTGACCGCCAGCCATAACCCGCCGCAATACAACGGCTACAAGGTTTATTGGGGGAATGGCGCGCAGATCATTCCGCCACACGACTCAGGTATTGCAGCCTGCATAGATAAGGCTGCCAACGAAGAGCTGCCTTGGCTGGAGCAGAGTGAAGCCACCAAGCAGGGTAAACTCATCTGGCTGCAGGATGATTTCTATCAGGACTATCGCCGCGGTGTGTTCCATGCCGATGTGTTGCAGCACAAAACGGCGCCCGAAAGGGTGAGCCTGGCCTATACCGCCATGCATGGTGTTGGTGCAGAAATGGCCAAGACAGTGCTCAAGGATGCCGGTTTTACCCAGGTTTATTCTGTCGCCGCCCAAGAAAAACCGGACGGTGACTTCCCAACGGTTAAGTTCCCCAACCCGGAAGAGAAGGGCGCCATGGATCTGGTGATTGCCGAGGCCAAGCAGCATCAGGCGATGCTGGCCTGTGCCAACGATCCGGATGCCGATAGGCTGGCGGTGGCCGTGCGCCGTGATGACGGCGAATATCAAATGCTTACCGGCGATCAGGTGGGAGCCTTGCTGGGCCACTATTTATTGTCCAAGGCGCCGGCCAATCAGCGTCTACTGGGAACCACCATAGTCTCTTCAACCTTGCTCTCCAAAATCGCCAAGGCCAAGGGCGGTGAGTTTTATACCACGCTCACAGGTTTCAAATGGCTCACCAATGTTGGCATGCAGCGACAGAGCGACAGCAATAAATTCCTGTTTGCCTATGAAGAGGCGCTGGGCTACACAGTGGGCAGCATGGTATGGGATAAGGACGGCCTGTCGGCGCTGGTGGCTTTTGCCCAGCTGACTGCCGAGCTGGCGGCACAGGATAAAACCATCTGGGACAGACTGGAACAACTCTATCGCGACTATGGCTTGCACCTCAATACTCAGGTGAGCATAGCGCTTAAGCCGGGAACGCCGGATATCGGTGCCCATCTGCGGGCCAATCCTCCCGAGTCCATTGCGGGCATGGCGGTATTGGTGACCGAGGATCTCAAATCGGCCGAGCGGCGTTACGCCGATGGGCGGCGGGAGATCATCGAATTACCGGCCAGTGATGTGCTGACTTTCCATCTTGAAGGCGGTGCCCGAGTGATAGTAAGGCCTTCGGGAACCGAACCCAAGATCAAGTGCTATTACGAAGTGGTTGAGCCTATGAAGGCAAGCGACAGCCTGGCTGATGCTGAAAGCCGCGCCAGAACAGCATTGGATGCCTTCGTCAGTGGCCATCAGGCATCGTTACCCAAGTAGATACTCGCACCGGCGATATTTTACATAGGAATTGATTCATTTTGAGAGTGAAAGAAAGGCATTAACGAATACAAGCGCCAAATGCGGATTAGTTTGCCACTTCTTTAGATAATCAGGCATGTTCGACTCACAACTTGGCCGAAAAAATAAAACGGCGTTTTAATAGGCAAACGATAGAGACAACGAGGGCTTTAGAGGGACTTTCAAACTCCTTCTGAAGCCCTCAAGTTTATTGATGTTCGCTTAACTGATTTGCATCGGGTTTTTTTATCCGTAAAAGGACTGCTAGAATAGCGCAATTTTGTGTGCTTTCTCGCAGTGAAAGGAACCCCTTAGTGGAATTTTTATACGAGTACGGACTATTTCTTGCCAAGGCGATTACCCTGGTGGTTGCTATCGGCGCCATAGTGGTGATTGTGGTGGCTTCGGCAGTAAAACAAAAGAGTGACAGGGGCGAGTTGAAACTGACTCATCTCAGTGATGAACTCAAATCGCTCAAGCATCATCTCAAGGCTGAACTCTTGGGCAAAAAGGCATTCAAGGCCTATGAGAAACAACTCAAAGCGGAGCAAAAAGCCCATGACAAGGCACTGGATGCCGGGGACGTCAAAGATCCCAAGGTATATGTCGTCGAGTTCAAAGGCGGCATAGAAGCCGCCGAAGTCGCATCGCTGCGGGAAGAGATCAGCGCTATTTTGGCGATTGCCGAGGAAGGTGATGAAGTTGTAGCCAGTGTTGAGAGTGGTGGTGGCATGGTTCATGGGTATGGCCTGGCTGCCAGCCAACTGGACAGGATCCGCAGTGCTGGATTGCCGTTGACCATATGCGTGGATAAAGTGGCTGCCAGTGGCGGTTATATGATGGCCTGCGTTGCCGACCGCATTATTGCTGCACCGTTCGCTATCATAGGCTCCATAGGTGTTGTTGCCCAATTACCTAACTTTAACAAGCTGCTGAAGAAGCATGACATTGATTATGAACAGCATACCGCCGGCGACTTTAAGCGTACCCTGACACTCTTTGGTGAGAATACTGATGAAGGCAGAGCCAAGTTTCAACAGGAACTGGAAGAAACCCATTTGCTGTTCAAGGACTTTGTCGGTCGCTATCGGCCGCAACTGGAGCTGGACAAGGTGGCAACAGGTGAGCATTGGTATGGTCAGCAAGCTATAGAGCTGGGACTCATAGATGAAGTGGGCACCAGTGACGATCTCTTGCTGAAGCTGGCCTCGGATAGGACTGTGATCAAAGTGAAATATCAGCTGCGTAAGAAACTGGCCGACAAGTTGGCTCACAGCGCTTCTTTGATGCTCAACGCCTGCTATAACAAGTTGGCTGAGAAAAATCGACCAATCTAATCTTTGGTATCTCGCTAACTCGATAATCAGACCCCGGCTTCCCGGGGTTTTTTATGCGTGTGTCTTTAATTCTCTTGCTGGATACGCTAAAACCATTTTTTGGAAATCAACAAAAAGACAACAATGGCTATGCAGATCAAATACCGAGCCAATATGATGGTTGGGGATCAGGCGTACCCGGCTTTTGAACTGGCCAACCTTATTCGTTTTATTCAGTCACAATTGGGAACCGAGGCTGCTGAAGAGATATGCCTGCACATAGGTACGGGTATCAATGAGCTCAAGGAGTGCCAATGGGTAAGGGTTTGGCAACTCAGCGCCACGATAGCGTTTCTAATGCAACGCAGTCGACGTGAGGATGTTAGCCTGTTGGCTGGGCTCTACACTCGGGTAACTGATTTGGGTTTTCTGTTGCCTTTGCTTGGAGAATGTCGGAGCCTTGGTGAGTGCCTGGAGTTTGTGCTAAATCATCCCAAGTGGGTGGGCAGCTTTGCTGATCTTTTACTGCTGGAGGATGAGCATCAAATCCGTCTGCGCTGGCTTAATACCGGCCGGGCCGAACCGTTAATCTATCGTGGTGAATTTCTTCACAGTATAGGCGCATTACTGAGTTTGGCGCGGGAGTTGACCGGACAAGAGATAGTTTTTAACGCTATCAGTGTTACCGGCATCTTGATGCAGTCTGCAAGTTTGGTAAAACTGGCCAAGCGGGTGGAGTTCCAGAGTGATTTCAATGAATGGCGCCTCGACAAATCTTGGTTGGCGCTTGCAGTGGATCTGACTCAGTTCTCAGGTCGCAGTCAAAGTTTTGAGCAGCAGAGTTCGCTGGTTGAAAAAATTATTGACGAACTTGATGGCGATTTCCCCTTGGTGCCAACGTTGGAAACCATGGCACTCAGGTTACACATGAGCAGTCGTAGTTTGAGGCGCAAGTTGGCGGCCCTTGGCAGCAGTTATCAACGCCTGGTGGATCAGCAAAGGTGTCAGCGAGCGGTAAGCTGGATCCTCGAAGGCCAACTGTCGGTGAGCGAGATTGCCGAGCGTTTGGGGTATAGTGATAGTTGTCACTTTCGTCAAAGTTTCAAGCATTGGCTCGGGTATCCACCCGGTTATTTTAGCCGTTTGGGGCAGCAAAACTAACCAAGGCCAGGTTCATTTTATCCTGACCAGTTTAGTCATAAATAATCTGCTGTTGAGACCTTTGCGATTCTGCGATAAGCCTTTTGCACTGATTCAGTGGATCTCCCTGACGCTGGAAAGCGTGGTGTCTTGCTGTTCCAATTGATGGGTCAGGGTTTCAACATCAATAAACAGGGTTTCGGGTTTCAGTTCTCTGTTGGGTTGGCAAATACAGGCCGCCAGACGGTAGTCCAGCTGCAGGTGATGAAATTTGTTGTATTCTTCGCTGAACTTGTTGATTTTCTCATTAATCCGTTCGATGACCTTTTGGGCTCCCATCTTATCGACGTTGAATAGACCGAGGGCGAACAGTTGGTGGTTGATGCGTCCCAAGAGATCAGTATTGCGCAGCAAGGCTTGCTGCACCTGTTTGGCAAAGAATTCCAGCAAGTGAGGTTGGTTAACTGTTTCATGTATGTGAGGGCAAAGATACAATAGCGCCAGACTCTGGTGATCTCGCAGATGGCGATACCATTCACGGTGAAAGACTTCCATAAAATAGGTCCGGTTATAGACCCCGGTTTCCGGATCCCTGAAACCCGAGTTGCTGAAGGAATAAATCATGGGTTGGCTCCGAGCTAGTGACTGCTACAAGTATAGTTAACCAATCCATCTACTGAGTTGTGACAGGAGAATAACGACAATGAAAAAAGGGTTTTTGCTGTGCTCTATTATTTTGGCGTTGAGCGGTTGCTCTAAAGAGGAGAGCAGTTTGGTGACTCAGCCACAGGCGGAGCAACAGCCCGCTGCGGCAATGGTACAAACGGCAGAGCAGGCTTACCTCGCCATGGTGGATCAATTTTTCAAGGATTACCTCAAGCTTGAGCCCATCTACGCCACCTTTGTTGGGGTCAATGACTATAACGATACTTTCGGTGGCGACCTCTCCGAGGCCTACCTCAAGCAGCGCCATGAACTTAATAGTCGCTACGCCGCCCAGGCCAAGACCATAGACAAACAAGCTTTGCCCGAACAGTTGCAACTCAGTTACGACATGTTTGTTTATGACAGGGATATGGCGTTGGTGGATGAAACCTTCCCCAGCCGTTTTATGCCGATAAGCCAGTTCTACAGCACAGTGATTACTATGGTGCAGCTTGGCAGTGGTGAGAGTGCCCAGCCTTTCAATACCCCGCAGGATTACGCCAACTGGCAGCAGAGGGTGAAAGGTTTTGTCAAATGGACAGAGCTGGCGAAACAGCGTATGGATGAAGGCATTGCCAGCAAGGTTGTGCTGCCACGGGTATTGGTCGAGCGGCTTATCCCTCAGTTGCAGGCACAGTTGGTGGATAAGCCTCAAGACAGTATCTTCTACGCCCCTGTGACCAAGATGCCCGAGAGTTTCAACGCCGCCGAACGCGCCTTGATTGAGCAGGAATACCAGCAGATGATCAGCCAAGAACTGCTGCCGGCTATCGCCTCACTCAAGCAATATTTCGAGCAAACCTATTTGCCGGCCTCGCGGGCCACTGACGGTTGGTGGGCGCTGCCTAACGGTAAAGTTTGGTACCAACATCTGGCCAATGCTCATACCACAACCACTATGGCGGTGGACGATATTCACCAAATCGGCCTCAAGGAAGTGGCGCGGATCCTCGATGAAATGGACAAGGTGCGCCAGCAAGTGGGTTTTGAAGGTGATCTCAAGGCCTTCTTTGCTTCACTGTCATCCGAGCCCACGTACTTCTTCAGTGACAGGCAGGGCTTAATTGACGGCTATATGGTGCTTAAGGATAAAATCAATGCCGTATTGCCCGGTTACTTCAATGTGATGCCCAAGGCCGACTATGTGGTGAAGCCGGTTGAAAGCTTCCGTGAAAAATCGGCCGCGGGAGCTTCCTATGAAGCACCGGCCGTCGATGGCAGTCGTCCAGGGGTGTTTTACATCAACACCTATAACCTGAAAGCTCAGCCCAAGTGGGGCATGACCACTTTGTCATTGCATGAGGCGGCGCCGGGTCACCACTTCCAAATAGCCATCAAGCAAGAGCTGCAGGGCGTGCCTGAGTTCCAACGTTTCAGCGGTTATACCGCCTTTGAAGAGGGCTGGGCCCTCTATGCCGAATATCTTGGAATAGAGATGGGTTTGTTTGAAGATCCGTACCAATATTTCGGCAAGCTCTCGGATGAAATGCTGCGGGCGATGCGTCTGGTGGTGGATACCGGCCTGCATGCCAAGGGCTGGAGCCGTGAACAGGCGATTCAGTATATGAAAGACAACTCTCCACTGGCGGAAAGCGACATTATCGCCGAGGTGGAGCGCTATATGGCAATTCCTGGTCAGGCACTGTCTTATAAAGTTGGTCAGCTGAAGATCCTGGAGCTCAGAGCCCGGGCCGAGAAAGCCCTGGGGGATAATTTCGACCTCAAGGCCTTCCACGATCAAATTCTCACCACAGGTTCCTTACCCATGGCGGTGATGGAAGCCAAGATAGATCTCTGGATAGAAAAACAGCTGAAGCAAAAAGCATCAGCCTGAGACTGAATTTAAGTCGAGTCTTTGATAAGCAAACTCAAAACGCCGTCATCTGACGGCGTTTTTTATCTTTGACTCACGGCCTGCCATTATTGTTGTGTCAGTTAACTTCTGACACAGAATGATATTATACTGGCCGGGTTTGTTCGGTGACCGACCGAAAAAAGGCCACTTGGCCAAGATTACTGAGGAGCAAATTATGGTACAGGCAACAGCAAGACATCTACTGGTAAAAACCGAAGCAGAATGCGCCAGCTTGAAACAACAGATTATCGATGGCGCCGATTTTGCCGAGCTGGCCCGTAAACATTCCGCTTGTCCTTCTGGAGCTCAAGGCGGCGAGCTGGGCTCATTCGGTCCGGGTATGATGGTGCGTGAGTTTGATGAAGTGGTGTTCAGCGCGCCGCTCAATGAAGTACAGGGGCCGGTGAAAACCGCTTTTGGTTTTCACCTGCTTGAAGTCACCAGTCGCGGTTAAGCCCGGGTCAAGCAAGTGATAGAAATCTATACCGATAGACTCAGGCTCAGGACTCTGACGGCGCAAGATTGGCCGGCGTTTCTGGCACTGCATTGCGATCCTGAAGTGGGCCGCTTTGTCAGAGATCCCGAACCCGTTCCACTGCTCAAAGCCAAGTTTGAGCAGCGAAGCCAGCCTTGGCGTTACGAGTCCGGGGATTGGCTGACGCTGGTGATTGAAGAACTGGGTAGCGACTGCTTTGTCGGCTTGACCGGCTTTTACTGTGTCGATCCTGAGCTGGCGCAGGCCGAGGTAGGTTACCTGTTGCATCCGGATATGCAGGGGAAGGGCTATGCCACAGAGTCGCTACACGGGGTCATAGATTGGGGCTGTTTGAGCTTCAATATTCATAAATTCATCGGTCACTGCGCCAATGACAATCTGGCTTCGGCCAAGGTCATGGAAAAGTGCGGCTTCGAGCTTGAGGGAATATTGCGGCACAACTTCCGTATCGGCGATCTTTGGGTGGATGACAGGGCCTATGGCCTGCTCAGCGATGAGCGTCGTTGACTTCTCTCCCCCAAGCGGATGCTTGCTGCTATAATCCGCCCCAAATCGAGTCAATTCCAGTAAGGCAAGGTCACAGTGACACAGAAAATGAGCGAATTCACCCTCAATAGCGGCGATGAGTATATTGAGCTTTATAAGGTGCTGAAGGCAGAAGGCATGACCAGTGCCGGCGCCGAGGCCAAGCATGTGATTGCCGAAGGGCTGGTGCTGGTCAATAACGAGGTTGAAACCCGCAAGCGCAAGAAACTGCTGCCGGGCGATCTGGTCAGTTTCAACGGCGAAACGGTTAAAATAGTGGCGGCGCAATAAGCGCAAGGGGAACAAAATGCAATTTCCAGATGATGACAACGGCAAGATGCTGCAGGCAATGCAGGAGTCGGGTATCGACTTGAGCAAGCCTTTGGATGT
This sequence comes from Shewanella chilikensis, assembly GCF_002836945.1. Taxonomy (GTDB): domain Bacteria; phylum Pseudomonadota; class Gammaproteobacteria; order Enterobacterales; family Shewanellaceae; genus Shewanella; species Shewanella chilikensis. Next base: position 23,343 of record NZ_NIJM01000022.1, read on the forward strand.
GGACTTTTTCCTGGTGTTTGATGATCAGCGCGACGCTGAATCGGCATTGGAAGATTTGAGTCAGTCCGAGCAGGCAGGCGAAGTTGAGCTGCAGTTCAACGAAGAGATTGAAAAGTGGGAGCTGATTGTCTGCATCAATATGGTGCCCGAGTATCAGGCATTGGTGGCGCGCGAAACCGAGTTGAACAGCTTTGCCGCAGAGTTTGACGGCATGACAGATGGCTGGGGCGTGATGCAGCATCAGGACGGCGATGACGAGTTTGCCGATGATGACCATGAGTGTGATGAGCACTGCCACCACTGAAGATAAGTGAATTTTTCCTGAGCCACCCAAATTTGGGTGGCTTTTTATTCTCTAGCTTTTTATTCTGCCCCCACTGATTGCCAATCTCAGGGAGAGTGATATGGCCAAACACATCAGTTTTGGAACCCCGGTCAACGACGCCGAGCGCTGGGCCTTTGAACTGCTGGGTGATGAGTTACCCAAAGATTATCTGCTGCTGACCAATATTGAGATCCCGACTCAGTCCGGGCAAGCGATGGAGGTGGATGCTCTGGTGGTCGGCGAGTGGGGCGTGTATGTCATCGATGTCAAAGGCTATATCGGCCGGCTTAATGCCGGTCTGCACGCCTGGTCGCTGGATGGCCGCGAGGTAGACAACAGCCTGTCCAAGGCCAATTATGTTGCCAGAGTGCTGGCCGGTAAGCTGAAGAACAAGATCCCGGTCGGTGTCTATGCTCCCTGGTGCCAGGGCATGGTATTTGTAACAGGTCATAAGGGCGAAGCCATAGAGCTGGAGAAGCAGGACTGTGCCCTGAGCATCTATACCCCAAGGCAGATCATCGCTGCGCTTACCAAAGAGTGGGGCCTGACGGCTCCCCATAAGCACCAGATCAATCAGCGTCAGAAAGAGGCGGTGTTGGACACTCTGGGGCAGGTGGCCCTGGTGGAACAACGCAACAATAAAATACAGGATTTTATCAAGCTCAAATGCCTGTTCCTGCAAAGTGGCCTCGAAGTCTGGCAGGCCGAGTACAATCCCGGCGGCTGGACCGCGCCCTGGCTGCTGAAAATTCTGATCCCTACCCATTTCGAGCAGCTTTCTGAAGCAAGACAGCATGAAGAGCGGCTGCGGGGTGAGTTTCAGCGGTTACAGAAACTGTCCGGTTGCAGCGGCGTGCCTTACTCTGCGCCCCTTATTCAGGATGGCGAGCAGTTGGTGTTGCCTATTCGCATGCCAAGAGGTGTGCCTATTCATCTGCTGGAAATCGAGCGGCTCAGCATTTATCAACTGCTGGAAATATTGCGCCGTGGGGCCACCAGTCTGTCGCAAATTCATCGGCGTAATATCTGTGTCGGCGGCTGGGATGAGCACTGCCTGTTTATCGGTGATGATGGCGAAGTCGAATTTATCGATATCCGTGATGACATCAGTATCGATGAGGATCTTAGGCGCTATGCCGAGCGATTTTTACCTCTGGCGCTGGCCACTCATCAGCCACGTATCTACCTCTGGTTCCAGCGGGTTGCGGCAGGGCGGGGCGCGGATCTTGATGAGCTTAGAGCCGATCTCAGCGCGCTGATTGAAACCGGAGTCTGTGACAGCCTGGATAGCGATACAGAGATAGCCGAGGGCAGCATTATCGACCATCACTTCCGGCTTGAAGAAGTCATCTATCAGGCCGCTCACAGTGAACTCTGGCGCGCCACTCACCTTCAGGGACAGTTCGATGTCGGGCTGTCTGTTTATCGCTTTTTGCAGCAGGACTGGCCCGGTCTGAATCATCAATACCGCAGCCTGAGCCGCATCTATCACCCTAATGTTGAGCGGGTATTGGCCTTTGGCGAACTTGGCGGCAGCGACCGGGTCTTCATTGCCAGGGCCTGGGAGCGGGGAGTTGCTTTGGATTGCGCCGAGATCCAATCGCCGCAACAGGTGATAGGCTGGTTTCGGCAGTTGCTGACGGCGCTGCAGTATCTCCATAGATTGGATATCTTCCATAGTGCCATCTGCCCGAAGAATATTATCTGTAATGGCGACAGCGCCGTGCTTTTGAACTTTGGCTTGGGTCAGGATATAGCGGCCAGACACTATGCTGCTCAATATGCCGACCCGGATCTCTGGGCCCTTGAAGGGGATGCCGAACGGGATCTCTATGGTTTGGTGGCCAGTTTTATTGATGTGTTGACCCCTATAGAGCTCAAGGGCGATGCCGGCCCTGCGGGTATGCTCAGGGCCCTCGATGCTTTTGATCCCCGTTGGTTGGGAGAGTCTTTGTTTGCCATGTGTTACAAGGTGCTGCGCTTTGAGGTCAACCTGACAGACAATGATGACTATATGCCGCTATTTGGTTTTAACTCATAAGCAGCACAACTACGAGTGACAACTGAATATGAATGCATCATGCACAATTTAACTCGATTTTGGGTAAATGATTATTTTGGACATGGATGATAAGAAACAAGAAATGTGACGCCTGTGCAATCAAGGTGATTAAGTTATCCAACGAAACTGCAGGTCATAGTGTTGAGCTCCTAATCCAGTCTCTGGCTTTGAGTCTGAGAGGAAGGATGTTTATACCTATCGTCAATGTAATACCGAAAAATATTGTAATTGGATCTTGAGTTTGCTGATCACTTCGGAAATTAACATCCACATTAGAAACAGCCAAACTACAACTGGGAGGTTTTATGGCACTTATTTATGAGGTTCAGGTTCGGGGAGCGGCCAAGGTGTTGGTACATGAAGTCAGCTCCCGCGCGGCCGCCGATCTATTGGTTTATCGAGTCGACAGCCGCGGCGCTACGCACAATCAGGATAGCCTCTGGTGTCAGGTGGCGAGCCGCTCAACGGCCACATCACTCATTCATTGGGTCAGCCATCGCAGCGCAGCTGATCTGCTGGTGTATTTTGTCAGCAGCCGCGGAGCCAGCGGTTGGCAAACCCAGCACCCGCTCAAAGGCCGTTTGTAACCGAGCTGCGTCTAAATCCAGGTAAAAAGGACGTCGGGAAGGTGAAAAGAATGGATATTGGAAAACAGCCTTGGCTGCGTTGTGAGTCTTTATAAATCTGAGACGGACAATAACGGCTGGCTTGAACACTATTGGATGACCATCTCGGGCGAAGGCCTGCTGGTAAGTGTGAGGGTGAATACTGTCTTGTGGCAACGACAGCTGCCTGCGGCCATCTGCTATTGACCGTCAGCTTTTCATCTCGCGCCGGCCTTTGAATGCCCTTTAAAGACGTTTTACTGACAAGGATTTCCATGAGATTCGTATTTTTGCTTTGTGCCTTGCTGTCGCTGACTGTATTGGCCGAAGAGCAGCGTTTTACACTTGCGGCCGGGCTTATCGATGAAGCCGTGACAGTTCAGGTTGCTTTGCCCGAGAGTTATCGACATTCAGACAGTTTTCACTACCCCTTGCTGTTGGTACTTGATGGTTCGACTCAGTTTCATCATGTGGCATCCAGCGTCGGCTTTCTGAGCACATACGCCATAGTACCGGAAATGATAGTGGTGGGCATAAGCACCCGCGACAGACTCAAGTACTTTACTCCCACAGAGCCGGAAGATTTCGCCGCAAGGGCGGGAAAGGCCGATGTTTATAACCGTTTTATCGCAGAGGAACTGCTGCCTACATTGAGTGAACGTTACCGTCTGGCGCCTTACCGGATGATATTTGGCCACTCTTTGGCCGGGCTTTACAGCAGTTATCAGGCGCTCGGTCCGGCATCTTCCTTCAATGCCGCGATAGCCATTAGTCCCAGCCTCTGGTGGGACGATGGTGCCTTGATTACAGATTACGACAAATACCAGACTCGCGAGCGCAAAGCGCCCATGCGCTGGTTTCTCAGTATGGCGAGTGAGCCAGGCGAGATGGCGCAGGCTTTTGACGCCATGCTGCAAAAACTGGAAACCAAGAAGCCGTCAAAGCTACAGGTTTTCAATGCCCGTTTTGCCCGAGAAACCCACGACAGCACTCCCTTGATTGGCAATGTCGAGGGGCTTAAAGCCATCTTCAGTGGCTGGAACGCGGTACCACAAGTCGATGCGATGTCGCTGCAACAACTGCAGGCGTTCTACAGGGGAAAAACTGCCGAGTATGGCTATACCTTTCCGTTGTCGGCACATCAATTCAATGTATACGGCCTAAAGGCCGCCTATGAGGGCCAAACAGCCTGGGGCGTTGCCATATTGGAGCAAGGAGTAGAGAAATTCGCTCGCTCGGAAATCCTTTGGGACAGCCTGGCAACCGCCTATACGCTTAACCAACAGCTCGATAAGGCAATGGCGGCTTCTATCAAGGCGCTGCAATTGGCCAGGCTGCATGGTTCGGTTTTTCTCGAAGAGATTATGGCTCAGAACCGGGCGCTTGAGCAAAAACTGAGTCAGCCCTAACTCAGGTCTTTTACCTACCAAGCCCGGGATTTCCCGGAGAAGATTTACACCTGTTATGAGAGGAATGCCGTGTTTCGTGGATTAAATGAGATAAAACAACATATTGAAGAAGGCAATCTGGACTATTTGCGCCAGCACATGCCGAAAGCCTGGTCCCAATATATGTTCAGGATAGAGAAAGACCCGGCCTGGCTTGAGATCATCTCTTATCTCAGAGCGAACGCCGTTATCAAGGACTATCAAATCTATTACCTTATGTATTGCCGTGTGGCGTATTATTCCGAGCCGAAGCAGTTTACGCCGCTATTTGACATCATCAAAGTCAACGGCCCGGATGGCAGCTTGGTCGAAGACGACCCTGAACATCTTTACCGGCTGTGTCACGATGTTTATCTCGGTTTTATTAGCGCGTTTATTTCAGTGGGTGGCCGTTTGGACCATAACCGGTTGTTGGAATTGGTCTTTGCAGGAGAGTCTGACGCTTACGCCATTTTTAATTTTCTACTGCCCAGATACGCCTTCTCCCATAAGGCACTGGCTACGGCGGCGGCCTGTTTGTTTTACAATGAATACCATTTGAATGGAGCCGGTGAACAGGCTTTGGCTGCGTTGCTAAGTCGGGGCATAGCGTTGGATTACTGCTTTGATGATGACAGTGAATTCGGCGAATATGCTTGCTTGGCGGCGTTGATCTTCGGTCACAACCCAAAAAGGTTTAACCAGCTGTATGCCGATGGTGTCGAGCAGGCGCTTGTCGACAGTTTCGATTGGTCGTTCTTGCTTACCGAGCATGAACTGACTCTTGAGCATATTGAAGCCCTTAAGCTGTTGTCCCTCAGCGCTACGTTACCCATAGATGAGATTGGCGAATGCCTGTTAGAAAGAGAAGATGAAGCACTGCTGGCTGCTTTTGACTCCCTGCGCTGATGTCTTGGGCTGAAGAACTTTATCAATCACGGCGCGAATGGCTGTTGAGGCTGTGAGCGGGAAACTCTGGGTGTTGTAAGAAACTGCCGACTTTCAAGGAGCGAAAAAATATGAATCTACTGCTGCTCAGTAATCACCAAAGCGCAATCGGCCATAAGGCGCTAGCGTTTGTTATTGAGGCTTTGGGGCTTAAAGGACAAGTCGGTGGTTACATAGGTTCAGAGCCTGACCCCGAGGAAGATTTCTACCGGCCAACACAGGCGTTTTATCAAGGCCTTGGCATAGGTCTCAACACCTACCTGGATTTTGAACAGGGCTTTAATGACACTGCGATGCAGACGTTGCTGGATAAGCCTTTAGTGCATCTCTCTGGCGGGGATACTTACCGTTTTTTACATGGATTGTATAGCCGCAATCAACAGCAGAAACTCAAGAGTTATGCTGCATCCGGACATCTCTTGGTTGGTGTCAGTGCCGGTGCCATGCTGCTGACCGCCAACATAGAAACCGCGGCGCTTTGTGGTGACAGCAATACAGTGGGCCTTGAAAACCTGAAGGCGCTGGGCTTGGCCGACCTTTTATTTGTGCCCCATGTGGTTCATTCGCAGAGCCGAGATCAATCCCATGGCCTCAGCCAAAAACAGCGTGCAAAGCAATTGGCTAAGCGGTATGGTTTGCCCGTTTATCTCTGCTCGGATGAAGACGCGCTGGCCATTATTGATGGCTATCTTCACTGTTTTGGCGCGCCGGAGATCATCCTGCCAGAGGCTATCGCCTGAGCCCTGCAGTGCAGCAGTGCCCGTTCATCGGGATGACAAATCCCATTTATTGGGGTAGTTTGAACATTATTGATGGCTTATGCCAACAAGGCCTTAAGGAAGCAAGGCATCACCCAAGAGGAAGCAAGGATGGCAGCAGAACTGATCAAATCGTCAATGACTACAGTGCAGAATGGAGTGGCCAAAGCCGATGGCAAAATCTCCTTGACCGGCAATGAACTCAAGTTTGTGCCTTTCAATCAGCAACTGGGGCTGGGGCCCTATACACTCAAGCGTGATGATATCTGCGCGGTAGAAAAGTGTCTGGCTACTGGCGGCGGTATTTTCCCCATATCGGCAGATGCGCTGCGGGTCATTCTCAATGATGGCAAGCGTTATGAGTTTATTCTGGCAGATACCTCAGAGTGGCTTACGCTGCTGTAATTTTGTGCCTCTTTCGGTAAAAGCGGCATAGTCGGGAGCTGGGTATGAAAGTACTGACGATGGCTCAAGGGCAATGGTACCTGTTGGAGCATGAAGGGCTGTTATATCTGGACGTGCTTTGCCGACATAGCAACCGCTTTATGATCCAGCTCAATGAGCGGGAAGTTGCAGAGTATCGCCGCTTCGGCAATCTATTTCTCGAGCAACTGGCCCGGAATATTCAATATGTAGTACCTATCCCTAAGGGGGCTCGCTCCAGTTTCCAGGGGCGGGATCAGCACCGTCAACTGGGGGAGTTGGTTACCACTGCCGAATGTGAATGGCTGGCGGCTAAAGAAGCTGAGCAGTGACTACCAGAGAAACAGCCTCAAAAAAAGATTTTATCAGGAAAGCCGTGCAAGCCGTATTTAAGCAAACCGAGGGCGATTACCTCGAGGCCGTTATTGAAGTAGCGGGGCAGTAGCTTGCTGTGATGAACGAATTCGGCAGTGACAGCCTGACTTATGGTGGTGGGCTTTGTTATCGGAAGATATTTCCGGAAAAATACTCATACTGTTGCGGCGATTTTTGGGGCTCAGCGAATAGCTGGTGTGTCTCTCGGGATTGCAATCATGCTATCAAAGGCCGCATAATCGAATACGGCCTTGCCCAGGCTTCATGCCGATACCTAAAGGCTTTCAAAACAAGGTCACGGAAAACCCAAGGTTTTGTGACAGTTATTCTGATAGGAAAAGGAATTTTACCTCAATGCTTCTGCAATCTTTTATCGACCATCTGCCACCCGGCGCAGATATCAAATCAGTATCGGCGCCAACTCTTGCCAAATATCGGGACCATTTGCCCGAGTGCTTATTGGAACTGTGGCAACAACATGGCTTTGGCCACTATGGTGATGGTTTAATCCAACTTATTGATCCGGATGAATACCTGGACAATCTCTGGGGCTGGCTGATGTTGGATGAAGACATGAGTCGCATCCCGTTCGCTATCAGCTGTTTTGGCGACATTTTTTATTATCGGCTCCTTAGCGATGAAGGGGATGAAGATATCGCCTTTATCGATCCCCACACTTCGCAGACAGATGTGCTCACCTGGAGCATGGAAGACTTCTTCAATGACTGGTGTTGTGACGATGAAGTGCAAACCAGCTTCTTCAGGAAGAAGGAACTTCAACAAGTCAGCGATCAGCAAGGCAAGCTGCAGCCGAACCAGATCTACTTTTACACCCCGGCACTGCGTCTCGGGGGAGAGCCTGCCCCTGATAAGACTCAAAGAGGCGATGCCAGAGTGCAACTGGACTTCTTGCTGCAGTTGGCACTGGAAGCCTAACCGCGAGAGCAGGATGAGAAATTGAACCGGGTAGCGGTCATAGTTTACTGCCGGGTCTGTTTGTATACGCTCGGCAAGCTGGTTTTGTCGGCGCACTGGGCCATGTTTATCGATTCCCCCTCCATGCTTGGCGTTGTTACGCTCGCGCTGGGTTGTTGCATAATCATCAACTGATTTGCCGCACCATATCTGTTCTGTGGTGCCGAGCAGCAAGTGGGACAAAACGCCGGATAGATAAATCGATATAGTGGAAAAGTGAGCCAAGCAGAGAGTTCTTATGTTTGCCCATTTGTTTCGAAAACGAAAAATAAGGCAATATGCCCGTAAGCTATCCAGGGATTTGCTAAAGCATTATGGCAAGAAGAGATATTATTCCAGAAATCAGCTGGAAAGGGCCTTAATCAGACAAAAGCTCGGGCGTCCTCCTAAAGCCTATGATAGCAATGGCAGGATTTCGACCAACGAATATTATGCCTATGCCATGTACTGCTCACCGGCCGAGTTTTCCCGTATTTCGATGCAACCATCCATAACTCAAGGTCCCAGTGAGCCGGACTATGGTCAACTGAGAAGGGAAGCTGCGGAGGTTATCTTTGGTCGGCCACAGGATTTTTCTGTCGCTTGCCTGCATGATGCCTGTACAGGCCATAGTGCAGCGGAAACCGCCGCTGCGGATCCGGGGTATGATTCTGGCGGTGATTAAGCTAGTTGGCCTTTGCTTCAGTGATAACTTCTCTTGGTTGACGGTTCGTTCGGCGAATGCCGTAAACCGGGTCAAAGAATGAGAAGCTTATACGCAGGGAGAGGGCAATGCCGGAACTATTGATCCAGCTTGTGCTGGGTTTTGCGCTGCTGACGGGCGTTTTGGGCTGGTTTGCCTTGATGTTTGCCTCGCTTCCCGGCGCCGAGCTGCATCGCAGTTTGTCTATGCGTCTGGTGCGAGGGTTGTTTTACAGCTATCCCCTTTGGGTGTTGGTGCCGGTATATCAGCTTAAATACACCTTGGTGGCAAGCTCAGTGGATTTGCTTTGGGGGATAGTCCCAATGCTGCCTTTGCTGTTGGTTTGGTTGATATTTACCCTTCAGGGGCGGGAGCTTAAACGGCGGCAACAATTAAAAGCGGTATCAAAGCCCACGACCAAACAGGAGTAGAAGGGCAAATATGGCTAAACCAGAGGCTGTTAATGCCCAAGTGATACCCATAGCCCATCGATACCCGCAAGAGTGGCCTAACAATCAAGGAGGTTTAGATGGTGACTATCGCCGAGCTGCAAGCTTTTATCGAACGCGAGCTGCCACATAGCGGCATTGTGATTGAACATCTGGGAGATAAGTCGGCTAGAGTGCGTAAGCCGATAACTCAGGCGCACTTGCGCCCCGGTGGTACTGTCTCTGGGCCGACCATGATGGAGCTGGCGGATATTGCCATCTATGTCGCCTTGCTGGGGGAAATAGGCATAGTGCCTCTGGCGGTAACCACTAACCTGAATATCAACTTCCTGCGTAAACCCAGCGCCGAGTGTGACATAGTTGCCGATTGTAGGCTGCTGAAACTGGGTAAATCCCTGGCGATTGCCGAAGTGTCTGTGTTTTCAGATGGACACAGCGAAGTTGTGGCTCATGCCGTGGGCACTTATTCCATTCCGCCGACGAACTAGCCGCTAACTCCATTCAAAAATTGTTGCAGCCCTTGTGACTCTATCCTTCCTCGGGCTTTGGTCCTGTTCAATGCCGAACTCGATAACTGTGATGTATTGTTTTTTGGGCCTTCTGCATCCAGGGAGTATCTGCAACCTGACCAAGTATTTTCTGGATAGGTGCTTGCCTACTTCATCTAGTTTGCGACTCAGTCATGAAACGGCTTCAATAAAATTAAAAAGGCTCCTTTTGGAGCCTTTTGGCTTATCTAAGGCTAAAACTGGTAGGTGACAGAGACCCCAAAGTTACGGGGATCGACTATCGCCGCATAGCCATCCGGGTAGTTACGGGCTGCCGGAGAGCGACTCAACACGGCTTTCTCATCAAAGGCGTTGTTGACGAAGGCGTTGAAGATCCAGTTGTCTGTCTCATAATTGAGCGACATACGTGCCAGCACATAGTCACCGGCAACTCGTTCCTCTGTGTTCTCAAAGTCACCATAGTACTCACCGACATAGTTGGCGGAGACACTGAAGGTAAGCTGATCTGTCAGCCAATACTGGGCACCGAGATTGGCGGTCGTTGAGGGGGCCGAATCCAGTTCATTGCCCTTGGCAGAGGCATAACCTTCTCCAGGTTCCTTGATTTCCGAACTCAGCAGCCCAAGGCCGCCGTGCAGGCGCAGATCCCGGGTCAGCATGGCTGAGGCTTCAAACTCGGCACCATAGGTAATCACCTTGTCCATGTTGATAACCCGTCTGGCAGAACCTGTGGCCTGATATCCGTCGTAGTCGTTGTAGAACAGGTTGGCGCTCAGGTTGATATTACCGCCATCCAGGCTGGTTCTCAGCCCAAGTTCATAGGCGTTAACGTACTCTTCATCGTAGAAGTAGAACTCATTCTCCGGAAAGCCTATCGCCGCACCGGCGGCGTTGTAGCCACGGCGACCGCTTAAGGAGACTGTGGTCTCGGCATTGATATCGTATTGCAGCACCAGTTTGGGCAACTTGATGGTCTTGCTGTTGTCCAGGGTGTCTTCTATGGGCGTTTGCGGCTGCTTCATCCAGAAGTTACGCAGCTGGGATTCCCGTTCGACCCGGCCTCCGGCAGTGATCCTGAAGTCGTCGGTGACGTTATAGGTAAATTCGCCGAAAACCGCCTTGGAGTCACTATTGTCGTCGCCGCGATAAACTGAACCACCGATACTGTTGAAGTCTTGATCGCGCTTGAAATAGTAGAGGCCGATAAAGCCGCTGTAGAGTTCGCTGTTAAGGCCAAAATGCAGCTTGGTTTCAGCCGTGGTGTTGGACTCCTCCATACTCACCACTTGCTCGGTAGCAGGATCCTTGTCATAAGTATCCATCACCCAGTTGTAGTTCATTCTGGCCAGCAAGAAGTCGACCGAGAAATTGTCACTGATCCTGTAGTCCAGCTTAATGCTGCCGGTATCTGATTCAGTGTCCATGTTTCTGGGATTGATGGGCTGATACTTCCAGGGATCGTCACCACTGAAGTATTGCCGTCCCGTATTGCCGCGCTCATGGTTTTTGGCATAACTGAGCATGGCCTTGAGGCCGTCAATAGCTGCGGGCTCCCACAGGAGTTTGGCTCTTATTCTGTCTGTGTTGAGCTTATTCAGATCAAAGCCCGGCGGGTTAGCTTCATGGATAACAGGGTTGGCGTAAGTTTCACCATCGGTATGCTGCGCCGACAGGCGAAAGGCCAGCTCATCTTCAATCAAAGGGCCGGAGATAGCGGCGGCCGAGTCTATATATTGGCTCTCACTGCGATAACCCACCCGAGCGGCACCCTGCCAGTCAAAAGTCGGATCCTTGGTCTTGATAAACATGGCGCCGCCTATGCTGTTGCGGCCATTGCTGGTGGATTGGGGACCACGAAACACTTCAATCTGCTCTATGTCCCACATGCCGGTATCGCCGGTCAAATCCGCCATAAAAGGTTCTGCCACTCCATCGGTTATGGTAGATACCCGGGTCTTGGCGCCGCCGGAAACCCCACTAAAGCCGGTGGCGGCGCCGTTACCGGAAACCCCACGGATATTGGGCATCTGCCCGGACAGCACTACCAGGTTGGGGATTTCAGAGATGGCGTCGTGCACCGACAGGTATTGCAGTGTCTTAAGCTGCTCTTCCGTGATGACAGATACAGATGAACTCACGTCTTTCAATGATTTCTCTGTCTTTTCCCCCAAAACGACAATTTTTTCGATTGATTGATTTCCGCGCTCGACAGCATCGTCGGCAAAGGCCGGTGATGCCAGCATAGCGAGCAGCAGGGCGTTGAGCTTAAACGTGTAGCTAGGCATGAGTATCTGTCCTGATTAACAAATGAAGCGATTGAGAAAATAAGCGTTAAGTGGGGGCAAATTTATAGATATGAAATTACGATCGCAAGTGATAATTATTATCATTTGATAAAATGTGATCGAATGCAGGGGTACTTTTATCTAACCGGGACAAAATGGATACACGAAATGAGTGGCCGCAGACGTTGGAATAGATGGGGCAAGTATCTGAGCGCTCACAAGGTGAGTTGCCAGGGTTAAGTTTGCTCTTTGAGGGAAGATATGAACAAAAGGCTTGCCGCCGCTTTGATAATCCGGCCTTTACAATTAACCGGGCGCAGTTGAGGTTTACGGCTACTTGAAGGCCACACTCCGGATAAGTGAGCATGGCTTACCTGAGGGGGGTATAGTCGTTTGGCGCCCGAACTCCATTTCGGGCCAGGCCCAAGGAGAACAGACAGCTATTAAACCGTCTGCTCGGTCTTGGGCGCGCGTTTGTGCCGTTTATGCCTTGATTGTTTATCATTGGGAGGCCGATTCTTTGACGGTTTTCCCATTGGTCTATTGGGTGAATGTGTCGCTTTTTTGCCTGTAGCTTGTCTTGGGCTTTTGCCTTCGGCATCCGGTTTTCTTCGTAATCGGCAATGTTTGGGAATTCTGGCTATCACTTCGGCAAACAGGTTTCTGTGTTTCCCGGCGGCGCCAGGGCGACTCAGAAACTCGAGATCGCCGAAGAAGAGCAGGCTTTGCTTGGCGCGGGAGCAGGCCACATTGAGTCGTTTCCAGTCGAGAATAAAGCGCAGGTTGCCCCGGGTTCGCACTGTGGAATAACAGACTATCTCATCTTCGCTGCCTTGAAAGCTGTCCACTGTATTAATGCGGATATTGAACTGACCCAGGCGATATTCGCCACTTGCCGCGGGCGATGATAACTCGCTCATCAGAGCACGGATCAGTCGTTTTTGGGCGCCATAGGGGGTGATGACGGCGATGCCCAGAGGCGTGGCAGGCTGATGAGTCACCCGGCTCTCAGTGGTGTTTTCCGGGAGATTATTTTTGTCTGCCAGATTCTTGATAAAGGTGACTATCGCCTCGGCTTCTTCGCGATTGTACTTACTGGTGCCTTCTTGTTGCTGTTGACCGGCGACATCTTTCCAAATCAAGGTGTGCGGCAGGACGAAGTCTTGTTCATTCAGTTGTCGGCCGTTGAACAGTTGTCGCTCACCGTCCGGGCTGTAAAAGAGCTCGGCGACCAGATCGCCTATCTTTTCCGGCATTCTGAACTGTTCAGCCAAAAAGCTTTTGCTTGTGGGCGGCAGTTGTTCATATAGGCCTTCAAAGAAACTGGTTTCCAGGAAACATTCGTTTAAAAAGGGTAATTCGTCATTGGCTTCATCTGTTTGCAGTAGCGGCGCAACGCTGGGAGGCAGTTGGAAATGATCGCCAATCAGTATCACCTTGCGGGCTCTGAGCAGAGGGATCATGAGTTCGGGTACCGTGGAGCGACCGGCTTCATCAATGATCACGAGGTCGAACCTGAGCTGATCTATGCTTTGACGTCTGGAGGCCAGTCCAACGCAAGTCGCGCCAACCAGATTATGATCTGCCAGTAACATCCAGTTGAGCTCTTTATCAAGCCTTTGTTGTTCCTGCTCTGTGCCCAAAACGCCGTAAAGCCAACGGTGAGCCAGCTCAGGCAAAGGTTCGGCTTCGGTTGTACAGGCCAGGGCACTGCGGCGACTTCGCTGTTCAAAGTCATTCAGTTTTTGTTTAATGGTGTAGTCGCTGAGTTTGCCACTGACCTTGTCATCGGCCCCAATTCTCAATAGCCGTACATCTTGCTGCTCCAGCAAGGCTTGGTGTAAATCAATAAAGCGTGCCAGGGCGTTGTCTACCGCCGCATGTTGCTGCGATACCAATAATACCCGGGTCTCTGGACTATGGTGGAAAATCTGGTGCAGCATCTCCACTATGCAAGTGGTCTTGGCGGTACCGGGTGGCCCCTGGATCAGAGCAAGATACTGCTCACTGAGTGCTGTGCGGATAACCTGCTTCTGGCGTTCGGTCAGTTGGGTATTTTGCCAGCAAAGATCTTCGCGCAATCTGTGTTGCCAGAATGGATCCTGTTGCGGTGTATAGCTGCCCGGTGCCAGAAGTATCTGCTTTAGCCTGGGCTCGACCAAGGCATCGTTACGAAATGCATCCAAAGCCGCTTGTTGTCGCTGAAGCGCATCGTCAAACAGCTTGAGACTGAGCCGCAGGCATGTTTTTGTTGCACCGACCTGAGTGGATTGCAGCTCTTGGGCCCATTTTTGCGGTAGCCTCAGCTGCATACTATCGGAATCGATAGTCACTTCGAGGCGGTTTTGTTGCCGGGCGGGAAGGGGATTGAGCCAGACAAATTCGCCTGCGGCGGTTTCGCCCCAGTATTCGAGGGTGCAACGAGGCGAAAAACCACTGCTTTGCTGCGCTTTGAACCCGGCTTTGAAATCCGCCAGCAGCTGGTGCTGACTGTCATCGACGATAAAGTGCAGCAGTAAGTCCTGCTCTTGCTCCTGCAGCTTGTCGGCTTGTCCCACCAAGGTGATATCCAACTGCGCCTGCTGATAATCGAGTACGCTTTGCCACTGACCCAGCATCTTCAGTTGCGCCATCCGCGTCTGGCTGTCGGCTTCACTGCTGCTCAAGTGGTTGATAAAGGCGACAAGGGCACTGATACCATCCGGATTGGCCAGCACACTGGACTCAAGAGCACTGTCTGCCGGGATCAACATAAAGGGCAGCTCATACCCCTGACCTCTGTCTTCAAAGTCTTCGACATCGCTGACCCGCAAACAGGCTTGCTTGGTATCAATTTGGCAGTTCAGCGCCAGAGTGTGGCGGGCCAGTCGTAAGTCACCACTGTCCTGTTCCATATCGGAATGGAGCAAGCGCCAGGGCGTTGGATCATCCGCCCGCAGCGCCATGAGCTCCTGCTCAGAAAATAGCTCTGAAGGCAGGTAAAGATAGAGTGAGCCTTCATCTGTGCCGCCGAGTTCGGCCGTGTCCAGCATATTGAGTTGAATTCTTCCCCGGGATTGCTGCTGGCCAGGGCTGGCGTCCAGCGTCAGGTTGTAAAGCTCTGGCCAGGCTTGTATCTGTTGGCCCGGTAGCAGTTCCAACATGGGGTTGGGGGTCATCTGCCTTGGCAGAAAGGCGGATATGGCCTTGCCTTGAGTATGGGCCAGATAACCTTTGGCTACCCGGCGTTCAATTTCGAATGCCATTGGCCTGGCAGACATTATCGCCTCTACCCAGGCGACACCTCTGGCGACACAGGCATAGAATAACCGGGTGCCATTCTTGCCGCTGCGTTGGTGAGTTATTTGCAGCGGAATGGCTTGTGGATCGTCATAGCTGAAAAACAGCTTGCGCTGCAGGTCGTTGCTCCAGCCCTGCAAGCCCAGGTTATTGCCAAGATGCAGCCTGCTGTTGAAGGGCAGGTCTGTATCCAGTTCATCTTGCTCTACCAGCACCACTTTCCCGACATAGAGCCATTCTGCGGGTAAGGTCGGGCTCGGTGGCGTAAGCTCATCCAGGTGTTTTTTGAGTTCAGATACCGAAGGCTCGGTGTCGAGCGTATCCCGCACGGCTTTGAGTTGTGCCAGATACCAGTCGAGATAGTCTTTGTAGGCAACCAGGCGGCTGCGGGCATCTTCTACCTGACAATAACTTTGCTGCAGCGCCCGGCGCCGATAGGGGCTGAGCCCCTCATCATTGAGCTCTGTGGCTATTTGCTCGGGTAGCAGTTGGAGTTCGGCGTCTATCAGGCTGACTTTATTCAGCAGCTCATAATATTGAGCTTCCATTTTGGAGCAGAGTTGCTGCAACGATTGACTCAACTGTAGAGCTTGCTGCCTGTCGTGCTCTGCCGCCATACTGCTATAACGCCGATTGAGAGCGTCTATGTCTCCGCGCAACTCGTCGTGGCGCTGATGTTCTTTAGCTGTGGCTCTATCGAACAACCAAGCGGTCGCAGTTGCTGTGACAGTAACCCCTATGCCTATGATGATGGCTGGCAGCACTCAATAAACTCCTGGATTAAAGGTTTGGCAATTTATGCAACAGTTGCAGCAGCTGATATTCTTCATCGCTGGCTTCACCCAAACTCACCTTATGGCGCAAAATCTCAATCGTCTGCTCGCGACTTTGATGATCCTGTTGCCAGCGTTGATGGGCCTGTTCATTGAGTTGATGTTCATTGTCGGCCTTGAGCCTGTCGAGGGCGATTTCCTGACTGCGCTCCTGGTGTTTGAGTTGCGCCTGACGTAATTCGTTGTCGGACAGCTCTATCTCTTTTAACGCTTCGGCTTTTACTCTTTCAGTTTCCGCTCTGGCAGTTTCCAGTTGGTTGTAACTCTGATAAGCACTGACCGCCTCTTTGGCTAGCGCAACGACTTCTGCGCCGCTTAGCTCCGGGGTTTTACTTTGTGGTTTGGCCGGGGACTTGGTGTTAATTCGGCTGGGAGTTTTCATTTGTGTGTGCCCTCTGAACTTCAATAGCCTTGATTTAGGTGACTAGGGTTGACGATAATGAATCGCAAATCGTTAACTAAGCTTGGTGTTACTCAAAAGCGCCGACCAAGCACAAGAGTTGTGCCTTCATTAACTCATCGGTCAGTCTGCTGAGTCGTCTGAGCTCTGGACATTCACGGCGAGCGGTACTTCTCAGATGCTGCAACTGTCCAAGAAATAGCTCCAGACTCTGGCGGCGACTCTGTAGTTCTGCGACAAGTTGAGTCGTCAGGTGATTGTCGTGCTGTAATCTGTGTTGCAGCAGTGTCATGCGCTCCTCGGCCTCCATTTGCCAGAGCGTTTGCTCCAGTGCCATCTGTTTGCTGAGGTTTTTGAGTTGATGCTGCAACGTACGTTTTTGTGCTTGCAACTGCTCGGTGACTTCTTTGGCACGCTGCAGCTTAAAATAGGAGTTGAGGCAGTCAAGTACCGAAATGGCTGCATCGACCCACACCAATACAGGGTTAACCCCTTTGGCGCCGCGCATCAGTTGGTAACCTATTCGGCCAGCCTGGTAGAGCCTCGCCTGCCGGGCACTGCCAATTTCCAGGGTTTTACTGGCAAACAGTGAAACAGTTTTCATTGGTTTGGCTCCAACGAGGTTTCAAATTGTGCCTTGAGTGCCGCCATCAGCTGCGGCTTGTCGAGTCGCAGTGGGCGCAGGCTCTGGTTCAGAGTAATGTGACGACTAATGCCGGTATCAAGGGACTCCTCTTTCGCGCCGATGACCTGCAACAGTTCGCTTATGGGCTTTTCAGCGCTCTTGGGCCAACTAGCGTTGCCTTCGACTCGCTCGCTGGTGTTAATAATGGCGCCGCTCAACTGGCACAAGTGGAGTCGACTGGGTGGGGGAGTTGCCAGTGTTGAATCGAGCAGGGGCGGCACAGTGTAATTAGCCTGATATTCGAGTGTCGGGGCTTTTAATAGCAGTGTGCCGCGTTTTTCCGAAGTTAATGATGTTTCGCTATCAAGCTCGACCCAGGCATAACTAAGCTCTGTTTCATCGCCGATAATCTCAAGCTGTGGCTGCCAGGCAGTACGCTGCTCCTGCAGCATCCTGTGATACTTGGTCGGACAAAGCTGTTGCATCAGCTTGGTTAGCTCCCCTTGATTTTCCAGGCTGGAGGCCAATCGGCGGTTCAGTCTTTGCTGTTGCAGCACCTGCTGAATATTCCAGTCTGTTTCGTACTCTCTCAAGGTCATCCAGGGTTCGGAGGGGTTATTTTTCAATAATAGTTGTTCATCGTGGCACCAAACGGGATTGAGTTGCGGATCCATCACATCAAGCCACAGCACAAATTTCAGATCGGTCAGCTCACAAGCCAGTGCCATTTGACTCCCTTGTGGGGTCAATTGGCGCAGATCATCTTCCAGCCAGCCGAGTGCACATAAACGTTCGAGCAATGGCGTCAGTTGTGAGCTTGTCAGTGCGGTAACTTGCTGGATCTGTTCCTGGGTTACACCGTATAAGGTAAAAGATTGCAGTAAAAAACGTGAGACCTTACCCAGGATCTCCAACTGCTGATGACGAAAGCTCAACCGATAACGACGCATGGGCAGAAGAATATTCAAAGGGGCTGGAAGGCTATTTGTATGGGCCACTGTTGGATCTTACTTATCTGTTTGAGCTGGAGGTTTATGTCATGAGAGACGGCGCAAACCTTAACACGAAAGTTGAAATAAAAAACCAGATATTGAGTGTTTTTTTGAAAAAAATATTAATATATGCAACAGCTTGCATAAAATTGATTCAATATGATTTCAAAGCTTGTCAGCGAGTGTGTTATTGCGCCTACTATGGATCTGCGCCGATAGCAGTTGCCAGTGAGGTGCTAAATAATCATTGAACATTCGTTCTGCCAAGTGCTGCTTCATTCTTTGCCAAAGATTGGGAGAATTGATGAGTTGCAGTAAGATTTGCTCCTTGAGCCACTGTTCATCGAAGCCCGCCCACTCACCACAGACGTCGAATAAATTGGGGCCACAAACGGGCGCAACTTCCCGATAGAGAATATGCTCCAGTTCTTTTAGAGAATAAGGGGAAAGAGCACATACCCGGATAATGCCGGGGTAGTGCAGAGTGACATCGGTATCAAGAAACAAGTCTGACAGTGCGCTCCATACCGCTTGGCGGATGGGGAATTTTACTGTTTCTTCCAGCATTATATGGGAGGGGGATTCAGCCATAGGATCCTTCCTTTAAGGCTGTTATTTGTGCAGAGAGGGTAACCAAAGACATCAGAGACATCAAGTTATCAAACTCTCATTGCTAATTTAGCCAGGCAGATCCAATAAAAAGGCCACGGAAGTGGCCTTGGGTGATTTATGGATGTGAGTTTATTTGACTCTCATGCCTGGCTGAGCACCTTCATGGGGCTCAAGGATCCACAGCTCCTTGCCACCAGGGCCCGCGGCCAGCACCATGCCTTCAGACAGACCAAAGCGCATCTTGCGAGGAGCCAGGTTGGCTACCATTACTGTCAGTTTGCCTTCGAGATCTTCCGGGGCATAAGCCGACTTGATACCGGCAAATACCTGACGGGTTTCGCCGCCGAGATCCAGCTGTAATTTCAGTAGCTTGTTGGCTTCAGGCACATGCTCGGCCTTCTTGATCAATGCAATCCGCAGATCCAGCTTGGCAAAGTCGTCAAACTCTATGGTTGGGCTGATAGGGTCATCTGCCAATGGGCCGCAGGCCTTGGGCGTATCCTCGGTTGCCTTGAGGCTTTCCTTGGAGGCTTCCACCATGGCGCTCACCTTATCGAGCTCGATGCGTTGCATCATGGGCTTGAACGGGTTGATTTGGTGACCGGCCATATCCAGTGCCAAGCCACTCCAAGTGAGTTCCAGCTTGAGGAAGGCTTCAACATCGGTGGCCAAGCGTGGCAGAACCGGCTTGAGATAAGTCACCAGAATACGGAATAAATTCAGCGCCACTGAGCATACCTGATGGGCGCGGGCCAGGGTTTCTTCGTTTTTCACCAACTGCCAAGGAGCTTCATCGGCAACGTAAGCGTTGGCGACATCGGCCAGCGCCATGATTTCACGCATCGCCTTGCCGTATTCGCGGCCTTCATACAGCTCGGCGATCAGTTCCTGTTTGGCCAGGAAGGACTCGGCCAGGCTATTGTCTTCCACTTTGGCCAGCTTGGCGTCAAAACGCTTGACGATAAAGCCGGCGGTGCGGCTCGCCAGGTTAACCAGTTTACCGACCAGGTCCGAGTTGACTCTGGCGGCAAAGTCCTCCAGGTTCAAGTCCAGATCGTCAATGCGGCTGGAGAGCTTGGCTGCGTAGTAGTAGCGCAGATACTCAGGATCCAGATGATCCAGGTAAGTGCGGGCCTTGATAAAGGTGCCCTTGGACTTGGACATTTTGGCGCCGTTGACCGTGACATAGCCGTGGGCATAGACACTGCTTGGTTGACGGTAGCCGGCACCTTTGAGCATGGCCGGCCAAAATAGACTGTGGAAATAGACAATGTCTTTGCCGATGAAGTGATACACCTCGGCCTTTGAGTCGGCATTCCAGAACTCGTCAAAGTTCAGCTCCGGGCGCTTGTCGCAGAGGTTCTTGAATGAGCCCATGTAGCCAACAGGCGCATCGAGCCAAACGTAGAAGTATTTGCCCGGCGCATCGGGGATCTCAAAACCAAAGTAGGGCGCATCACGGGTGATATCCCACTGCTGCAGACCTTGCTCGAACCATTCATCCAGCTTGTTGGCCATTTCACTCTGCAGTGAACCTGAATGGGTCCACTCCTTGAGCATGGTTTCAAAGGCGGGCAGATCGAAGAAGAAGTGCTCTGTCTCTTTCATGACAGGTGTGGCACCGGATACCGCCGAGCGCGGATTGATCAGCTCGGTTGGGCTGTAGGTGGCGCCACAGGCGTCACAGTTGTCGCCGTATTGGTCTTCAGACTTACACTTGGGGCAGGTGCCCTTGACGAATCTGTCCGGCAGGAACATGGACTTTTCCGGATCGAACAGTTGGGAAATAGTCTTGCTCTTGATATAGCCGTTGTCGCGCAGTTTGAGGTAGATCTCGCTGGCCAGCTGACGGTTCTCTTCGCTGTGAGTGCTGTGATAGTTGTCAAAGGCAATATTGAACTCGGCAAAATCCTGCTGATGCTCTTGATTGACCTTGGCGATCATCTCTTCGGGTTGGATCCCCATCTGCTGAGCCTTGAGCATGATAGGTGTACCGTGGGCATCATCGGCACAGATATAATGACACTCATGGCCACGGAGTTTTTGGAAGCGGGACCAGATATCTGTTTGAATGTACTCGAGCATGTGGCCCAGGTGAATGGGACCGTTGGCATATGGAAGCGCGCTGGTAACAAGGATTTTACGTTGTGTAGTTGCCATCTTTTCTCTGTTAAATCTAGGCCCTGAAAGAATGGCATAGATACTAACCGATTAATCCGGCTTTTTCATCAAAACCTGACATGAGTGGGTTAATTCTACTCTAATATTCGCGTCATTATCTGGTACACTTGGCGAAATTTATCAAAAGGGGATTGCGTTTTGTCTTCTGCTTCTCAGGACTATCGTCTCAGTGACGATCTGCTCGGTCCGGTTCTTGCCATTCTCAATGCGTTTCAGGATCCATACCTGGCCCAGGGTTTAGTCGATGCCGGTTGTATTCGTAAATTGGATTTGGATGGTAAAAGGCTACTGCTGACCATCTTGTATCCATATCCTTGTCAGACTCAATATCGCGATACTGTGATTGCGCTGACCAATGAATTGTCCAAGCTCGATGCCATCGACGAGGTGGAATGTGAGATTGGCTTTGAGCCTTTCAGCTACTCGGCCCTAGGCAATATAGCCCCTATTCCCAATGTGAAGCAGGTGATCGCCGTTGCTTCCGGTAAGGGCGGTGTGGGCAAGTCTACTACTGCGGTTAACCTGGCCTTGGCCCTGGCGGCTGAAGGTGCCAGGGTGGGAATTTTGGATGCCGATATCTATGGCCCCTCCATTCCATTGATGCTGGGGATCCCGACATTCAGACCTGTGTCCCCGGATGGTGTACATATGACAGCCGCCACGGCTCACGGTATCAGCGCCCAGAGCATAGGTTTCATGCTGACCGACGATCAGGCTGCGGTATGGCGTGGCCCTATGGCCGCCGGCGCTTTGGCGCAACTGCTTAACGAAACCCAGTGGCCTGAGCTGGATTACCTGATGATTGACATGCCTCCGGGCACAGGGGATATCCAACTGACCCTGTCACAAAAAGTGCCGGTCAGCGGCGCCGTGATAGTCACTACGCCTCAGGATATAGCGCTGGCCGATGCCAAGAAAGGCATCACTATGTTCCAGAAGGTGAACATCCCAGTCGTCGGTATTGTGGAAAATATGAGTTTCCATCTCTGTCCTGCCTGTGGCCATAAAGAGCATCCTTTCGGTACTCACGGTGGCAGCAAGATAGCCGAGCGTTATCAAGTACCTTTACTGGGTGCCTTACCTCTGCATATCAATATCCGTGAGGATATGGATAACGGTGAGCCGACTGTGGTGGCTGCGCCTGAGGGTGAAGTCGCCGCCATTTACCGGGATATCGCCCGCCGTGTGGGTGCCCAACTGGCAAAACAAAAGAATCACAGCAGTATTTCAATCGCAATAGCAGATGATGAGTAAGGTTTTCGCAGCATGAATTCGCCACAGTGTGTCGTTATCGGTATAGCAGGGGCTTCGGCGTCAGGTAAAAGTTTGATCGCCAAGACCATATTTGAAGAGTTATGCCGAGACTTAGGGACAGATCAGATTGGGGTTATCAATGAAGATGCCTACTATCGGGATCAGAGCCATATGTCCATGGACGAGAGGGTCAAGACCAACTATGACCATCCCAAGGCGTTGGATCATGAACTGCTCAGCACTCACCTGGTAGCGCTCAAACAGGGGCAGGCGGTGGATATTCCCTGCTATAGCTATGCCGAGCATACCCGCACCAGCGATACCTTGAAGATGACCCCTAAAAAGGTCATCATTCTCGAAGGTATTCTGCTGCTGACTGACCCTAAACTGCGTGAACTGATGGATGCCAGCGTGTTTATGGATACACCACTGGATATCTGTCTACTGCGGCGCCTGACCCGTGATGTGGCCGAGCGTGGCCGCACCATGGAGTCTGTGATCAACCAGTACCAGAAAACGGTAAGACCCATGTTTCTGCAGTTTATCGAACCCTCAAAGCAGTATGCCGACATCATAGTGCCAAGGGGCGGCAAGAACCGGATTGCCACCGATATTCTCAAGGCCAGAATCCAGCATTTGCTGGCTAAATAACCACAAGTATCCAGGGAGCTAGAAGGCGAGATGCGATTAACTGATATCGAAATTGAACAATGTCTGGACGAGGGCAGCATAGTTATAGACCCCCGTCCCGGCATAGAGGCCATCAGTGGCGTGAGTGTTGATGTGCGTCTGGGTCACCAGTTTCGGGTGTTCAAGGATCATACTGCGCCCTATATAGATCTCAGCGGCCCCAAGGCCGAAGTGCAGGCTGCGCTGGATAGAGTGATGAGCGAGCAGATAGATATTGCCGATGGCGAAGCCTTCTTTCTGCATCCGGGCGAGCTGGCGCTGGCAGTGACCTATGAGAGTGTTCACCTGCCTTCCGACATAGTCGGCTGGCTTGATGGCCGCTCTTCTCTGGCGCGTCTGGGCTTGATGGTGCACGTGACCGCGCACCGTATCGACCCGGGTTGGCAGGGGCGAATCGTGCTCGAGTTTTACAACAGCGGTAAACTACCGCTGGCATTGCGTCCCATGATGACCATAGGGGCACTGAACTTTGAGCGCTTGTCTCGTCCTGTGGCCAGACCCTACAACACCCGCAAGAACGCCAAGTATCGCGATCAGCAAGATGCGGTCGCCAGTCGGATCAGCCAGGACTGAGCCCTGGATTGCGCATGAGTGGTGTCTGGGTTCAGGGAAAAGAGCAGGATAGCGTCTGCGTTCGCGATCGGGGCTTTACCTATGGTGATGGCCTGTTTGCAACCATGGCGGTGGATGGTAAGGGGCAAATAGCCTTTCTGGGTGAACATCTTGCCCGCTTGACTCAAGGGGCGCTGCGCTTGGGTTTTGTCTGGCAGGCATCGGATGCCTTGCGCTCAAGCCTCAAGCGCATTGCCGTCGCCAATCCCCACAGCTGCCTTAAGTTGCAGCTCACTCGGGGAGAGGGCGGCCGTGGTTATACGCCGCCGGCAGACGCTTTGGTCACCGAAGTCATCAGCCTGGCGCCATTGCCGGCGCATTATCCTGATTGGCAGCAAAAAGGGATTGCCCTCAAGACCTCACCCATCAGGCTTGGCAAACAGCCAAGGCTTGCCGGCATTAAACACCTCAATCGCCTGGAACAGGTGCTTATCAAGGCGCAGCCATTGCCTGAAGGCTTTGATGATTGGCTGGTACTGGATTGCGACGATTTACTGCTCGAATCCTCGATGGCCAATCTGTTCCTGCTACTACCTAATGAACAAGGTAAACTGACGGCGTATTCACCGGCCATGAATTACTCTGGTGTCTCCGGAGTGATGCGACAGCAGTTGATTGTGGCCTTGCTCGACCAGGGCATTGACGTGCAGCTGTGCCCTCTTAACACAGAGATGCTGCAACGGGCGCAGCACCTCTTTATCAGTAACAGCCTGTTGGGTTTGGTCGATGTTATTGCTGTGGATCAGCAAAACTTTGAACTCTGGCCCGGCAGCACACCTCTTCGCAAGGCGCTTGCTATCCAATTATGAAAAAATGCTTAGTTGCGGCCCTGGCCTTTGTGTTTACCCTGATGACTCTGGCGCTGGGCGTTGGTTTTTGGGGTTACAACGAACTCAACCGCTTTGCGGCCACAGAGCTGAAACTGGACGAACCCAGAGAGCTGCTGCTGAAACGTGGCACCTCCTTTTACCAGTTGGGGCAAGAGCTGCAAAATCAGCAGTTGTTGGAGTTTGACTGGCACTGGAAGCTCTGGGGTAAGCTTTACCCGCAGATGACTGCTATTCGCAGCGGTCTTTACCAGATTGAACCCGGCGACACTCCGGTTTCTTTGCTGGAGCGGTTGGTGGCCGGTGACGAGAAGACTTTTACCCTGACGCTGGTAGAGGGCAAGACTATTCGCGAGTGGCAAGCGTATCTGCAGACCTTGGCGTATCTCAAGGTCAGCGACAAGCCATTTATCGATGTGCTCGAAGCTCAAGGGGATAACAGCGGCTTGCCGGAAGGCAAGTTTTTCCCGGATACCTATCAGTATCGTGCCGGCACTGAGCTCAATACTCTGTTGACCCAAAGCTTTATCAAGATGCAGCAACAACTGGAGAGCATCTGGCAGCAGCGGGATCAAAGCATTCCGCTCAAGAGTCCCTATGAACTCTTGATCCTGGCCTCCATCATAGAAAAGGAAACCGGCCTGGCAGAGGAGCGCGGTAAGATAGCGGCGGTATTTGTTAATCGCTTGAAAAAACGCATGCGCTTGCAGACAGATCCCACTGTCATTTACGGCATGGGGGAGCGTTTTGATGGCAATATCACCCGTAAAGATCTGCGCGAAGAAACGCCATTTAACACCTACCGTATTTTTGGACTGCCGCCGACACCTATTGCCGCGCCCGGGCGGGAAGCCTTGTTGGCGGCCGCACACCCGGAAGCGGTGGAGTACCTCTACTTCGTTTCCCGCAATGACGGCAGTCATGTATTTTCCCGTACACTGGCCGAACATAACCGCGCCGTGAACCAGTATCAGAGAAAGAGATAATGCCACAAAAAGCCACTGCAAAATTTATCGTTATCGAGGGCCTGGAAGGCGCCGGTAAGTCCAGCGCCATCGCATTGGTGCGAGACTTTATCGAAAAACATACCGGCAAGGCACCTGTCTGTACCCGAGAGCCGGGTGGCACCCCGTTGGCGGAGAAGATCCGCGACTTGGTGAAGGTGGCCGATGCAAGCGACCCTCTGTGTGACGAATCTGAATGCCTGCTGCTGTATGCCGCCAGGGCGCAGCTGGTGGCCCGAGTGATCAAGCCGGCGCTTGCCGAGGGCAGTTGGGTGCTCGGCGACAGACACAACCTGTCGTCCCTGGCTTATCAGGGCGGTGGTCGGGGGTTGATGCCCTTGGTCAGCGCGGTCAGCGCCGCCACCCTTGGGGACTTTAAACCAGACTTGACCCTGTATCTCGACATAGAGCCAAGCCTTGGGTTAACCCGCGCCGCCAACCGTGGTGAGCTGGATCGAATCGAGCAGCAGGAACTGGCCTTCTTTGAACGTACCCGTGCCACCTACCTGAGCCTGGCACAACAGGACGACAGCATAGCGGTTATCGACGCCAGTCAGAGCATGGCCGAAGTGCATAAAGATATTCTGGCTGTGTTGCAAACCAAAGATTGGTAAGCAAGCGGCATAAGGAGTGATGAAGATGGACATGCCCTGGTTGAGTGACGCTAAAGCCCGTTTTATGCAGCAACTGCACTCGGCTCAGATGCCTCATGCGTTGCTGCTGGGGCTTTCCCAGGGTTATGGCGGCATGAAGCTAGCCGAAGAGATAGCCGCGGCGGCCCTGTGCAGCGAACCCACAGCTCGGGGAGAGTGCGGTCATTGCAAGAGCTGCCAGCTGGTGCTCGCCGGTAACCATCCCGATTTTCATCTTCTTGAAGCCGATGGTAAACAGATAAAAGTGGATCAGGTGCGGGCGCTTTGTCAGGAGCTGACCTCCACGGCCCAGCAAGGTGGGCGGCGGGTGGCGCTTATCGCCCAAAGTGAGCGCCTCAATCAAGCTGCGGCCAATGCTCTGCTGAAAACCCTGGAAGAGCCGGGGCAGGGGACGCTGATTATTCTACAGACCGACAGCACCGCCGGGCTGTTGCCGACCATATCCAGTCGTTGTCAGAGAGTGCAGGTAAAACTGCCGGACAAGAGTGCCATTCAGTCCTGGCTGGCGCAGCAGTTACCGCTGCCGGCCGATGTTACCTGGTGTTTGCCCGTCGTCGGCGGACCGCTAAAGTTGGCAGAGGTTTTGCAGTCTGACAGATACCAGACCTTATTGGATTATCGCCGCGATTGGCGCGCCAGTTTGTTAACGGGCCATCTGTGTGCTAGTTTGTTAACAGTAGGTGAGGAACAAATCTCTGATGTACTTAGAGTTTTATACTTGGTGTTGCATAGAGAGCTGTTAACCATCGAAGGGGAGGACCCCTTGCTGCGGGCGCAAATAGCGACCCTGGCTGCCAAGGTGATGGATACCTGCAATCGTCTGAGCCAGATGCCGAGTGTCAACTACTTGGCGCTTTGCCAGAATTATGTCTTAGAATATAAGAGACTGAAAACTTAAAAAGTATCCTATGGTCGATCTGACAGTGAATTTTGACACCCTGCACCAGTTGTATCGTGCTTACATGCCTTTTATTCAGCCGGCGGGCCTGTTTGTGGCAACTACCGAGGGACATTTCCTCGGTCAGGAGATCCAGATAGGTTATCGTTTGCCGGGCTCGACTCATGTCAATGAGTTTCAGGGGGTCGTGGTGTGGATCAACCCGCTCGGCGCTTCCGGAGGACGCCCGGCCGGTATCGGGGTTAAAATTCTCTCGGATCCCGAGTCCCACAAGCATCATATTGAAAAACTCCTTTCCAGAGAGCTGGCCTCGGGTGATTTGACCTGCACTATGTAGGGCGCTATCCTTGCCGTCCTTTTCAATTGTGGGTGGATTTCCAAGTGTTAGTTGATTCCCATTGCCATCTCGATCGCCTCAAAGCCGCGCCGGATCCCGAAAGCCTCAGTCAGTTGCTCGATGCCGCCAAGGCTCGGGGGGTAGATTATTTTCTTTGTGTCAATGTCCGGCAAAAAGGTTTTGCAGAGATGAAGGCCAAAGTCGCCGGGTTTGAGCAGGTGTTCCTGTCTTCCGGGGTGCATCCTTTGGATGTGAAAGAGGGATTGGATCTCAATGAACTCAAGCGTTATGCCGCCGACCCGAAAGTCGTGGCCATTGGCGAGACAGGGCTGGATTATTTCTATGCCGATGATACCAAGGCCTTGCAGCAACAATGCTTTGAGCAGCAAGTGGCGCTGGCCAGAGAAGTGGCCAAGCCTTTGATTGTTCACACCCGGGATGCCAGAGAAGACACCATAGCCATACTGAAGAACGGCGGCGCCGAACAGTGCGGCGGGGTACTGCACTGCTTTACCGAGAACTGGGAAATGGCCAAGGCGGCTATGGATCTGGGCTTTTATATTTCGGTTTCCGGTATCGTCAGCTTTAAAAATGCCGCTGAGCTAAGAAGTGTTATCCGTAAAATCCCCAAAGACAGGCTGCTGGTCGAAACCGATTCGCCTTATCTGGCACCCGTGCCTCATCGGGGAAAAGAGAATCAGCCGGCCTTTGTTCGTGATGTCGCCGAGTTTGTTGCCGAGCTCAGAGGTGAGTCCTTTGAAGAGTTGGCCCAGTACACCACAGACAACTTTTTTACCCTGTTCAAGGATGCCGCTAAACTGGCAGGCAGAAGCTAGCTCAACGAAACAGAGAGGCTTTTGCTTATAGCTCGAGCCTATCTGTTTTGCGCTGTGAGTCAATGGCCGGTGAGGGCAGGAGTACAAGCAGCCCACATGATGGTTAGATATATTCGCCTTTGTCAGGACACGAGGCCAGTATTCGTATCTCGCCATCTTCCGCTTTCTGCTCCAGGGTGACGTCAAAGCCCCACAATCTATGTAGGTGTTTGAGTACTTCCCGGCAGCTGTCTGCCAGAGGAATACCATTACTGGGTATATACCTCAGTGTCAGCGAGCGATCGCCATTGACCATGACATTATGCACCTGAATATTGGGTTCATTATTGGACAGGTTGTATTGCGAAGACAAAATTTGTCTGATATCGCGGTATCCCTGTTCATCATGAATGGCCGATACCGACAGATAGTTTTTGCTTTCATCATCGAGTACGCCAAACAGCTTGAACTTGCGGATCATGGTGGGGGATAGATATTGGCTGATGAAGCTCTCATCCTTGAAGTTTTCCATGGCGAAATGTACAGTTTTCAGCCAATCGCTGCCGGCGATATCCGGGAACCAATATCTATCTTCTTCAGTTGGCTGTTCGCAGATACGGCGAATGTCGCAAAACATATTGAACCCCAGGGCATAGGGGTTAATGCCGTTGTAATAAGGGCTGTTATAGGGAGGCTGAGCCACTACATTGGTGTGACTCTGTAAAAACTCCAACATGAATCTGTCGGTAACCAGACCTTCGTCATAAAGGTGGTTGAGCAGGGTGTAATGCCAGAAGGTGGCCCAGCCCTCGTTCATCACCTGGGTCTGGCGTTGCGGGTAAAAATACTGCCCCATCTTGCGTACGATACGCACCAACTCCCGCTGCCATGGCTCCAGCAGCGGAGCATGTTTTTCGATAAAGTAAAGAATGTTTTCCTGTGGCTCTGACGGAAAACGTTTTTGCTGTATGGCTTCCTCCTTGGTCTGCAGTGAGGGGATGGTACGCCAGAGATCGTTGACCTGGGTTTGCAGATAGGCCTCGCGCTCTTTCTGGCGTGCCTGCTCTTCACGAAACGATATTTCTGTTGGCCGCTTGTAGCGGTCGACGCCATAATTCATCAAGGCGTGGCAGGAATCCAGCAGGTTTTCCACCTCATCTATGCCATATTTACGCTCGCATTCACTGATGTATTGCTTGGCAAAGACAAGGTAATCAATGATGGAACCGGCATCTGTCCAGGTGCGGAACAGGTAGTTGTTTTTGAAGAAACTGTTGTGGCCAAAGCAGGCGTGAGCTATCACCAAGGCCTGCATGGTGAGGGTGTTTTCTTCCATCAGATAGGCGATACAGGGGTTGGAGTTGATGACTATCTCATAGGCCAGTCCCATCTGGCCGCGCTTATAACCCTGCTCGGTTTCGATAAAACGCTTACCGAAGGACCAGTGAGTATAACCTATAGGCATGCCTATGCTGGCGTAGGCATCCATCATCTGCTCGGCGGTGATCACCTCTATCTGATTGGGATAGGTCCCAAGACGATAATGCTCCGCGACCCGGGCGATTTCCTTTTCATAGGTTTCCAGCAGCTCAAAAGTCCATTCAGGACCATCGCTTAGCGGCTGGCGTGTTTTCTTTTTGCTCATAATCGCTTCCCCTTAAACCGCCTGCTTCTTGAACAACTCGCGGAAGACGGGATAGATATCCTCTGCCTGGCGAATATGTTGTACCGCCATATTGTCGAATTGTTTTTGCAGGGTTTCATATTCACGCCAGAGCGTCTGGTGCGCCCTGTTGGTGATTTCTATGTAGCTGAAATAGCGCACTACGGGCAGCAGTTGTGTTTCAAGGATCTGATAACAGGTGGGCGAATCATCTGCCCAGTTGTCACCATCGGATGCCTGGGCGGCATAGATATTCCATTCATTGGCCGGATAACGCTCCTGTTGAATCTCGTGCATTAATTTCAGTGCACTGGAGACTATGGTGCCGCCCGTTTCCTGGGAGTAGAAGAACTCGTGTTCATCCACTTCTTTGGCCTGGGTATGATGACGGATATAAACGACCTCAAGATTTTTGTAAGTGCGGGTCAGAAACAGGTACAGCAATATATAAAAGCGTTTGGCCATATCTTTGGTGGCTTGATCCATGGAGCCGGAGACATCCATAAGACAGAACATCACCGCTTGACTGGTGGGCACTTCCCGCTTGGCAAAGTTGTTGTAGCGCAGATCGAAAGTGTCGATAAAGGGCACCTTGGCGATGCGCTGTTTAAGCTCTTCAATCTCCTCTTTGAGTTGCAATATCCGCTCGGCACTGGCACCCGGGGTGTTCTCCAGCTCTGCCAGTTCGTTTTCCAGCTCCAGCAGTCGCCGCTTCTTGTCCGCGGACATAGCGGTGCGCCGCGCCAGAGAGGATCTCAAAGAGCGGACGATATTGATATTGGAGGGCACTCCATCATTGGTATAACCGGCTCGGTAAGTTTGGTATTCCACCAGTTTGTTCAGGCGGTTTTTCTGCAGGTTGGGCAACTCAAGATCTTCAAACAAGAGCTCGAGGTACTCATCTTTGGAGATTTGAAATACAAAGTCATCCTGACCTTCGCCTGAGTCCGAGGCGTCGCCCTTGCCGCTGCCACCGCGTCCGCCACCCTGAGGTCTGTCTATCTTGTCGCCGCGGGTAAATTGGTCATTGCCTGGATGTACCCGCTCACGCACGCCGCCAGGGCCTTGATGGAATACGGGTTCGCTGATGTCCTTAGTGGGGATACTGATTTTTTCTCCCTTGTCGACATCTGTGACGCTACGATGAGTGACAGCATCACTGACCGCTTTTTTAATTTGTTGTTTATAGCGGTTAATAAACCGCTGACGGTTAACCGTGCTCTTTCCTTTGGCATTCAACCGCCTGTCGATAAAGTTCGCCATACGCACCTCCCAAAGCAAATACCGGGGCCCGAAAGCCCCGAAAGGGCACAGCTATGAGGACTTACGTACCCGTAAGTACCACTCGGACAACAGGCGCACCTGTTTCTTGGTGTAGCCTTTCTCCATCATACGATTGACGAAATCATCATGTTTGCGCTGATCGTCTGTGGAGGTCTTGGCGTTGAAAGATATGACCGGCAGGAGATCTTCCGTATTTGAGAACATCTTCTTCTCTATCACGGTTCTGAGTTTCTCATAGCTGGTCCATTGCGGGTTGTTGCCATCGTTATTGGCCCTGGCCCTGAGCACAAAGTTGACTATCTCATTGCGAAAGTCTTTGGGATTACTTATCCCGGCCGGCTTTTCAATTTTCTCCAATTCGGCGTTGAGTGCGGCTCGGTCAAACAGTTGGCCGGTTTCCGGATCTCTGTATTCCTGATCCTGGATCCAGAAGTCGGCATAGGTGACATAGCGGTCGAAAATGTTCTGACCATATTCCGAGTAAGATTCCAGATAAGCGGTTTGGATCTCTTTGCCGATAAACTCAACATATTTAGGGATCAGATAGCCCTTCAGAAACTCCATATACCTTTCTGCGGTATCGGAAGGGAACTGCTCTTGCTCTATCTGCCGCTCCAGCACATAGAAGAGGTGCACTGGGTTGGCGGCAATTTCGGAATGATCGAAGTTAAAGACCTTGGAGAGGATCTTGAACGCGAAGCGAGTTGATAGTCCATGCATCCCCTCATCGACCCCGGCATAGTCACGATATTCCTGGTAAGACTTGGCTTTGGGATCGGTATCCTTGAGGCTTTCACCGTCATAGACCCGCATCTTGGAGTAGACGGAGGAGTTCTCCGGGGTCTTGATCCTTGAGAGCACGCTGAATTGAGCCAAGGTCTCCAGTGTGCCTGGGGCACAGGGGGCCTTGGTCAGTTCTGAATTGGCGATAAGCTTGCGGTAAATCTGCATCTCTTCCGACACGCGCAGGCAGTAGGGCACCTTAACGATATAAACACGGTCGAGAAAGGCTTCATTGTTTTTATTATTTTTAAAGCTGCTCCATTCAGACTCGTTGGAGTGAGCCAGAATAATGCCGTTAAAGGGCAGGGCCGATAAACCTTCGGTGCCGTTATAGTTGCCTTCCTGAGTGGCGGTCAGCAGTGGGTGCAGCACCTTGATCGGCGCCTTGAACATCTCCACAAACTCCATTAAACCCTGGTTGGCACGGCACAGTGCTCCTGAATAGGAGTAGGCATCGGCATCATTCTGGGCAAAGTGCTCCAGCTGACGAATGTCGACTTTGCCCACTAGAGAAGAGATGTCCTGATTGTTGTCATCTCCGGGTTCAGTCTTGGCGATGGCAATTTGATCCAGCACTGAAGGGAATACCTTAACGACCCGGAAGCGGGAGATATCGCCGCCAAAATCATGCAAACGCTTGACCGCCCAGGGCGACATGATACTGCGCAGGTAACGGGTCGGGATCTGGTACTCTTCCTGCAGTAACTTGCCATCTTCCTCGGCATCAAACAGGCAGAAAGGGTGGTCGTTGACCGGACTTCTGACCCCATCGGCGCTGAGAATATAGATGGGTACTTGCTGCATTAAGGCTTTGAGTTTTTCGGCCAGCGACGATTTACCGCCACCGACAGGTCCCAGCAGATAGAGGATCTGCTTGGATTCTTCCAGCCCCTGGGCCGAATGTTTAAGGTAAGAGACTATCTGCTCTATGGCATCTTCCATGCCGTAGAAGTCTTTAAACGCGGGATAGCGAGAGATTAAGCGGTTGGAAAATATCCGGCTCAGAACCTGATTCTTGGAAGTGTCGACCACTTCCGGCTCGCCGATGGCGATAAGCAGTCTTTCTGCAGCCGAAGCGTAGGCGCTGCGATCTTGCTTACAGATATCGAGAAACTCCTGTAATGTGTATTCTTCATCGAGTTTCTTCTCATAGCGCTGTTGGTAGTGCTCAAATATGCCCATTTTAAACCCCCTGAAACGCCAAATATGTCTGGGAAGGGAACTGTCTTTAGCAGTTGCCTACCATTAATCTTAGACACTAATTCATGCTTCATGTCAAAAAACATAAATAAAAACAAAGGCAAATAGTTGCAAAAGCAATAGTTGCACTTGTGGCGTGAAGGGGAGTTATGAGCTGACGGCGGTTGGATTTGCCGGTGAGGAAGTGTCTGTGAACTATAAAAAAGGAGCCATCAGGCTCCTTTTCAGTAACTCAGTTTTGATGAGAATTAACCGGCGAAGTTTTGGTTAACAAAATCCCAGTTCAGCAACTGCCAGAAGTGCGCCATGTAGTCAGGGCGAACGTTACGGTAGTCGATGTAGTAAGCGTGTTCCCAAACGTCAACGGTCAGCAGTGGGGTCACTGAAGCATCTGTCAGTGGAGTGGCCGCGTTGCTGGTGTTAACGATAGCGACAGTGCCATCAGCCTTTTTAACCAGCCAGGTCCAGCCGCTACCAAAGTTGTTGACTGCGGACTCAGTGAACTGAGTCTTGAAGGCTTCAAAAGAACCGAAAGCAGCATTGATGGCTTCTGCTACAGCGCCAGTGGCTTCACCGCCGCCGTTAGGCGCCAGACAATTCCAGTAAAAAGTGTGGTTCCAAACCTGAGCTGCGTTGTTGAAAATACCGCCGCTGGAGGTTTTTACAATTTCTTCCAGGGTCTTGCCGGCGAATTCAGTGCCTTCGATCAGACCATTCAGCTTAACCACATAAGTGTTGTGGTGCTTACCGTAGTGGTATTCGATGGTTTCCTGAGAAATGTGGGGTTCCAGTGCGTTCTTGGCATATGGTAATGCGGGTAATTCGAAAGCCATTAGTATCTCTCCATGGACTTGGTTTATCATTTTCAGACTTGCTCACTGCCACCTATTGTACCGATAAAATTTGTGAAGTGAATCATTGTTTGAGTGATTGAGCAGATTGACATCATTGGAAAATCAAATAACTAAATAACCTTACAAATAGTGTGATTTTGTTCTGCGTTTCTCTCGCGTACAATAGCGAATCAAATATAGTGTCGTACTCAGGAACGTAAATGGAAACTGTTGAAAA
The DNA here is from genome assembly GCF_002836945.1 of Shewanella chilikensis. GTDB lineage: Bacteria > Pseudomonadota > Gammaproteobacteria > Enterobacterales > Shewanellaceae > Shewanella > Shewanella chilikensis. The sequence goes on from NZ_NIJM01000022.1 coordinate 57,179, forward strand.
AATTAAGCAGCAAATCGCTGAAAACCCCATCATCCTTTACATGAAAGGTTCGCCCAAATTACCTAGCTGCGGTTTTTCCTCTCAGGTGGCGCAGATCATGATCAATATCGGCGAGCAGTTCGCGTTTGTTGATATTCTGCAGCATTCTGATATCCGTGCTGAACTGCCCAAGTATGCCAATTGGCCAACTTTCCCTCAGTTGTGGGTTGAAGGTGAGCTGATCGGCGGTTGCGATATCCTGACCGAGATGTACCAAAAAGGGGAGCTACAGACCTTGATCAAGGACACTGCAGCCAAGTACAAGCAGGATGAAGCCTGAGATTAATCTCAGCGCTTTATAAGTGCATTAATGCAAGAGGCCGGAGATGTTCCGGCCTTTTCTTTGTTACATTGAATTCACCTGCCACCTGCCACCTGCCTTGCCGATGGCTTCTTTGCATTCGTGTTGTTAGCCCAAGCCGTTTTCAGCCGAACTCATTTGAATAAGCTCGATTTTGTAACCGTCAGGATCTTCCACAAAGGCAATTTCAGTGCTGCCGCCGGCAACAGGGCCTGGGGCACGGATAACCTTGCCACCGGCGGCGCTGATGGCTTCACAGCGAGCATAGATATCTTCTTCACCTATGGCGATATGACCAAAGGCATTACCCATATCGTATTGCTCTGTGCCCCAGTTGTAGGTCAGTTCGATGACAGCCTGACCACTTGACTCTTCGCCATAACCGACGAAGGCCAGAGTGTATTTATATTCAGGGTTTTCAGACTGACGCAGCAGCTTCATCCCCATGATTTCAGTATAGAAATGGATGCTGCGTTCAAGGTTTCCCACTCTAAGCATGGTATGCAGAACTTGTGACATTACTACCTCTTTTGGTTCTATAGCGGAAACTGAATGAGTTTCCGTAGCGTGGATAATCAAGCTATATTCAGCGAACTGAGAATCTCTCCCAAATGGATTGGCTCCGACCGCTGCGAACTTGATAGCCAGTTCACAAATCCATGAAATAAACATGGTATTTGTGTCTGCTTCATTAATAATGGTGTCAACCCTATCTTAGCTGGATGCAGGAGACAAGCATGACTACAGAATTGAAAATGGCTATTGGATCTACCTTGGTAATTGCAATCGTTTTCGCCGCTATGATTGTACAGATGTTCTGATTGGCGTTGAGCAAGAATACGTAAGACAATGCCGCCTTCGGGGCGGCATTGTCGTTTCCGGCTCAGTCTTCCGGGTAGATTTTTTCTTTGAATTCACACAGATCTTCAATCAGACAACTGCCGCAGCGGGGCTTTCTGGCAATGCAGGTATAGCGTCCGTGAAGAATAAGCCAGTGGTGGACGTCAACCTTGAACTCGGCCGGCACCACTTTGAGCAGTTTATCTTCTACTTCCTGAACATTTTTCCCCGGCGCAAAACGGGTGCGGTTGCTGACCCGGAAAATATGAGTATCTACGGCTATGGTTGGCCAACCAAAGGCGGTGTTGAGCACCACATTGGCCGTCTTGCGACCAACCCCGGGCAGTGACTCCAGCGCCTCGCGGTTTTCAGGGACTTCACCGTTGTACTGCTCTACAAGGATCTTGGACAGCGCCACCACATTGATGGCCTTATTGTTATAAAGCCCTATGGTCTTGATATACTCCTTCAGCCCTTCAACCCCGAGGTCTGCGATAGCCTGGGGGGTATTGGCCACAGGAAACAGCTTATCAGTGGCCTTGTTGACACTGACATCGGTTGCTTGCGCCGAAAGCGTCACCGCAACCAGTAATTCAAAAGGGCTGGAATAATTCAGCTCTGTCTGGGGATGAGGATTGTTGTCCCGCAGGCGTTCGAGTATCGCCCGTCTCTTGTCTTTGTTCACTCAATGACCTCAGTTGACTTTGGTGATCCTGGCGCGCTCCACTGGCGCGGTTTGCATTTTAGGTTGGCGCTCAGCGAGTTTCTTGTCGATGGCGTTTTTCAGGGCAATCAGCAGCCCCATACCCAAAAAGGCACCGGGCGGCAACATCGCCAGCAGGAACGGGGTATCGACTTGCCAAACTTCAATACGCAAGCTCGCAGCCCAAGGCCCGAGAAGCAGATCGGCGCCGTCAAATAGGGTGCCTTGCCCCAGTATTTCCCTGCCGCCACCGAGTACCATCAATACCAAGGTAAAGCCAATACCCATCATCAAGCCGTCAAAGGCGGCATCCATAGGTGAATTACGCGAGGCAAAGGCTTCGGCGCGGCCGATGATGACGCAGTTTGTTACGATCAGCGGCAGGAAAATACCGAGAGACAGATAGAGGCCGTAGGCGTAGGCGTTGACCAGCAACTGCACTGCGGTTACCAGTGCGGCAATGATCATAACAAACACGGGGATGCGGATCTCTTTGGGTACAAAGTTGCGCACCAGGGATACTGTAGTGTTGGAACCAATTAACACTACTGCGGTAGCGAGCCCAAGCCCCAGGGCGTTGGTAAAAGTAGAGGTCACCGCCAACAGGGGACAGAGCCCCAACATCTGCACCAGTCCGGGGTTATTTTTCCACAAGCCTTGCCAGGCGATATCGCGATATAAACTCATTGGCTTGCCTCACATGTCTGTGATTGCGAAAAGAGGGTCTGCTTATTGGCTTCAAAGAAGGCCAGGGTGTTTCTTATCGACTTGACGTAGGCTCTGGGGGTAATGGTCGCCCCGGTAAACTGGTCGATTTCACCGCCGTCTTTTTTCACATACCAGGCCTTGTCATCACGGCCTTGAAGCTTTTTGCCGATAAAGCTGTCCACCCAATCAGATTTCTTGCGTTCAATCTTGTCACCTAGCCCAGGGGTTTCCTGATGCGACAGAGTGCGAACCCCAAGCACTGTGCCGTCAGTCTTGATACCTATGATCAAGCGTATTTCACCATTGTAGCCATCCGGCGCTATGGTTTCGATGGCAATGGCGACCGGCTCGGCATTTTGGGTGGCGATATAAGCCGGCATGGGCTGAGTCGTACCCAGAGCATCTTTGTCCTGCAATAGAACACAGCTTTCCTCGAGCGGGTTGTCGTGCAGTTCATTGGGAATGATCTGCTCCAGGGTGCGTTTAAGCTCCAACTTTTGCTGCGCCAGGATCGCATCCCGGGTACTGTCATTGACAACCGCCACCACAGCTGTGCATATCAGGGCAAACAGGCCTAAAAGCAGGCCATTTTTCAACATGGATTTTTGCACTGTCTATCTCTCTTGCTATCAATGTCCGGCGCGATGGCCATAGGCTCGGGGTTTGACATAGTAGTCGATCAAAGGGGCGCACAGGTTGGCCAGTAGCACCGCAAAAGCGAAGGCGTCAGGGTAACCCCCAAAGCTTCTGATAAGGTAAACCACCAGGCCGATAAGGGCGCCAAAGATCAATCTGCCTCGGTTACTGGCGGGCGCGGTTACAGGATCCGTGGCAATAAAGAAAGCTGCCAGCATGGTAGCGCCACTGAACAGATGAATAAGTGGGCTGACATGGGTATCTGGCCCAAGCGCATAGGCAAAGCCGCTGCAGATAAACAGTGACGCCAGCACGCCAACACTGATATGCCAGCGGATAAGCTTCATCTTCAACAGCGCCAGGCCGCCGCACAGGTAGGCCAGGTTGACCCAAAACCAGCCACTGTTGATAGTGCCGGCAAAAATCGGTTTTTGCAGGCTCTCGGTGGTGGTCATTCCCATAGAGAGATCCGTCTTCAGCGTATCGAGCGGTGTCGCCATGGTGACGCCATCGACACCTAGCTGGAAGTACTCGGCAACGCTGCCTTGGCTGGCGCCGAAAATCACTTGCAAACTGGTGAGAAAATCAGGGGAATGCTGGGCAACAGTCGCCGGTGCGACCCAACTGGTCATCTGTACCGGGAAGGCCACCAACAGCAGCACATAGGCTGCCATGGCCGGGTTGAACAGGTTATTCCCCAAACCGCCGTAAAGCTGTTTGACCATGATGATGGCAAAACTTGTACCTATCACCACCATCCACCAAGGGGCGAGCGGCGGTATGGCAATACCGATAAGAACCGCTGTCAGAGCCGCGCTGTTATCCGACAAAGTCGAAAGTACCTTGCGTTTGCGCAATTTGAGGATGGCGGCCTCTGAAATCAAAGCGACCATCACGGCCAGCAGTACCTGAATAAGGCTGCCCCAACCAAAAAATACACACTGGGCTACCAGGCCGGGCAGGGCGCAGAGCAGCACCCTTTGCATCACAGTGCTGGTTTGCAGCGGCCGGCTGACATGGGGGGAGGAGGCTATTTTAAACGCCATATCAATCTTTCTCCTGTGCGCTGAGCGCCTTCTCTTTGGCCTTTTGTTTGGCTTTGGCTACTGCCCTGGCAATACGCGCCTGTTTGCTGTCATTAGGCGGGGTACTCTCAGCGAACGTGGGCTCGGTAGCGGTTGTCGACTCGCTTGGAGGCCGACTTTCAGCCGAAACAGGCGTATTTGCTGCGCCGTTGTCCTGCGGTTGTTCACTTGCCGCCGCGGCCTTCTTGGCCTTGGCTTTGGCAACCGCTGCCGCGATACGGGCTTGCTTGCTGTCATCGCCTGCGGCTTGTTTTGCTGCTTGGCTTGCGACTTGGTTTACTTCGGCACCTTGCGCTGCTCCCCCTTCGACATCCGTTGCTGGAGCTGACTTAGACGCAGCGGCTTTCTTGGCCTTGGCTTTGGCAACTGCCGCCGCAATACGAGCCTGTTTGCTGTCATCGCCTGCGGCTTGTTTTGTTGCTTCGCTTGAACTTTGGTTTACTTCGGCGGTTTGCGCTGATCCCACGCCATTATCATAGGTCGCAGGTGATTCCACTGGTTCAGCCGCCGCGGCTTTCTTGGCCTTGGCTCTGGCAACCGCGGCTGCGATACGGGCCTGCTTGCTGTCATCACTTGTGGCTTGTTTTTCTCCTTGGCTTGCGACTTGGTTTTCGGCACCTTGTGCTGATCCTCCGTCGACATCTGCTGCTGGAGTTGACTCAGATGCCGCCGCGGCTTTCTTGGCCTTGGCTTTGGCAACCGCGGCTGCGATACGGGCCTGTTTGCTGTCGTTGCTTACGGCTTGGCTTGCTTCGTTGGCTTGCGTTTGTTCCCCACCATTATCATCGGCTGTCGCTTGAGTGGCTCTGGCCTGTGCATCTTGAGTTTTGCCAGTGTCAGTCTCAGTCTGCCCTGAGGCTGCGGCAGCTTTTTTTGCCTTGGCACGGGCGATAGCGGCTGCAATCTGAGCTTTCTTGTCCGAGCCGGATGTTGTGCCTTCAGCTGCATTATCTGTAGTCGCATCAACAACTTCTTTAGTAGGAACTGTGCCTTGTGCAGCGGCTTTTTTGGCCTTGGCACGGGCAATCGCTGCGGCGACATCGCTCTTTCTTTTGTCTGCCTTTGGCTGGATAACTGCCGAGTCGGCGGTGTCGGCCGCTTTTTCTATCGGGCTTGTGGTGGCCGCCACAGAAGCTTCAGCAGCTTTTTTCGCCTTGATCCTGGCCATAGCCTCGGCAACGGCATCTTTCTCACCACTGCCCATGGCGGCGCGGCGCTTGTCGGCTGCGGCCTTGGCTTTGGCTTCCCGGGCCAGTTTTTCTGCCTCCAGCCGCTTGAGCCTGGCATCGAATCTCTGCTTGGCCTGCTCGGCCAGCTGTTTTTCCTCGTGACTGTGTTTGATGGCCGCCTTGGCAATGCGGTAATACTCCACCAGAGGAATATCCGATGGGCAAACATAGCTGCAGCAGCCACATTCGATGCAGTCTCTGAGGTTGTAGGCGCTGGCCTTGTCATACTCTTCTGCCTTACTGTGCCAGTAGAGTTGCTGAGGCAATAGAGAAGCCGGGCACACCTGAGCGCATTCACCGCAGCGAATGCAGGCCTTTTCTTCGGCCGGAGGGCTGATTTCACTGGCCGATGGCACCAAGACACAGTTACTGCCCTTGAGTAGGGGCACTTTGATAAGGGGCAGGGTGTAGCCCATCATGGGACCGCCTATAATGACGGTATCCTGACCGCTGGCGGTAAAACCGCTTTGCTCCAGTATATGGGCTATGGGCGTGCCTAGTGGCACCCAGTAATTACCCGGCTTTGGAATATTGCCGCCGGTCACTGTGACGACCCGCTCTATGAGAGGCTTACCCAGGCAAACGGCTTCGCGAATGGCAAAGGCGGTGCCTACGTTGTGCACTACTATCCCAAGTTGCGCCGGAATGGCGCCGGAAGGCACTTCCTGCCCGGTAATGATCTGGATCAGCTGCTTTTCACCGCCGGAAGGGTATTTGGTCGGGATCACAGTGATCCTGATGCTTCCCTTGGGGAGGTGGCAACTATCCAGTGCCTGCTGCATCGCCTGTATGGCTTCGGGCTTGTTATCCTCGATGGCGATAATTACCCGTTTGGGATTTAGCAGTCCGTGAACAATTTCAATGCCATCCAGAATTTCCCTGGCGTGTTCGCGCATCAATCTGTCATCGGCGCTGATATAAGGCTCGCATTCCACGCCGTTGATCAACAGCAGTTCAATTTCACTGGCGGGGTTGAGTTTGATGTGAGCCGGAAACATGGCGCCGCCCAATCCGGCTATCCCGGCCTGGCGAATGCGGCCTAGGATCTGCTCGCGGCTCAATGCGGCGATGTCTTGCTGATCAAAATCTATGGCTTGATCCTGGCCATCGGCTTCCAGCACACAGGTCAATACCGGCAGGGCAGAAGGGTGGTTGCTGGGTCTTTGCTCTATGGCGCGAATGATGCCTGAGGTGGGGGCATGCACCGCCAGATACATGGCGCTCAGTCCGCGGGTCAGCGCCTGGCCCTTGAGCACTCTGTCGCCGACTTTGACTTCGAGCACGGCGCTGTCACCAACCTGAGGTACGGGCAATAAGAATTCACTGGCAAGCGGCAGACGCCCAATAGGGCTGCTGTTGGAGAGGTGTTTCATCTGCGGCGGATGAATTCCACCGGTCAGGCGCCACTGAGTTCCTTTATCTAACTGTTCGAGTAATGTAAGCACGGCTTGTCCTCTTCCACCAACTTCACTGGAATTGCGTTAAGCTGCCAGTCCCAAGTTTTCAGATCCTGTTTCACCGGGATCATATCGATACAATCCACAGGGCAGGGTTCAACACATAGATCGCAGCCGGTGCAGTTGCTGGTCAGGACAGTGTGCATCAGCTTGCCGGTGCCTATGATGGCGTCTACCGGACAGGCCTGAATGCACTTGGTACAGCCGATACACTCCTCTTCGCGAATATAGGCGACCTTTTTAATCTGGGTTTCGACACTGGCATCGAGAGGCTCGGGTTCGACCCCCATAAGATCGGCCAGTTTCTCCATAGTGGCGGTACCACCCGGCGGACAGCGGTTGATCTTTTCGCCGTTGGCTATCGCCTCGGCATAGGGGCGGCAACCAGGGTAGCCGCATTGACCACACTGGGTTTGTGGCAACAGGGCTTCGACCTGGTCCACTATCGGATTGCCCTGAACTTTAAACTTCTCGGCGGCGAAGCCGAGTAAAACGCCGAATACCAGCGCCAGCAGAGACAATAAAATGACTGCAATTAGCATGGAAGACATAACTCTATTTGACTAAACCGGTAAAGCCCATGAAGGCCAGCGACATCAGGCCGGCGGTGATCATGGCGATGGCGCTGCCTTTGAAAGGCGCGGGCACATCGGCCGCCGCCAAACGTTCGCGCATTGCTGAAAACAGGATAAGCACCAGAGAAAAGCCGGCTGCAGCGCCAAAACCGTAGATGGCACTCTGCATAAAATCATGGTTTTCATTGATATTCAGCAGGGCTACGCCCAACACGGCACAGTTGGTAGTGATAAGTGGCAGGTAGATCCCCAGCGCCCTATGCAGAGTTGCACTGGTTTTCTGTACCACCATTTCGGTGAACTGTACCACTACCGCGATCACCAGAATAAAGCTCATGGTGCGCAGGTAGCCGAGATCGAAGGGCAGCAGCAGATACTGGTTGACCAGGTAGCTGAGAATGGCGGCCAAGGTCATGACAAAGGTTGTTGCCATGGACATGCCTATGGCTGATTCCAGCTTACTGGATACCCCCATAAATGGGCAAAGCCCAAGGAATTTTACTAATACAAAATTGTTGACCAGCACAGTGCCAATCAACAACAGGAGATACTCACTCATCTCATTACAGGTGTTGTGATTTCTTGGCGGTTATTATCAGTGTTTCAGTGGTCATAAACAACATATAGAAAGCAGGGTTTACCTTCTTTGCGCCCTTATTGGGTCATAAATGGCATTAATTTCTGTTCATTTCGGCTGGTTCCAGCGGTTGTGGCCTGGCGATGTAAAAGCCTTGCATGCCGTCGACCAGCAATTTTTCGACGGCCATTTTCTCTTCCTGGCGCTCTATGCCGCAGGCTATTACCCTGACACCACTACGGCGGGCTACATCGACCAGCATGCGAACAAAGAACTGATTATTGGTGTCTTCATCTATGGTCTGGGTATAGCTGGGATCCAATTTTATATAGTCGGGGCGCACCTCTCGGAAGAATTTGAATGAGGTAAAACTCATGCCGAAGCGTTCTACCGATACCCTGCAGCCGACGCTGTGCATGGCGCGAACGAACTTGTGACTGGCAGCCAGATTGCCCTGCATACCTGCTTCATTGATCTCAAACACCAGCCTTGAGGCCAATCTCGGGTGTTTGGACAGTAGGTCTTTGGCCCAGGCAATAAAGCTTTCTTTGGAGGCTGAGCCCGGGCTCAGATTGACACCGATATTACCGCTGAGGTTTGGCAGGCTCTGCAGTAGTTTCAAGGCGCTGAGTAGCACCAGTTTATCCAGCTCTTGGCTCATGCCGTGACGTTCGGCCATGGCGAACACTGTGGCTGTCGGTAGAAACTTGCCTTCACCGTTGTAAAAGCGTGCCAACAGCTCACGGTAGCCATCTACCTCGCTGCGACAGGGTTGAATGGGCTGTTGATAAAATTTGAGTGCCCGGCGCTTCAGCAAGTCTTCAATGGCCAGTTTCCAGCGGTTATCGCCGAGTGTTTCATTCAACAAGTTTTTATCCTGGAACTGCACTGCATTCGGGCCCAAGGTCTGCGCCACGTTGGCGGCGGTATCGGCCATGGCAAGAGTGCTTATGGGATCTTTGTCGCTGCTGTAGGTCACTATGCCGCTATGGGCAATGGAGTCCGTTTGCAGCTCTGCTTGATACTCTTCCAGTTCACGTTTCAGCTGGGTGGCAAAGGTTTGCGCGTCTTTCAGCACTATTGAGGGGATAAAGATGGCAAAGTCAGTACTGGCAATGCGAAAGCTTTCGCTGTTTTTGTAACCCTGGAGTGCCCGGCGAATACAAACTGCGACACGGGCAAGATAGTCATCGCCGCCCTGACGGCCGCGCAGTTGATTGATATGGCCAAGCTCGGTGGCTTTTACCAGGATTAGCACTCCAATTTGTGATTTGCCGGAAAGAGACAGTTGCTGCAGTTTTTCGGTGAAGTGTTGGCGGGTGCCTAAGCCGGTTATCGGATCTTCGTAGGCGAGCCTCTTAAGCGCCAGGTTTTCTGACTCAAGTTTCTCAAACCGCTGCTTTATCAGCTGCCGACTTTGTTCCAATGCTTGCCCCAATGGCTTGAGTTCACCCCGAAAGCGGCTCTGCGCCAGGGCATCGAACTCACCTTGGGACATTTTTGTCAGATACTCGGCGGCATAGGTAAGGGCGCTTTTGTGGCGCTTCATCATCAAGGCAAAGATTAACGCCAATACCAAATAAAGGGGCAATAAGCGTAATCCCTCAAGCCAGAGGATATGGATCCTTTGCTCTCGAAGAGGGCTGAGGTCCGGCTTAAGTAACACGCGCCCGGAAGCGAAGCGGTATTGGGATTCTAGTTGCAATGGCAGTAGATAATACTGCCAGTTCATCTCTGGCAGGAAATGTCCTCGAGTGAGGTTATTCTGACCATCGGCGTCATCTGTATATTGGAAAAACTGCAATGACACTCTGTCTTGTAGTTGCCGGTAAAAGATAGCGGCATCATCTGCGCCCTGGGCCTGGACTTGCGCTTGTTGTAATCGCTGTAACAGGACATCGGCTTGTTGCTGCAAAACCTGCCGCTCCTGTTGCAACAAGACCAAGCCGGTCGCCAGAAAGCTCAATAACAGTAACAGTTGAAAAACGCGCGAAATGCCCATCTTTTCCAGAATTCAGACTAGGTTAAAGGGATGTCAGAATTGTATACGTATTTGTTATAAATACAAAACGCAGGAAGAGATAAGATAAGATGGCTCCCCTGACTGGATTCGAACCAGTGACATACGGATTAACAGTCCGCCGTTCTACCGACTGAACTACAGGGGAATCGAAATTTTTATGGGCGTAATCGAAGTGGCTCCCCTGACTGGATTCGAACCAGTGACATACGGATTAACAGTCCGCCGTTCTACCGACTGAACTACAGGGGAATCGTAATTTCTTGCTTGTCTCGCTGAGAACGGAGCGCATAGTAAATCGCTCTGTGGGTGGAGTCAACTCGCAGCCCTAAAAAAAGTGTCATTAAGCTGTTAATTGCTTATCTAATGCTCACAGTGGTGGATAAAACTGCTTTGTGGGAATTTTTTGCTTAAAAAATAACGGCTAAACACTGATATTTCGTGTCATTTCAATCAAAGCTGATTTCATTGGAAGGCCAAAGTGCGTGTATTTCGGCGGCTTTTGTCTGTCCACTGGGCTGAAATCTTACAAGGGGGATGTTTTTGCTCAAGTTACCCGGCGTCTAACTCGTCATGAGAGGCGCGTAAAAAAGGTGCGATTCAGCTGCTTTGAGTTCATTTTGGTGCATCTTAGCTTTTAAGGTGAGTGCTACACTTTCATATGTTCTTTTATTACAAAACACCCATCAAGATGCGTTGGCTTGCACTGCTTGCCGCAATCCCCCATGGTTACAGGGTTAGACTGACTTATCCACTAAATCTGTGGATAAACCTGTGAGCTTCCCGACTTTATGGGCTGCAAACCCTTGTGGCATCTGCATTGAAGTTAAAATGGTCAGTTTGAGCGGTTAAAAAATAAGTCTAATAAAAACAGATAGATGTGAAAGTCAAGCCGCTTTGGTTTACTTGGTGTTTTTTGTAACAAAGCTGTAAGGAAGTATCTGCCAAACCTTGTGCATTAAATCTACCTGTTTGACTTATTTGGATGGAATTTCTGCCTTTGGCCGCCACATCTGCCGTCTCGTTGCTGAGTTTCAGCACAAGCTGCTGCTGACATCATGTTGGCAGGAGTAATGCGGCTTTTGGCTTGGCGTAATTCGGCTCAATGAGTAAAATGAAAGGCTTAACCGAAGGAGCATTAAAGTGTCAGCTACGCCGTTTCGCTTGGAGTCTCAATATTCCCCTGCCGGAGATCAGCCCACCGCCATTGCTAAACTGATTGATGGACTGGAATCCGGGCTCGCCAATCAAACCTTGTTGGGGGTAACCGGTTCAGGTAAAACCTTCACCATTGCCAATGTGATTGCCAATCAAGGGCGGCCAACCATCATTATGGCGCCCAACAAGACGTTGGCTGCGCAACTCTACGGCGAGATGAAAGAGTTTTTCCCCCATAATGCGGTGGAATACTTTGTTTCTTATTATGACTACTACCAACCGGAAGCCTATGTGCCTTCGACCAACACTTTTATTGAGAAGGATGCTTCGGTCAACGCTCATATCGAGCAGATGCGACTCTCGGCCACCAAGGCTTTGCTGGAGCGGCGTGATGTGGTGTTGGTTGCCTCGGTCTCAGCCATCTATGGTCTTGGCGATCCCGACTCTTACATGAAGATGCTGCTGCACTTGCGCCAGGGCGACATCATGGGTCAGCGGGATATACTGCAGCGGCTCAGCGAGTTGCAATACAGCCGCAACGATATTGAACTGCAGCGCGGTACCTTCAGGGTGCGCGGTGAGGTAATAGATATCTTCCCGGCCGAATCGGACCGAGATGCCATTCGGGTCGAGCTATTCGATGATGAGATAGAGCAGCTGTCGCTGTTTGATCCATTGACCGGCCAGGTACGTAAACGCATTGCCCGGGCCACGGTTTACCCCAAGACTCACTACGTGACCCCGAGAGAAAAAATATTGGCGGCCACAGAGCAGATAAAGGCCGAGCTCAGGGAGCGCCGTCAGCAGTTGCTGGATGCCAATAAGCTGATTGAGGCACAAAGGATCAGCGAGCGGGTGCAGTACGATGTGGAGATGATGACAGAGTTGGGTTATTGCTCCGGTATCGAAAACTACTCCCGTTATCTCTCCGGGCGTGCACCGGGAGAAGGGCCGCCGACTTTGCTGGATTATCTGCCGCCGGACGGTCTGCTGATCATCGACGAGTCACATGTGACTGTGCCGCAGATAGGTGCCATGTACAAGGGTGACCGTTCGAGGAAAACCACCCTGGTGGAGTACGGTTTCCGCCTGCCATCGGCACTGGATAACAGACCGCTCAAGTTTGAAGAGTTCGAGTCCTTGATGCCGCAGACGATTTATGTGTCGGCCACACCGGGCAGTTATGAACTTGAACGCAGCGGCGGCGATGTGGCCGAGCAAGTGGTCAGGCCCACGGGTTTGTTGGATCCCGAGCTGGAAGTGCGGCCGGTGGCGATTCAGGTGGATGATCTGCTCTCTGAGGCCAACAAGCGCATTGCCGTCAATGAACGTGTGTTGGTGACTACGCTGACCAAGCGGATGGCGGAAGATCTCACCGAATATCTCGATGAACACGGCGTTAAGGTGCGTTACTTGCACTCGGACGTGGATACCGTGGAGCGGGTAGAGATCATTCGCGATTTACGTAAGGGTGTCTTCGACGTGCTGGTCGGCATCAACTTGCTCAGGGAAGGGCTGGACATGCCGGAAGTGTCTCTGGTGTGCATACTCGACGCCGATAAAGAGGGTTTCCTGCGCTCCGAGCGCTCGCTTATCCAGACCATAGGCCGCGCAGCTCGTAACATTAACGGCAAGGTGATCCTTTACGCCGATAAGGTGACCCCTTCAATGGCCAAGGCCATGGATGAAACCAATCGTCGCCGCGAGAAGCAGCACGCTTTCAACCTGGCCAATGGCATAGTGCCCAAGGGCTTAGTGAAGAAGATAACAGATGTCATGGATGTGGGAGATTCCCCCTCATCGGCAGCGCCGCAGCCGGGTGCCCGCAAGGTGGCGGAGCGCAAGTCGGCTTATCAGGTGGACGCCGCCAATTTGGCGCATGAAATCGACAGGCTGGAAAAACAGATGCACCAGCATGCCAGGGATCTGGAGTTTGAGCAGGCTGCTGCACTGCGTGATGAAGTGGCAAGGCTCAGAGAGGAGCTTATCAAGGCCTAAATGTTCGCACCTTCCCTAAAATTGACCCATTGACAAAGAACCCGGCAAAAGCCGGGTTCTTTATGCTGTTCATCTGTCAACGACTTTAAAGAGCTTGATTTAAAAGCCTAATTTAAAAACCCCTATTTAAATGCTTAGGCTTGGTATCAAAGTTTCGGCGCTTTATAAGCACTCAGTCGCCACAAGCCAAACAGTGCGATACCGCCAATCAGGCCAACAAGATGCGCTTCAACCGCGACTCTGGCGCCAATCAGGGCGCTGACTTCAGCGGCCGCCCCTTGCCATTGCTCCCAGGCGACCTTGGCGATAACGCCAGCAAGCAGCAGGTAACCTGAGTTTCGACCGCTGCGAATATCGGCCAGGGCGCCGAAGGCGAACAAGCCGTGCAGTATGCCACTTAGCCCCACATAACCCATAAGCTGCGGGTAGCAAAGATAAAGCCCTACACCTTCAAGCAGACACAGGGCCAGGGTCAATATCAATACGCCCAGGGCGTTATAGTGTTCCTTGTGCAGATAAAGGATCACCCAAAACCCGGCGAGGTTCATCAGCAGATGCCAGAAGTTGGTGTGCAGCAGATTGCCGCTGACAAGCCGCCACAGCTCACCTTGTTCTATAGCGCTGCGGCGAAATGCCAACAGCTCAGTGAGCGGCAGAGAATACAGCAGCAGCGCCAGGGCTGTTAACACAACACCTGAAAAATAAGCGGAGCTCGGCTTCACGCTGTCTTGGCCGCCAGTATTGCCTGGATGCTGTCCGGGCTCGCCAGATACTCATCCAATCCTTTTTGACGCAATAAACAGGCGGGGCAGGTGCCACAGCCTTTGCCAAGAATGCCGTTATAGCAGGTAAGGGTTTCATCCCTTACCAGTGGCAGTTGCTGGTATTTATCTGCCAGTGCCCAGGTTTCGGCCTTGTTGAGCCACATGAGTGGCGTAACCAAACGCAGCTGTCTGTCCATGCCTTGTACCAGCGCAGACTCCATCGCCTTGATAAAGTCATTACGGCAGTCTGGGTAGCCGGAGAAGTCGGTCTCGCAGACACCTGTGATCACGGCATCGGCGCCTATCTGATAGGCGTAGATCCCCGCCAGGGTCAGAAACAGAATATTGCGTCCGGGAACAAAAGTATTGGGCAGACCATTGTCCATCAAGTCGTTTGATACCGGAATATTGTCGCGGGTCAGGGCCGAGATGGCTAACTCATTGAGTAGAGTAACATCCAGCACCTTGTGACTGGCGGCGCCGAGTTTTTGCGCCAGTTGTTTGGCAACTTCAATCTCCTGGCTGTGGCGCTGGCCATAGTCGAAGGTGATGGCATGTACTTCATCATACTGGGCCAAGGCCTGAATAAGGCAGGTGGTGGAGTCCTGACCGCCGCTGAAAACGACTATCGCCTTGGAAATCGTTGGCTTAGTGCTTTGGATTGGCTCTGTGGTTTGCGATGGGTTTGATTCTGATGACATAAGTGATTGATTGGATGAAGACATAAGCGTCTATTCAAAGGGATGACTCAATCGTCACAGTTTACCCTAATTTGGCCGGCTGTCAGCGCCGGCTTGGTAAAAAACGGAAAATTCGCTCATCCTTGCGCTTGGGGCTAAATTCCTCTATAAATGCCGCCCCGGCAAATATGAGGAACCCCGATGTACTACCCCGTCAACGAAGTCTTTGAAACCCTGCAGGGGGAAGGTGTGTTTACCGGCGTTCCGGCTATTTTTGTGCGTTTGCAGGGTTGCCCTGTGGGGTGTCCCTGGTGTGATACTCGCCAGACCTGGGACAAGCTTGAGCATAATCAGGTGAAACCTGCCGATGTGATCTGCACCGATGGCTGTATCGGTCGCTGGGCAGAGCATGATGCCAAGTCGTTACTGGAGGCGTTCAAACAGCAGGGATTCAATGCCAGGCATATAGTGATCACAGGGGGTGAGCCTTGTCTCTATTCACTCACTGAAATGACAGAAGCATTTAATGCCGCAGGCTTTCGCACTCAAATTGAAACCAGTGGCACCTTTGAGGTGAATTGCAGCGCAGATACCTGGGTCACAGTCTCGCCCAAGGTCGGTATGAAGGGTGGGATGCCGGTACTGCGTCAGGCGCTGGAGCGGGCAAATGAGATTAAGCATCCGGTGGCGACCGAGGCTCATATTGAGGAGCTGGATCAACTGCTGCAGGGATTGGATCTCAAAGACAAGACTATCTGCCTGCAGCCCATCAGCCAGAAGAGCCGGGCGACGGCGCTGGCGATGAAAGTCTGTATCGAACGCAACTGGCGTTTGTCTATCCAGACTCACAAGTATCTGGATATCGATTAATCCGTAGTGGTAATCGACAAAAAGCCGCATTGATGCGGCTTTTTGTTATCTGAAGCGCGTTGTTAGCAGCAGAGCTCACCCGTGGTTTCAAACAGTTTCAGTTTGTTTTGATACTGGCTGATATCCCCTATGTTGGCGGCTATCCACTCGGGGTTGTAATAAGTGTCCAGATAGCGCTCACCGGGATCGCAGATCAGGGTCACTATTGAGCCCTGGCGGTTGTCGCGTTTCATTTCGGCCGCCAGCATCAGGGCGCCATAGAGGTTGGTGCCGGTTGAGGCCCCTGTCTTGCGGCCGATGATCTGTTCCAGCCAATGGATTGTCGCCACAGAGGCAGCATCGGGGATCTTCAACATGGAGTCGACAACCCCCGGGATAAAGGAGGGCTCGACTCTGGGCCGGCCTATACCTTCAATCTTACTGCCTTGCTCACAGGTGATGGCCGCATCTCTTTGTTGAAAATAGTCATAGAACACTGAGTTATCCGGGTCGACCACACACAGCTTGGTGCAAAGCCGTTGATAGCGGATATAGCGGCCAATGGTGGCCGAAGTGCCGCCGGTACCCGGGCTCATCACAATCCACTCGGGAATAGGGAAGGGCTCGCGCTGCATCTGATCGAAAATGGCATTGGCAATATTATTGTTGCCGCGCCAGTCGGTGGCCCGCTCGGCATAGGTGAACTGATCCATATAATGGCCATTCAGCTCCCGCGCCAGCCGTTCAGACTCGGCGTAGATTTCGCTGGAGTGATTGACAAAGTGACAACGGCCGCCGTAAAACTCTATCTGCTGTATCTTCTTGCGGGCGGTGGACGCCGGCATAACGGCAATAAAGGGTAGCCCCAATAGGCGGGCAAAGTAGGCCTCGGAGACAGCTGTGCTGCCGGATGAGGACTCTATAACAGGTGTATCCTGTTTGATCCAGCCGTTACACAAGGCGTAGAGAAACAGTGATCTTGCCAAACGGTGCTTGAGGCTTCCGGTAGGATGGGTGCTTTCATCTTTAAGATAGATATCCACTCCGGCGACCGCCGGCAGTTCCAGTTTAATCAAATGTGTGTCGGCACTGCGCTGAAAATCGGCTTCGATTTTGGCAATTGCTTCGTTTACCCAGAGATCGGCCATTGTTGTTGTTCTTTCTTATAACAGGATGGTCTTAATCATAACCAAAGGTAATGACAATGGATAGCGAAAACTCAGGCGCATTTAGGCACAGATACAGGTTAGGTTATTGATTACTGTGGAGTTGATTAGTATAGGCGTAGATAAAACGCTTTGAGGTTTTACTAAAGAATAAAAAGAAATGGTGGAGGGAGAAGGATTCGAACCTTCGAAGGCGGAGCCGTCAGATTTACA
>NZ_NIJM01000023.1 GCF_002836945.1 Shewanella chilikensis
CATCGCCAGACGCCTAACAAACAAAAAAGCCCTAGCTGAATGCTAGGGCTTTTTTGTTTGTCTCGCTTCCAGCGAGCACGACTTAACATGCAGCCCAAAGCTGCTGGCGCAGTGTGTGCCCCTCAGCTCGCAGCCAAGCTGCTTCGCGCTACAGCCATCTATCAAGCTGTGCTTGATGAGCAGATGTCTTTCGCCCCCATGTGAGATGGTGCTGTGGATATGTTGAGAATGGCTCGACTGGTTTATCTGGTCAGATTTATCCAGTCCCTGATCTATCCAGCCCCTGGAGCACAGAGATTTCACCCGACCAGTATTCTCAATGAGGGTATTCCAGGCTCGGGATGCTTACTCAACAATTTGCTCGTAGCAATCGAATACTCGGTTGGAAAGACAGTGTTGTCTGAGCCATTGCCAAACTTGCTCCATCGGGTTCAGATCTGGGGAATAGGCGGGTAGCTTAATCAAAGTGAGATTTGAGAAAGGTGTTGCCATATCCATAGTATGCCAGCCTGCGCCATCAAGGATGACCTCTGCAGAGGTGATTTGGGACATCTGCATCGACAAGACAGGGATAATAAAAAGCCAGCTTAGGCGGCTGGCTTAGGGCTTACTTTGAAAACTCTGTCAGGATTTTATCAAGAATCGGTTGGTTGGCATCCGGGAAGGTGTATTCCGGGAGCTGTTCCAAGTGCACCCACTCGACTTGCTGTCCTTCTACGCCATAAGCCGTACCATTGAATTCCGTAACCAGGTGAATATCCAGTAATACCTGTTTGTCCGGGTAGTCATAAGACAACAACATAAAGGGAGTGGAACCTGCTATGTTGAGGCCAACCTCTTCCGCGAGTTCTCTGGCAAGCGCTTGGGTGACGGTTTCGCCCATTTCGACTTTACCGCCGGGGAATTCCCATTTTCCACCTTGATGCAGATGCCCATGGCGCTTGGCCAGTAGGATCTGTTTACCGGATTTGATAATGCCGACTGCGACATGAACTCTTTTTGTCATGATTGATCCTTGAAGAAATTGCCTTCATCGTAACCCAGCTCATCCAGCATTTGCTGATCAAATTCTGGCTTCACCGGGATAGCATGTTTCTCTGAGGCCCAATCTCCAAGATCGATGAGTTTACAGCGCTCGCTACAGAAGGGCTTGAATTTGGATTCGGGGCTCCATTCCACCTCTTTTTGACAGGTGGGGCACTTAACTGTGATAGGCATTTTTGTGTCTCTCGGGCTAACTGATGGCGCCCATGGTAAAGAGTTTAGCCGCAGGTCGCCAGTAGGAATTTGACGGTTTTGTCGGAATGCTTTTGTTGTTCGAACAGGACAAAATGAATGGCAAAGCGGTTTCTGTGACCACTAATGGTGGGGTAGCAGCCCTGTTCGGCGTCAAGCTTGACTCTGACCAGCGACAAGCTTTGTTGGCTGTCGCCTTGGTAAAAGCCGGCATGGGCCACAGCTTCTCGGTACTCACAGCTCATGCGGGTTAGTTGCAACAGCAGGCTGATAGGTTGCAGTAAACTCCTGAAGTGGTTGGTCCATTGGCGATACTCTTGGCTGCGTTCTTCCCAAGGTTTCGCCAGCCAAAAGTGGAGTTGTGGCAGATCGAAGTTACAGCAAGCACCAGGCATACTGAATCTCTGTCTGAGCGCCGATATAAATCTGTCTTGTTTCAGTTGGCTACCTGGACGCTGCGGGCGTTGCAGCTCTTCTCTGGCATGGGAGAATTGTTCAAGATAGTGCTGCAGCTGTTGTTGATCGACTTGTTCCCGCTGTTGCCAGTTTTGCAGTTGGATTAATTGGCGGTCGATGTCTTTGATGACTTCGCTGCGGTAATCACAGCGTTCGGTAAGTTCACAGAGAGAGAAAAGCGGATAAAAGCATCTGTGTTGATGATCTTGCAGCAGGTTGTTATCCAATTGACGAGCGAGATATTCCAGGCGCAGATAACTACGGATCTTTTCATTTAGCGGCTGTTCGAATATCAGTTCTGTCGTGTTCATGAATTTTTAATGTCTGCCAGCTGTAAGTATTTATTATGCAGCGCCAGTACCTGGGCCTGTAACGCGTCGATCTCTCCCTGATTGTCAATCACATCATCGGCCTTATCGAGTCGGCTCTGGCGGTCGCTCTGGCTATTGATAATGTTTTGAACCTGCTCCTTAGACACCATGTCCCGTTCAATAGTTCGCTGCAATTGTAATTTGGGTGAAATATCTACGACTAATGTGCGATCTGCCAGTTTGTCCAGGCCGTTCTCAAACAGTAAGGGAACCACCATAATGACATAAGGAGAAGCCGCCATCTCAAGCTGTTCCAGCATGCGGGTGCGTATCATGGGATGCAACAGGGCATTGAGCCATTCCCTGTCTTGCGGATGATGAAATATCTGTTCCCTCAGCGCCGCCCTATCCAAGCAGCCATCGGGTGTCAGCATCTGCGGGCCAAATTTATCGCCAATTTGCTTAAGGCCATCTGAGCCCTTGGCGACAACTTCTCTGGCGATGATATCGGCATCAACCAAAACAATGCCTTGCTCGGCAAACAGATTGGCTACTGTCGTTTTACCGCTGCCTATGCCCCCCGTGAGGCCTATAATAAAGTTCGCCATTTAAAGTGTTCCCAAGTACCAGTCAACTATCTGTTGCCCCCACACCATGGCAACCCAACCGGCTATGGCAATATAGGGGCCAAAGGGAATGGGGTTACCCCGATTGAGGTTCTTGAACACTATGAGTAACACACCTACCAGGGCGCCCACCAAAGAAGAGAGCAGAATTATCAGTGGCAGCATCTGCCAGCCCAGCCAGGCGCCGAATAGAGCCATCAGCTTGAAATCGCCATAGCCCATGCCTTCCTTGCCGGTGATTAATTTGAACAGCCAGTAGATAGACCAGAGGCTTAAATAACCGGCTGCGGCACCTATGGTGGCATCGGTAATACTGGCAAAAGTGCCGGAGATATTAATCAGTAAACCGAGCCACAGCAGCGGCAGGGTTATCTGGTCAGGCAACAGCATCTCATCCAAATCTATGCCGCTGAGGGCTATCAGTCCAAAGGTCAGAATAGTTGCATAGGCAAACTGCAGTGTTGGACCAAAGTGCCAAGCGAGCGTACAAATGAGTAGGGCAGTCAACAACTCGAACAGAGGATATCTTGCCGAGATCTTGGTCTTACAGGCAGCGCATTTGCCGCCAAGCATCAGGTAACCGATTATGGGTAAGTTGTGCCAGGGTTTGATATGAGCGCCGCACTTGGGGCAGGCAGACTTCGGCAGCAACAGATTGTACTTGGCCGGGTAGTTATCTATCGGTGCATTGAGCTTGGCTTCACCTATCTGTTTGGCGAATTCGGGTTGGTATTCCTGCAGGTATTGATTGCATTCCTGCTGCCATTCGCGCTTCATCATTACCGGCAGGCGGTGGATTACCACATTGAGAAAGCTGCCTATCACAGAGGCAAACAGAAAACAGAGAACAAGAAAGAGCCACAGATTGTGGCTCAATATGGCAATAAAGTCTGACATCGAATATTACACTGCCCTAAAAATGGTGTTAAAAGTGCTGCTTGTTATTATTGCACCGGCTTTGATACTGAGGCTTAACCTACCACGTTACCCATTTGGAAGATAGGCAGGTACATACCTACAATAAGGCCGCCTACCAGAGTACCTATCACCACCATCATAATGGGTTCAATCAGGCTGGAAAGCCCGTCTACGGCGTCATCTACCTGCATCTCGTAAATATTGGCTATCTTGTTGAGCATATTATCCAGCGAGCCGGATTCTTCACCTATCATCACCATCTGGATCAGCATATCGGGAAACAGCTTGGTGGTACGCATGGCTACGTTCATTTGCATACCGGCCATCACTTCGGTACGTACATTCAGCAGGGCCTTGCGGTAGACATAGTTACCGGAGGCGCCGGCGGCAGACTCCAGGCCATCAATCAGCGGTACCCCGGCGGCAAAGGTAGTGGCCAGGGTGCGGGCGAAACGGGCCATGGCAGCCTTATGGAGAATTTCGCCAATCAGGGGAATTTTAAGCACCATTTCATCGATACGGTTACGAAACTTTTCCGAGTTGCGATGGGCGCGGACAAACAGCCAAACCCCGATAACAATTGCCGCGAGAAACAGATACCAGGTACTTTGCAGCCAACGGCTTATATTAACTATCAACTGGGTAAAGGCGGGCAGTTCGGCGCCAAAGCTGGCAAAGATACTTTCGAACTGAGGTACTACAAACAGCAATAGCAGCACAGTAACTGCTATGGCAACCACAACTACCGCCGCGGGATAGAACATGGCTTTTTTGATCTTGGACTTGAGCGCCTCGGCTTTTTCTCTGTAGGTCGCGATACGGTCAAATACCGCATCCAAAGAGCCGGAATGTTCCCCGGCGGCCACCAGGTCGACATAGAGATCGTCGAAATAAGCCCTGTGGGGGCGCAGGGCATCGGAAAGGGGAATACCGGCCTGAACATCGGCCAGCACAGTGCCCAGCAAAATACGCACCTTGTTTTTCTCATGGCCGCGGGCAATCAACTCGATGGAGGTCACCAAGGGCACACCTGCGGCCAGCATGGTGGCTATCTGGCGGGTGATCACCGCGATATCCATCGGCTTGATTTTTTTATCACCACCAAAGAGAGAGGCAGACTTTTTACGTACCAGTTTGGGATTAATCCCCTGGTTTTTCAGCAAGCTTTTGATTTCGGCAATGCTGGCGCCGCGTAATTCGCCGGAGCTTTGCTTGCCATCGCGATTAAGACCTTTCCAGGTGAAGGTGTAGATCTTGGCTTGAGCCTTGGCACCTTTGGTTTTGGCTTTATTGTTTTTAGCTGTTGCCGTTGCTGTGGCCATAATAGTTCCTTGGAATAAACGGTTTGCCGTGCCTGCATATTATTTTAGTCGGGTTACCCCTGGCCCGCCTGCTGCGAATGGCGTTAAGCACTTATGTTATGGCGCTCATGTTATGGCACTTATGCTTTGGCACGCAGGCTTTGGATATCACAGCCGCTGTCTGGCTTGGCAGGCATCAGTAACTGGTTACCCGGTTGACCTCGGCAATGCTGGTGACGCCCTGAATGACTTTAAGCAGGCCAGACAGGCGCAAGTCCCTCATTCCCTGCTGCTTGGCGGTAGCGGCAATCTGCAGTGAATTACCGCCTTCCATAATGGTTCTGGCAATTTCATCGGACATCTTCATCACTTCATAGATACCGACTCGGCCCTTGTAACCGCCGGAGCAGTGCTCACAGCCGCAGGGCTTATAAACGGTAAAACCGCTATCTATCTGTTGCTGGCTGAAGCCCAGCTGCAGCAGTTCATGTTCGGGGACATCTTCCGCTTGTCGGCATTCGGGACAGAGACGGCGGGCCAGGCGCTGGGCAATTATCAGGTTGACCGAACTGGCAATGTTGTAGCCGGGTACGCCCATATTGAGCAAACGGGTGAGGGTTTCGGCCGATGAGTTGGTGTGCAGGGTCGAGAGCACCAAGTGGCCGGTTTGTGCCGCCTTGATGGCGATTTCGGCGGTTTCCAGATCGCGAATTTCCCCCACCATCACCACGTCTGGATCCTGACGCAGGAAGGAGCGCAGCGCCGAGGCGAAGGTTAACCCGGCCTTGGGGTTGATATGCACCTGGTTAACCCCTTCGAGGTTAATCTCCACCGGATCTTCGGCGGTGCTGATATTGCGCTCCTCGGTATTGAGAATATTGAGGCCGGTATAGAGGGACACGGTTTTCCCAGACCCCGTGGGGCCGGTAACCAATATCATCCCCTGGGGTCTTGCCAGCATCTCCATATAGGCTTGTTTCTGGTCTTCCTCATAGCCGAGCTTTTCTATGCCCAACTGCGCCGAAGAGGAGTCGAGGATCCGCATCACTATCTTTTCGCCCCAGAGGGTGGGCAGGGTACTGACCCGAAAATCAATGCTCTTGTTGCGCGACAGCCTCATCTTGATGCGGCCATCCTGGGGCACCCGGCGCTCGGCGATATCCAGCTTGGACATCACCTTTAAGCGAGCCGATATCCGTCCGGAAAGTGAAATCGGCGGCTCGGACACCTCATGGAGTATGCCATCGATACGAAAACGGATGCGGTAGCGCTTCTCGTAGGGTTCAAAATGCAGATCCGATGCGCCCTTACGGATGGCATCGGTGAGAATTTTATTGATATAGATGACGATGGGGGCGTCATCCTTGCCTTCGCTGTTGTCTTCCGGGCGCTTGTCGGTATCTGTGACTTCAATGCCGGCGAGGGACTCTTCATCCAGGCCATCGAGATCCAGCGAGCTCAAGTCCTCTTCCAGTACCTTTTCCAGCGCCTTGGCTAACTTGTCCTCTTCGACCAGTATCGCTTCGGCATGCAGGCCGGCGCTGAACTGAAAGTCTTCCAGGGCGGCGATATTGGTGGGGTCCGAGGTGGCGATATAGAGGCGGTTGCCGCGCTTGAACAGCGGCAGACATCTGTGTTTGTCGATCAGTTTCTTGTTGAGAAACTCATCCGGAATACTGCTTAGGTCAAACTCATTGAGATCCAGCAGCGGGGTGCCGTACTCCTCATAACAGAGCTCGGCTATGCTGCGGGCGGATAAAAGCTTGCTGGTCACCAGGGTGGTGACCAGGGCTTGGTTGCTGTTTTGCGACTGCTTGATGGCCTCCGTCAGGCTGCTCTCGTTGAGCAGCCCCTTACGGATAAATAGGGTCGATAATCCTAAGTGGAGGCCGGTTGTGGGCATTGATTAACACAGACCTGCTGCTTGACAGCTACCCGATGCGGCCCAATCTGTAGAGCCTCCTGAATTTGGTGTACCAGTTAAAATGTAAGTATAAGCGGCATCAAATGTTGGTGCTCCAACTGATGTTACGGTTATAACAATAGTTCCTGTAGGATCTACTATTTGGGTGCCAGGATTGGCTGGGTCATCGATCATATTGGCGTCAATAGCCACGGTATCAACAAGTGGGCCTGCAGCCCAGCCAGTTAATGATTCATCTAAAGTTGCGCAGCTTGAGCCAGTTTGGATACATACATCTACAGCTGTTTTGGCGGGAGTTGCTGCAAGTACTACTTCACTGAATTTTGCACGCTGAGTATAAGTTTTGTAAGCAGGCAGTGCGATGGCCGCCAGAATACCTATGATGGCCACTACGATCATCAATTCGATCAGGGTAAAGCCCTGGGCACGCTTGTTGAGTTTGATAGTTTTCATTTGCTTTCTCCGTTGTTGCCGTCTTGAGTGAATCGGTAACTTGATTCCCTGTTACTCGTATTCCTGTGATGCCTGTAAATATTCAGGCGGTTTTTCCGGCTTGCCAGCTTAGTGGGGATCACCCCAAAGCCTATCTGGATCCAGACTCAATCAGTTCAGCAAAACCATTTAAGTTTATCGTATGTCGTTCCGGCAAACCGCACCTCAAGGAACTGAGCATTTACTCAAATCACAATTTTTACATTTGTAACTTTATTGTGCGTCATAAAATAGCAGTTTGGGTGGTTACCTTGTCGGTGAGGTTGGCCGACGCGGCCATCTCGCCTGCCCTAAAAGTTAGTATAAAGTTACTAAAAAGGGAATCTGCAATAGTGAAAAAACCACCTGAAATAGCGGAAAAAATCAAAATTGTTATCCACCACCAAGTTTTACCGGTAACAATATTTTGACGCTTTGCCCTGTTTGTGTCAGGGATGTGGCGTTGTCAAAAAAATGCTTGGCTCCCATTTAGCGGTAAATATTGTTGTTAACAATTTGTTTATTTTGTTGGGCGGTTTTGGGGGCGGATTTTTGGCGGGGAATAGGTGATTTTTATAGCTGGTTTTATCTAGGTGGGGTTTCATGCACAGGTTTTGTGCATGGGCTTTATGCATGACTTTATGCATGGGCTTTATGCATGAGTTTTATACTGGTGCCAAGTGAGGTGCACAAACCGCGCCTGCCTGAGGAAGAATATAACCCTGGGATAGTATTATCAGACGGGCTCTTGCTCGGGCTTGGGGCTGGGGTTGGACTTGGGTCTGGACTTGAGTTTGGTCTTGGGGCGGCGGTTTTCAGTGGAGTGGCGAGAGCCTGACTCAGAATAAGGCGCAGATGCTGCAAGCTGCAATGGCAAGCGGATGAGTATTGTGCGGTTAGCGGCGGGGCTTGGCGGTTAACGCCTGCTGGGGGGATTGGGGCTGAAATCGGCATACCCCTGGCGTCAGGGGTATGCCTGCCAAGATCTCAGCCTTTGAGGCGCATGGAGAGATCCATGGCCCGCACATGCTTGGTCAGGGCGCCGACCGAGATAAAGTCGACACCGGTTTGGGCGAAGGCAGTTATGGTTTCCAGAGTGACATCGCCGGAAACTTCCAGTTTGGCACCCAGTCCCTTGGCCTTAAAGCCATTATTGAGCTCTACCGCCTGCAGCATCATGGTGACATCGAAGTTGTCCAACATAACAATATCGGCGCCGCCCTCCAGCGCTTGCGCCAGTTCTTCCAGGGTTTCTACTTCGACTTCCACAGGTTTGTCCGGGCGCAGTGCTCGTGCGGCCGCAATCGCCTTGGCGATACCGCCGCAGGCCATAATATGGTTCTCTTTGATCAGAAAGGCGTCGAACAAACCTATGCGGTGGTTTTTGCCGCCGCCGCAGGTGACGGCATATTTCTGCGCCGTCCGCAGGCCGGGAAGGGTCTTGCGGGTATCGAGCAAACGGCATTGAGTGCCCGCCAGTTTGTCGCAGTAAATCTTGGTCAGGCTGGCTACGCCTGAGAGGGTTTGAATAAAGTTCATCATGGTGCGCTCGCCTGTGAGCAGCAGGCGCGCCGGGCCAGAGAGTTCACACAGCAGCTGATTGGGCAGCACAAGATCGCCATCATCCACATGCCAGTGCAGGGCCACTTCGCCTCCGAGCTGGTTAAATACCTGTTCGGCCCAGGCTTTACCACAGAAAACACCTTCTTCGCGGGTAATAAGGGTAGCTTCGGCATATTTGTCTGCCGGGATCAACAGGGCTGTGATATCGCCCTCGGAGGCCTTCTGGTGGCCAAGATCTTCGTCCAGTGCGGCTTTGACACTGACCCTGATATCATTTTCGAGCATGATACGCGTCCTTGATTGACTCGGGATTATTGAGGAAATTTATGCTGCTAGATTAGCATAATAAGGGGCGCTGCTGGTATTGTGTTGGAGGCACAATTGGCTGTGGTCGAGTCCGGGGTGATTTGAAGCGCAAGCAGCCAAGCCTTGCTTTAGTGACGCCAATAGAGAGTCGGGAGATAAATAATTGGTTCGGGAGCTATGGATTGATGGTTGGTATGGTGAAGCCGTACCCAGGCCTTCACCTCACTTTAATCACAGGCCAGATGGCGAGGTGAGCCTTTTGGTGATCCATAATATCAGTCTGCCGGCCGGCTGTTTTGGTCTGCCTTATATAGAGCAGCTGTTTTTGGGAACCTTGGATACTGAAGCCGATCCCAGCTTTGCCGAGCTTAAGGGGCTGGAAGTGTCGGCGCATTTTCTGATTCGCCGTGATGGTGAATTGCGCCAATATGTTTCGGTCGACCAGCGCGCCTGGCATGCAGGGGTATCTAACTATGCCGGTCGTAGCGGCTGTAATGACTTTGCCGTCGGCATAGAGTTGGAGGGCACAGATGATTCCGGCTTTACCGAGGCGCAGTACCATAAACTTATTACCCTGAGCCAAAGTTTACGGTTGGCCTACCCGGATATCACCAAAGAGAGAATAGTAGGTCACAGCGATATTGCCCCTGGGCGCAAGACAGACCCGGGCCCGGGGTTTGATTGGCAAAGGTATCTGCAGGCGCTGTGACGCGTGTCGCTTTGAGATGGCCACAGGCCTAAAGAGAGCATGGAGAAGAAGAGATGGCACTGTTTTCCCTGTTGATCGCGATTATTGTTGAACGTTTGAAACTGCTGCCGGCTCGTTGGCAGTTGGACAGTGGGCTGCGCTGGTATCAAAGGCAGATGTTTACCGACAGTCAGTTGAGCACTACAGGTGGCATGATAGTGGCGCTCTTGCTACCGGCTGTGAGTGTGGCAGTGGCTTTGTGGGTAGTGGATGGATGGTTTTGGGGCTTGCCTTCGCTGCTGTTGTGGGTGGCGCTGGCGGTAGTCTGTTTTTCCCACCAATATCAAAGGCGTTTATTTAAGCGTTATGTGCAGGCTGCTTGCCGCGGTGATGTGCAAGCCAGTTTTCATTTCGCCGGAGAGCTGGACTGCAGTGAATGCCTGGATGCGGTCAGCGAACGCGAGTTGGGCGCCAGGGTAGGCCAGAGCGTGGCCTGGCTCAACTACCGCTATTATGGCGCCGTGGCGCTGTTCTTTATTCTATTTGGTCCGGTAGGCGCGGTGTTTTATTGCAGTGTGCGTTTTTTTGATGAAAGGCGCCAACGCTTGGCTAAAGAGTGGCCTGTGGTAGATAAGCTGCTGTATTGGCTCGACTGGTTGCCGGCACGGATCATAGGTTTTGGTTATGTGCTTTGCGGTCATTTCAGCAATGCTTTTCCGTTATGGTGCCAGTTGGCGCTGAAACGGGAGGCGACGCCCAGGGAGATAGTGACCCAAGTGGCGCTGGCTGCTGAAACTCTGCCGGATGATGAAGATGTGCCTGTGTCGGTACAGTCTACCTTGGCACTGCTGGCCTTGAGTAAGCGTAACTCAACTTTACTGCTTACTATTTTGTCGCTGTTGACCATTTTTGGTCTGGTGAGTTAGTGCTGAATAAGTGTGCTTGCGGTTTTGCTGCGGCGGGGCTTGGGTTTAACCAGGCTTTGGCTTAACCAGGCTTTGCCGCAAACAGGGCCCGAAGCTGCTTGTTAATTGGTCTGACCCCAGAGGGAAAAATATAGGCTATGCTCACACATCGTGAGTTGACTTGATGCAGATCACTAACTGGACTTTAAAAGTGTGATTTGATAAAGTGCGCTCACTCGTAGAAATTGGTAAGACCAATTTACAATAGGAGCTGAGGGCCAGATGGCTTATAGCAAAATCAGTCAGCCAAAGATTTCTGACGTCATCATGAATCAGTTGGAGCAGATGATCCTGGAAGGCAGCTTGCAGCCGGGTCAGAAGTTACCTCCTGAACGCGAGTTGGCGTTGCAGTTTGAAGTCTCCCGTCCCTCATTGCGGGAAGCGATTCAAAAGCTGGAAGCAAAAGGATTATTGCTGCGCCGCCAAGGCGGTGGTACCTACGTTAAAGAACAGTTGTGGCAGAGTCTTGCCGATCCCATAGTCGAACTTATGCAGGGTGATCCGGAGAGTCAATATGACTTGCTGGAGTTCCGTCATGCCACCGAAGGCATGATGGCCTATTTTGCCGCCCTGCGCGGAACTGACGCCGATATGCAGAATATCCAGCGAATGATCCAGGAAGTGGAAGACGCCGAGGGAATTGAAGCGCAAGCGGCCGCCATTGTGCATTTTTACCGGGCGGTAGCCGAGGCATCACACAATGTTGCCATGCTGCACCTGGTTCTGAGTTTAACTCCTGTGCTGCATCAGAATGTGGCGCAAAACCTGGAGCTTCTGAGTCGTCGTGAAGAAGCTTCATCCATGGCGAATAAACATAGGCGGGCTTTGCTGGCCGCTATTATTCGCCGCGATCCCGAAGCCGCGCGTGAAGCGTCCAATGACCACTTGAGTTATATCGAGGAAGTCATGTTGTCGGTACGGGAAGAAGATAGCCGGTTGCAGCGTAGCTTGCGCCGTTTGAAGAGCGGCGTGTAGCCCAGGGGCGGCCCAGTGCCCACCTTAGGACGTCGTAATCACTATTAATACAATGTATAGAAGGACAGTGTCATGTCTGAAAATATGCTACAAGACTTGGATCCGTTAGAGACACAGGAATGGGTAGAATCCCTGCAGGCCGTATTGGAGCAGGAAGGTCCCGAACGTGCTCATTACCTGTTGGAAAAGCTGATCGATAAGGCTCGCCGTAACGGTACTCACCTGCCTTACACTGCCACTACTGCTTACCTGAATACCATTCCTGCCGGGCAAGAACCTCATATGCCGGGTAACCAGGAGATGGAACGTCGCATTCGCGCCATTGTGCGTTGGAACGCGTTGGCTATGGTACTGCGTGGTTCCAAGAAAGATCTGGAGCTTGGTGGTCATATTTCCAGTTTCTCATCCAGTGCCACTATCTATGATGTGTGCTTTAACCACTTCTTCCGTGCTCCCAACGAGAAAGACGGCGGCGACCTGGTTTACTTCCAGGGTCACATCGCCCCCGGCATCTATGCCCGTTCTTTCCTCGAAGGTCGTCTGAGCGAAGAACAGCTGGCCAACTTCCGTCAGGAAGTGGATGGCAAAGGCCTGTCCTCCTATCCGCATCCCAAGCTGATGCCTGATTACTGGCAGTTCCCTACGGTTTCCATGGGTCTGGGCCCTATCCAGGCGATTTATCAGGCGCGCTTCCTTAAGTACCTGACTGACCGTGGCATCAAGGATTGCTCCGAGCAAACCGTATATTGCTTCCTGGGCGACGGCGAGTGTGATGAGCCGGAAGCGCTGGGTGCCATCGGTTTGGCCGCTCGTGAAGAGCTGGATAACCTGGTGTTTATCGTTAACTGTAACCTGCAGCGTCTCGACGGCCCTGTACGCGGTAACGGCAAGATCATCCAGGAGCTGGAAGGTGAATTCCGCGGCGCCGGTTGGGAAGTGGTCAAGGTTATCTGGGGCCGTTACTGGGATCCATTGCTGGCCAGTGACACCAGCGGTAAGCTGCTGCAACTGATGAACGAAACCGTTGACGGTGAATACCAGAACTGTAAAGCCAAAGGCGGTGCCTGGACCCGTGAACACTTCTTCGGTAAGTATCCTGAAACCGCCGAGATGGTAGCCAACATGTCTGATGATGACATCTGGCGCCTGAACCGTGGTGGCCACGACCCGGTGAAGATTTACGCCGCGCTCGATAGAGCCAAGAAGACCAAGGGGCGCCCAACCGTGATCCTGGCCAAGACAGTCAAGGGCTATGGTCTGGGTGATGCCGGTGAAGGCAAGAACATTGCCCATAACGTCAAGAAGATGGATATTGAAGCCATTCGTCACTTCCGTGACCGCTTCAACATCCCAATCCCTGATGACAAGCTGGATGAGATCCCCTTCTACCATCCGGGACCGGATTCCGAAGAGGTTAAATACCTCAAGGAACGCCGTGAGGCCCTGATGGGTTATCTGCCTGCCCGTCGGCAGAAATTCAGCGAAGAACTGCAAGTGCCTTCACTGAAGATTTTTGATGCGGTTCTCAAAGGCTCCAACGGCCGTGAGATCTCTTCTACCATGGCCTTTGTGCGGGTATTGACGGCCTTGCTGAAAGATAAGGGCATAGGTAAGAAGATAGTACCTATCATCCCGGATGAGGCCCGTACCTTTGGTATGGAAGGTCTGTTCCGTCAAGTGGGTATCTATGCTCACGAAGGCCAGAAATATGTGCCTCAGGATGCGGATCAGGTTGCTTACTATCGTGAGGACAAGTCCGGTCAGGTGCTACAGGAAGGGATTAACGAGCTGGGCGCCATGTCCTCTTGGGTGTCGGCTGCGACCAGTTACTCGGTCAATGATACGCCGATGATCCCTTTCTATATCTATTACTCCATGTTCGGTTTCCAGCGGATCGGCGATCTGGCCTGGGCCGCCGGCGACATGCGCGCCCGTGGCTTCTTGGTCGGTGGTACTTCCGGCCGGACTACGCTGAACGGCGAAGGCTTGCAGCACCAGGATGGTCACAGCCATATTCTGGCCAATACCATTCCTAACTGCATCAGCTATGACCCAACCTATGGTTATGAGATTGCCGTTATTGTTCAGGATGGTATTCGCCGCATGTATGGCGAAGATCAGGAAGATATCTTCTACTACCTGACCACAATGAACGAGAACTATGTTCAACCTGAAATGCCACAAGGCGTGGAAGAGGGAATAGTCAAGGGTATCTACAAGTTGGAAAGCGTTGCCGGTTCCGGCAAAGGCAAAGTCCAGCTGATGGGTTGCGGTACTATTCTCGAGCAAGTACGCAAGGCGGCACAGGCGCTGGCGAAAGACTTCGGTATCAGCACAGATGTGTTCAGCGTTACCAGCTTCAACGAGCTGGCGCGTGATGGTCAGGCGGTTGAGCGCTGGAACATGCTGCACCCAACAGAAACCGCCAAGGTGCCTTATGTAAGCACAGTGCTGGCAAAAGATGCGCCTGCGATTGTGGCGACCGATTACATGAAGATCTATGGCGAGCAGCTGCGCGCTTACGTGCCTTGTGACTACAAGGTGCTGGGTACCGACGGTTTCGGCCGCTCTGACAGCCGCGCCAACCTGCGTCACCACTTCGAAGTGGATGCCAAGTTCATCGTGGTTGCTGCGCTCAAGTCGCTGGTGGACCGCAACGAGCTGCCGGTAGATGTTTTGGCCAAGACCATTGCCGAATATGGCATCGACGCCGACAAGATCGACCCACAGCACGCGTAAGAGGTGAAGCAGAATGGCTGATATGAAACAAGTACTGGTTCCCGATATTGGCGGGGACGAGGTACAGGTTATTGAGATCTGTGCCAATGTGGGTGACAGCCTGGCGGCTGAAGACTCCATTATTACCGTTGAAAGCGACAAGGCGACCATGGATATTCCTGCGCCATTCGCCGGTGTGCTCAAAGAATTGAAAGTGGCCGTTGGCGACAGCGTGTCTGAAGGCACCTTGATAGCCTTGATGACTGCCGAAGGCGCAGAAGCGGCTCCTGTTGCAGAGGCGCCCAAGGCTGAAGCCGCGCCTGCTCCGGCAGCGGCTCCCGCGCCAGCTGCAGAACAGGCGGCGCCGGCCGCACCTGCAGCCGGTGGCAGCCAGGTCATCGAAGTGACAGTGCCGGATATTGGCGATGCCGCAGATGTCGATGTTATCGAAGTGCTGGTGAGCGAAGGTGAGGCTATCGAAGCCGACGCCGGGTTGATCACGCTGGAAACCGATAAGGCGACCATGGATGTACCTTCGCCTCAGGCGGGTACAGTCAAGTCACTGAAAGTGAAGGTTGGCGACAAGGTTTCCCAGGGCTCTTTGGTGTTGCTGCTGGAAGTTGGCGCCTCTGCCGAAGCGCCACAAGCGCCAGCGGCTCAAGCAGCCGCACAGCCGGTGGCCGCTCAGGCAGCCGCGCCTGCCACAGTTGAAGTGAAAGAGATTGCGGTTCCCGATATCGGTGATGCTGCCGATGTGGACGTTATCGAAGTGCTGGTGGCGGTAGGTGATGAGATCAGTGCCGATCAAGGGCTGATCACTCTGGAAACCGACAAGGCGACCATGGAAGTACCGGCGCCCTTCGGTGGCAAGCTGGTTTCTCTGACCGTCAAAGTGGGTGACAAGGTGTCTCAGGGTAGCGTGATTGCCACGGTTGAGACCCAAGGCGCTGCTCCCGCAGCAGTTGCTGCACCGGCAGAAGCCCCAGCTCAGGCGGCCCCTGCCCCCGCACCGGCTCCAGTGGCCGCGCCTGCAGCGCAGAGCCGCCCACCTGTGCCGCATCATCCGAGCGCCGGTGCCCAGCCTAACACAGGTGCGGTACACGCTTCTCCGGCGGTGCGTCGCCTGGCCCGTGAGTTCGGTGTGGACCTGACTCAGGTGAAAGGTACGGGTCGCAAGGGCCGTATCCTCAAAGAGGATGTGCAGGCCTATGTGAAATATGAACTGTCACGGCCCAAGGCCACGGCGGCGACTTCTGTCGGCGGCGGCAGTGGTCTGCAGGTTATCGATGCGCCTAAGGTAGATTTCAGCAAGTTCGGTGAAGTGGAACAAGTACCACTGACCCGGATCCAGAAGATCTCCGGCCCTAACCTGCACCGCAACTGGGTGACCATTCCCCATGTGACTCAGTTCGATGAGGCTGATATCACAGAGATGGAAGCTTTCCGTAAGCAGCAGAATGAATTGGCTGCCAAGCAGAAGCTGAATGTGAAGATCACTCCGCTGGTGTTCATGATGAAGGCGGTTGCCAAGACGCTGCAGCAGTTCCCGGTATTCAACTCCAGCCTGAGCCCGGACGGTGAATCGCTGATCCGCAAGAAGTACTTCCACATAGGGGTGGCGGTTGATACGCCAAACGGTTTGGTTGTGCCGGTGGTGCGTGATGTGGACAAGAAAGGGATTATCGAGCTCAGCCGTGAGCTGACCGAAATTTCGATCAAGGCCCGCGACGGCAAGCTCAAGGCAGCCGACATGCAAGGCAGCTGCTTCACTATCTCAAGCCTGGGTGGTATCGGCGGTACCGCGTTTACGCCTATCGTCAACTATCCGGATGTGGCAATTCTCGGGGTGTCCAAGTCTGAGATCAAGCCGAAGTGGAACGGTAAAGAGTTTGAGCCAAAGCTGATGTTACCACTGTCACTGTCTTATGATCACCGGGTGATCGACGGGGCGATGGCGGCACGCTTCAGTGTCACTCTGTCAGGGATCTTGTCCGATATTCGTACAATGATCCTCTAACACAACAGGCTGCCCTTCGGGGCGGCCTTTTGTTTATTGTGATCAGTGTCAAACACGGGTTAAAATGCGCCCACCTTACGAGACAAGCACTTTCGAGCTGGCGCATCGCAGGTTGGGCTGGCTGTCCCCAACGGAATGAAAGAAATCAGAGGAAAAAATGAGTAACGAAATCAAAACTCAGGTAGTGGTATTAGGTGCTGGCCCTGCTGGCTATTCTGCGGCTTTTCGCGCGGCAGATTTAGGCCTGGAGACAGTGATTGTTGAGCGTTTCAGCACTCTGGGTGGCGTATGCCTGAATGTGGGTTGTATTCCTTCCAAAGCCCTGTTGCATGTAGCCAAAGTGATTGAAGAGGCCAAGGCGGTATCGGATCACGGTGTTGTGTTTGGCGAGCCAAAAATAGATCTCGACAAGCTGCGTGGCTTTAAAGAGAAAGTGATCGGCCAACTGACCAATGGTCTTGGCGGTATGTCCAAGATGCGTAAAGTTAAGGTGGTTAACGGTTTCGGTAAGTTCACTGGCCCCAACAGCCTCGAAGTGAAAGGTGCCGACGGTGAAACCACAGTGGTTAACTTTGACAACGCCATCATAGCTGCCGGCTCTCGCCCAATTCAGCTGCCTTTCATTCCTCATGAAGATCCACGTATCTGGGACTCTACCGATGCACTGGAACTGAAAGAGATCCCAGGCAAGATGCTGGTGATGGGCGGCGGTATCATAGGTCTGGAAATGGGTACTGTTTACTCGTCTCTGGGCAGTGAAATCGACGTGGTTGAAATGTTCGACCAGGTGATCCCTGCGGCGGATAAAGACGTGGTTAAGGTCTTTACCAAGCAGATCAAGAAGAAATTCAACCTGATGCTGGAAACCAAGGTGACAGCGGTTGAAGCCAAAGAAGACGGCATTTATGTGTCTATGGAAGGTAAGTCGGCACCTGCCGAGCCAGTGCGTTACGACGCAGTGCTGGTGGCCATTGGCCGTACTCCCAATGGCAAGTTGATTGATGCCGACAAGGCCGGGGTCAAGATTGACGAGCGTGGCTTTATCAATGTCGACAAGCAACTGCGTACCAATGTGGCCAACATCTTCGCCGTGGGTGATATAGTTGGTCAGCCAATGCTGGCTCACAAAGGTGTGCATGAAGGCCACGTGGCCGCCGAAGTGATTGCCGGTATGAAGCACTTCTTCGATCCTAAAGTTATCCCATCCATCGCTTACACAGATCCTGAAGTGGCTTGGGTTGGTCTGACCGAGAAAGAAGCCAAAGAGCAGGGCATAGCATACGAAACCGCGACCTTCCCATGGGCAGCCAGCGGCCGTGCTATCGCTTCCGATGCCAGCGAAGGTATGACCAAGCTGATTTTCGACAAAGAGACTCACAGAGTGATCGGTGGCGCTATTGTGGGTGTCAACGGCGGTGAGTTGCTGGGTGAAATCGGCCTGGCCATCGAGATGGGTTGTGATGCCGAAGATCTGGCGCTGACCATTCACGCTCACCCGACTCTGCACGAGTCTGTAGGGCTGGCGGCCGAGATCTACGAAGGTTCAATCACAGATCTGCCTAACCCAAAGGCAAAAAAGAAAAAGTAATCTGCTGATTGGGGACTTGTTCCCTGGCAGGGTTGAAGTCGGGTCCAGTTAGCTGGGCCCGATTTTTTTATATCAAGTGCAATCCTTGTAAACGAACTGTTGTTTACAAGATGAAATTCGGTGGTCTAGCTGGTACATTCAAGACTGGTCACCAAGGTCATTCATCAACCGATGATAAGAAAACTAATAACAGCAGGTATTGCTATACTGCTCAGCCTTTTTTTCGGGGCTGCATCGGCAGATGCCGACGAGTTGGTTAAAAGGGTATTTTCTTCCAGGGATGGTTTGATCAACACCAGTATTCTCGACATCAGTATGGATGAGCGGGGATTTATCTGGCTCTCTACCGAACAGGGACTGTATCGCCTCAGCAACGCCAATATCCGCCGTTTGGATCGCGATGGTCTGGAATCGCGGATGGCCGATGAGTATCTACCCCTGGTCAAGTCTCTCGGGCAACAACAGATGCTGGTCAGTACTCTGTCGCACGCCTATCTCTACCATATAGCCGATAACCGTTTCCGTCAGTTTGGCAGCGATGAGCTGTTTCCGGATTATCAGGGTGGCGGTTTAATGAAGAGCTTGCAATCGACCGCTGGCGGCTGGCTGCTGTTAACGGAAAAAGGTCAGATTTGGCGCCTGAGTCAGGACCTGCAACAGCTTAGTAAGTTGTTTGATTTACCTTTCGACAGCGATTTGCTTTGGGATCAGCTGTTACAGCTTGAGAGTGGTGCCTTACTAATAGGGAACGCTTATGGCTTGGAGCTGAGATCGCACAATGGCGATGTATTGCAGCGTTTACCCTGGCAGGATAACTATGGACGTCTCAATGCCTTGTTTCTGGATAGCCAACAGCGGATCTGGGTGGCCGCCAGCAAAGGATTCTATCGGGTGGATCTGGCTGCCAACAGCATAGAGGCCGTGGCCGA
The DNA here is from genome assembly GCF_002836945.1 of Shewanella chilikensis. Classification (GTDB taxonomy): domain Bacteria; phylum Pseudomonadota; class Gammaproteobacteria; order Enterobacterales; family Shewanellaceae; genus Shewanella; species Shewanella chilikensis. The sequence continues at coordinate 18,993 of NZ_NIJM01000023.1, forward strand.
AATCCCTTTTTTTACCAGTGAAATCACCGAAGATCTCAAGGGAAACCTGTGGATTGCCAGCAAGCAGGGATTGTTAAACTGGTCTCCGGATAGCCGCAAATTAAAACAGTATAAAGAACAGTTGAAGCTCAAGGCCGGTATCGAATATATCAATGCCCTGCAGGTGGACAGCAATGGCCTGATCTGGGTTGGTGGCACGGGGCATTCGCTGGCAGTGGTAGCCGATTCACCGGAATTTATTCTGGATAGTTTCAGCGCTTCTGAACCTTACAAGCTCAGTGATTCCATGGTTTGGGCCATACTGGCCGACGGTGAGATGCTGTGGCTGGGAACCGACTCAGGGTTGTTGGCCGTCAATCGAAATACCCAACAGAGCCAAACTACGCTTCCCAAAGGGATGGAGGTCAATGACAGCATCTACAAGATAGATAATTTGGACCAGAATCACCTGTTGTTATCGACCACCAATGGCTTATTTGTGATGAACAAGCAGACCTTGGAAGGGCAACCCTTGGGGGATTGGAACGGCAGCGGGCAGTCTCTGAGTCACAAGACGGTGATCACGGCTTTGAATGAGGGCAACCTTTGGTGGTTTGCGACCAGCAGCGGTTTGTATGAGTGGGATCAAACTCAAGGCAAGATAGCGCAAAAGACTTTGCCGGATACTGAATCCAGTGGCAATAATCCTGCGATTTACGGTGTCTATCGCGATAGTCGGCAGCGCTTGTGGATAGGTGGCAATAAGTCGTTCGGTTACCTGGAAAAGGGCGGTGGCTTCCGCTCGTTGGCGTCGGTATTTGATGACTTGCCGCATATGCCGACGGTGAGCCAATGGTTGGAATTGAGTCCGGATCGTTTTTGGCTGGCCACCCGGCAGGGAGGCTTGATCGAGCTGGACTTGCAGACCATGAATATTCGCCGTTTGACGCAAGAATGGCAATTGGACTGCAACACAGTATTTTTTTTGCAGGATACCGGCGACTACCGAGTTGTGGGATGCAGTTATGTGTTGATCCGTCAGGAAAAGAGTAGTGGTGAAATCAAGGTATTCAATAATGATGACGGTTTGTTGGGGGAGGAACTCAACGAAGGGGCATACTTCTATCAGCCGCAGCAGGGCCTCTATGTAGGTACGCCGGATGGGGTGATACTGCTGGACGTTGCCGGCATGGTTAATCGTATTCCAAAGCACGGCGCCATTGTTGAGTCGATTGCGGTTTATTATGACAATAAAACAGAGCTGAGTTTGGTACCGACTCCTGAACAACTCATTGCTCCCGGAGCCAGAATGCTCAGTTTTCAACTGAGCAGCATGGACTACCTGGATGATGCGCCCATTAGCCTCAAATACCGTTTGCGGCATCCAGGGGAAGATGAGTTGAATTATCTACTGCTGGAAAATCAGTCACAAATCAATCTTTCCGGATTAATTCCTGGCCCTTATCAATTGGAAGTGATCAGTCAAAACAACGGTATCTGGCAGTCGGAGCCCTTCCGTTTCCCCTTTACCGTTGACCAGTTCTGGTGGCAGAGCCTTTGGTTCAAGGGATTGTTGTTACTGTTGTCGATGGCAGCCCTGCTCAGTGTTGTGATCTTTCGGCAGCGTCAAGTACAACGTTTTATGACTATGAACCTGGCGCTGCGCCAAAGCGATGACAGGTTGAGGCAATCACTCAGGGGCAGTGAATCGGATCTCTGGGAATGGCGCCGTGATACCGGCCAGTTTCATCTGGATAATCGCGGTGGCGTGCTGGGCAGTGGTGAAGACTTTATTCTTATCGGGATAGATAAGTTGCCGGTGCATCCAGATGATAGGACTGCCGCTTTGGACGAATGGCGCAGGATGTTGGAAGGTGAGAGTGACAGGTTTGAGTCTGAATACCGTTATATGCGTCAGGATGGCAGTTGGGGCTGGCTCAGGGTGCGCGGTAGGCCGGTCAGTCACGATCCGGTTTCCGGCAAGGTGCTCAAGGCAGCCGGGATTTATTCCGACATCACCATCAAGCGGCAACTGGAAGAGGAGGTAGAGCTGCTGGCGCAGGCATTTGAAAACACCTCTGAAGGGGTGTTTATTTTGGACGCCGATGAGGTCATCAAGGTCGCCAACAGAGCGGCAGAGTCGATAGTAGGTCAGGATAGGCAGAGCCTGCAGGGACGGCACTTCGGCGAGTTGGTGGTCAGTGAAAACTTCCATAAAGATAAGGTCGCCATTTTACTGCAAGGGATAGATTCCTGGACCGGCGAGCTGGAAATTGTTGGTGTGGCCGGGTCGCGCTGTCCTGTGTGGCTCAATATTTCCCTGATGCAGGATCGCAAGGAGCGGGTGCAACACTATGTGGTGGTGTTTTCCGATATCACTGAGCGCAAACGCACCGAGGCGGATCTGCGCCGCCTGGCGAACTATGACGTGCTGACCGGTTTGCCGAACAGGTCGCTGTTTGCCAACCGTTTGCAACAGGCAATCGAAGGGGCCAAAGATCAGCAACATAAGCTGGCCTTGCTGTTTTTGGATCTGGACAGGTTCAAGCATGTTAACGACTCCTACGGCCACAGCATGGGAGATGCGCTGCTGATAGAGGCCGCCAATAGGCTGCAGTCAGTGATGGGGCCGGAGCAGGTGTTGTGCAGGTTTGGCGGTGATGAGTTTGTGATCCTGGTACAGGATGCCGAGATAGATAAGCTCAATCGCCTCTGTGAGCGTCTGTTGGCGCAGATAGCTCAGCCGTTTGAACTCTATGGACGGGAGTTTTTTATTTCCACCAGTATCGGCATCAGTATCTGGCCCGACGATGCCAGACAACCTGAGATGTTGATCAAGAACGCCGATCAAGCCATGTATCACGCCAAGGAAGAGGGCAGGGGGAATTTCCAATACTATTCCAGTGAGCGTAATGCCGAGGCTTTGTATCATCTCCGTTTGGAAGCCGATTTACGCCACGCCATAGAGCAGGGCGAGTTTGAGCTCTATTACCAGGGTCAGTTTGATGTAAAACAGCAGCAAAAGTTTATCGGTATGGAAGCCTTGCTGCGTTGGCATCATCCGAGCGAAGGTTTTGTACGGCCGGATATTTTCATCAAGGTGGCTGAGTCCTGTGGGTTGATAATTGCTATCGACCGTTGGGTGCTGCGCCAAGCTTGTGAGGATGGGGCCCGTTGGAGCAAGAATGCGGCGGAGCCGTTCAAGTTGTCGGTAAATGTCAGCGCAGTGCATTTCCGTCACCCGGAATTTATCAGTGGCGTGCTCGATATCCTTGAAGAAACCGGAATGCCGGCCGAATATCTGGCGCTGGAGATCACCGAAGGGGTGTTGATGAAAGAGCTGCAGCTTGCCCGCCAGCATTTGAGACAACTGAGAGCCCACGGCATAGAGGTGGCCATTGATGACTTTGGCACCGGCTACTCATCGCTGGCTTATTTGCGTCACTTTGAAGTGAATACCCTGAAAATTGATCGCTCCTTCCTCAAAGATATTGCCGGCAACAGTGCCGATCAGGCGATTGTCAGCAGTATTGTCGAGTTGGCCCGTAATCTCAAACTCAAGGTGGTGGCCGAAGGGGTGGAAACCCGGGAACAGCTGCAACAGGTCACCCATAGAGGTTGTCATATCATTCAGGGTTACTACTTTGCCAAGCCTGTACCTGCTGGTGAACTGGCATCCTGGTTTTACGAAACGTGCGATTTATGATCTTTGTTTATACCCTATTGGAACTTTCTCTTTGCTGTAAATTCTTTGTTAGAATATACCGACTCTAATTCTGGAACTCTTGCTAGGTATGAAACCCTCTCTGCGCTTACTGGTTTTGATTGGCACTCTGTTGAGTGTGGCTGCGGTGGCGGCCGAACGTCCTAAGGTAGGCCTGGTACTCAGTGGCGGCGGTGCCAAGGGTGCTGCGCATGTTGGGGTACTCAAGATGCTCGAGGCCAACAATATTCCTGTCGATTATGTTGCCGGTACCAGCATAGGCGCCTATGTCGGCGGCCTCTATGCGCTTGGCTACAGCGCCACAGAAATTGAAACCATTATGATGAATGAGGACTGGTCCAAGGGGTACTCGGACACCATCCCGCGCCAGGCCATGAGTTACCGCGATAAGCAACAAAGAGATAAGTACAATATTCCGCTTAACCTTGGTATCCGTGATGGTGAAGTACAGTCGCCCAGTGGCGTACTTCTTGGGCAAACCATGTCGCAACTGTATCGCAATACCACAGATCTGGTGCGTGAGTTCAACAGCTTCAATGAACTCTCCATTCCTTATCGGGCGGTGGCGACAGATTTGGAAACCAGTCTGCCGGTAGTGATCAGCAGTGGCAGCCTGGTGCAGGCGATGCAGGCCTCAGCGACAGTGCCGGGAGCGCTGCAACCAGCTGAAATCGATGGTAAGTTGCTGGTGGATGGTGGTATTGCCAACAATATGCCGGTGGATGTGGTCAAGGCCATGGGCGCCGATGTCATTATCGCCGTCGATATAGGTTCGCCTTTGGTGAAAAGGGAGAAGCTTAACGGCACCTTAGCGGTATTGGACCAGTTGTCTACCATGCTGACCAACGCCAGCACAGAGCGGCAGAAGGCCTTGTTGACCAAGGAGGATATCCTGATCCGCCCGGCTATCGACAACCTCAGCACCACAGATTTCGCCGATATGCCCAAGGCGCTGGAAGCCGGGGTGACAGCTGCCGTACGGTACACCGACAGATTGAGCCAGTTGGCCGTGTCTCCTGAGGAATACCGCGCTTATGTCCGGCAAAAACGCGACGCCAGTCGTGATTGGTTGGATAACTTGGATCGCCCGGTTACCCGGATAGTTTTCGATAACAGGTCCAAGGTCAGCGACTCACTGCTGGGTGATACTCTGGGTATCGAATTGGGTGACAGAGTTACCAAACAGCAACTGGACGAGAGTATTGCGCGGTTATACTCACTGAATAAGTTTGAACGTGTCAGTGCCGAGTTTCAGGATACTGATGAAGGCCGAGTGTTAACCGTAACCACCAAGGCCAAGTCCTGGGGACCTAACTATTTCCAGTTTGGCTTGAATTGGGAGGACGATTTCTCACTGGATTCGGCAGTGACCCTGGATGGTGCCGTGACCATGACGGACTTGACCGAAAACGGTGGTGAATGGCGCAACGAGCTCAAGATGGGCTTTGAGAAGCTGCTCGGTACCGAATTTTACCAGCCTCTGGACAGAGATCAGCAGTTCTATGCCCGCGCCCGATACCAATACGAGATCAAAGGTTGGGATGTGTTTGATGCCAACAAGCTTTACTTCGAGCTGGATCGCAAGAGTCACAGAGTCGACCTGGGTTTGGGGTACAACTATGTCAAGCAGGGCCGGATTGAGCTGGGGCTGACGGGTGAGTCGGGAGTGGTCTCCAATGATGCCTTCTTCGATGATCTCAAGTTCAACACCTATGGCGCCTATTTGAAGCTCGGCTACGATACCCTGGACAGCATCAGTTTCCCCACCTCAGGTAACCGTTTTACTCTGAATATCTATTTGCGTAATGAAGAGTATGAAGACGGCGAGTTCAAGACGGATCCGGAACGTTCGCTCCAGATAGAAGCCGACTGGAAAGGGGTAGTCAGTGTTGGCAGCCACTCTTTTGTGGGTAAGGCATCCTATGCAAACGTGGATAAAGACGGCAACTTTACTCTCTATGTATCCGACCTCGGCGGTTTCCTTAATCTCTCCGGCTACCACAAGAATTCTATTGCCGGCGCCCAAAAGGTGTTCGGTGCCTTCATTTATCAGTACGATCTCGGTCGTGATGCGCTGGGGATGAAGGACTTTCCGCTTTACTTGGGAGCCAGTTTGGAAGCGGGTAACGTTTGGGGTCTTGATGAGCATGTGATGTTCAACGATCTCATCTATTCCAGCAGTTTGTATCTGGGGACAGAGACTCAGCTGGGCCCTGCCGCGATCGGCTTTGGTTTCAGTGATAACGGTGAAAAGGCGGTTTACCTGTTTCTCGGCAAAAACTTCTAAGTCTTATTGTTGACCAGGTCAGTGGTGTTCATAGTTATTTACAAAAATCCACTACAGACTGGTCACAGGGAGTGCTAAGGTTTGAAGCTGGTATCTTTGTAACAATATAACTATCTGAACAATCACAAATTCGGGAAAGAAAATGAGCAAAATAACCACCCTGGCACTGGGCATCGCCCTCAGCCTTGGTCTGGCTTCCTGTGCCAGCCAGCAAGCGCCGCAGTCGCAAGCAGAAGTGAAAAAGGCCTCCGGTATTGAGCTGGAGAACTTTGACCACCAGGTTCGTCATCAGGACGATTTCTACTACAGCGTCAACGGTAAGTGGTTGGCTACTACGCCTATTCCGGCCGACAAATCCAACTATGGTGCTTTCTCTGTGCTCTATGAAGAAAGCCAGGCTGCCCTGAAACAGATTATCGAAGAAGCCGCCGCCAAGCCTAATAAAGCTGAAGGTTCGGTGGAGCAGAAGATAGGCGATTTCTATGCCGCCTATATGGATAGCACTCTTGCTGACCAACTGGGGATTGCGCCGCTCAAGGGACAACTGGCCGATATCGCCAAAACCGCCAGCCATGCCGATGTTGCCGCGCTGATGGGCAAACTGTTGACCGATGGCTCCGGCATTCCCTTTGGTTTTTACGTTAATAACGATGCCAAGAATTCCAGCCAATACGGGGTTTACCTGTACCAGAGCGGCCTGACACTGCCGGATCGTGATTACTACCTCAAGGATGATCCCAAGTTTGTCGCCAATCGCGAAGCGATGCGTGAATATGTTCGCAACCTGATGAGTGCCGCCGGTTACCCGCACGCCGATGCCGCTGCAGCCAATGTCGCCAACATTGAACTCTTTATCGCCCAGAGCCAGTGGAGCCGGGTCGAGTCCCGTGATGCCAACAAGGCTTACAATAAGATGAGCCTGAAAGAGTTGCAGCAGCTGATGGGCGGCTTCGACTTTGACGGTTTCGCCAAGGCGGCCGGTCTAAGCGGCAAGACTCAGGACGTGATAGTGCGTCAACCTTCCTACTTTGAGAAGTTGGGCGCCGAGTTCGGCAAGTTCCCTGTTTCAGCCTGGCAAGACTACCTGGCATTCCATCTGGTGGACTCCTACGCCGGTTTGCTGAGCCAGCAGTTTGTCGATTTGCACTTTGATTTCCACAGCAAAACCTTGATGGGTATTCAGGAGCAAAAACCGCGCTGGAAGCGGGCCGTCGATGGCGCCGACCAAGTGATTGGTGAGCTGGTGGGTAAAGAATATGTAGCCCGTCACTTCCAGCCGGAAGCCAAGGCGCGGATGGAGTCGATGATCAAAAACTTGATCAAGGGCTTTGAAGTCAGCATCAATGAGCTGGAGTGGATGACACCCGAGACCAAGAAAGCGGCTCAGGAAAAACTGTCCAAGTTTACTTACAAGATAGGTTATCCGGACAAGTGGAAGGACTACAGCAATCTGGAGATCAAGGCCGACGATTTGGTGGGGAACTATCAGCGTTATGCCCGTTTCGAGTATCAGGACATGCTGGCTAAGCTGGGCAAGCCAATCGATCGCACTGAGTGGCACATGACACCGCAAACGGTGAACGCCTACTACAACCCTGTGATGAACGAAATCGTGTTCCCGGCCGCCATTCTGCAGCCGCCTTTCTTCAACATGGAAGCCGATGACGCGGTGAACTATGGTGGCATAGGCGCGGTGATTGGCCACGAGATCAGCCATGGTTTCGATGATCAGGGCGCCAAGTATGACGGCGACGGTAACCTGCGCAACTGGTGGACAGACAAAGACCGCGAAGAGTTCCAGAAGCGCGGTGCGCAGCTGTCTGCCCAGTACAGCCAGTTTGAAGCTCTGCCTGGCAAGTTCGTCAACGGTGACTTGACTCTGGGCGAGAACATAGGCGATCTGGGTGGCTTGACCGTTGCCCTGCGCTCTTATCACCTGAGCCTCAACGGTAAAGAAGCGCCGGTAATGGACGGCCTGACCGGCGATCAGCGTTTCTTCGTCGGTTGGTCACAGGTGTGGCGCCGCAACTACCGTGATGAGGAGCTGGGACGTCGTCTGCTGACTGACCCCCATTCACCCAGCCACTACCGCGCCATGGGTACTCCCCGCAACGTGGAAGGTTTCTACGAAGCCTTCGACCTCAAGCCGACTGACAAGATGTATCTGTCGGAAGAGGACAGAGTGAAGATCTGGTAAGGCGGATTATCCAGAAAACAGAGCCAGGCAGATGCCTGGCTCTGTTGTATCTGGTGGTTTATAGGGTATCAAGCAGTGTCGGCAGGGCTTCCAGGCTATCACGCTGATAATGCGCCGCGGCCCAGCGGGGATCCTGGCGCTGCTCGGCTGCCGGGACTATCAAGGTCTGCATATTGGCGGCGCGAGCGGCTATCAGGCCGTTGAAAGAATCTTCCACCGCCAGGCAGCGGCTCGGCGCCAGCGCCAGTTTGGCGGCGCAGGAGAGATAAACCTTAGGGTGGGGTTTACCGAGGGGAAAATCCTGAGCCGATTGTATCGCATCGAAGGCTTCTGTTATGGCGAGTTTGCCAAGCACGGCATCGATAATATCCCAGGAGGAAGAGGTGGCCAGACCCACTTTCAGACCTCGGCTGCGGCAGGCGCTGAGGGCTTCGACAACACCGCGCATGGGTTTGCCATCGCGGCGGATATAGGCGATTACCGCCGCTATGATTTGATCGGCGATATATTGAGGATCTACTTTGACCTCGGGAAAGCGCTGTAACCAGAAGTCCACCACTTGATCGATTCGCAGGCCGGTGGTGAGCGCAATGGCCTCGCGGCTGACGCTCATTCCAAGCGAGTGTAAAACCTGAAACTCGGCTTGCTGCCAGACGGGCTCTGAGTCAATTAATATCCCATCCATATCGAAAATAACGGCCTGTATTGCGGGTGCTTGCATGGAAAAGTCTCAAAAACGGCGCGGATTTGGACGCAGGATAACGAAAATCGGCCTCGGGATGCAAAATTATCCCGGCTGGGATGCTTGGCTGAAGGCGTTTGAATTTAATTCGATTACTACAATCTAATTATTTGTATTTAAATGAAAAAATCATTTTTTCAAACTATTGTCTAATTTCCTTTGTTTAATGAGGGGCTTAGTGTGTTGCCGACCTTGGGATTTTGCCACGATTTCTCAGTTGCCTTAGTGTGATCTCATTCATACTTTTGCAAAGCTGTAGTATACTGCAGGCCGGAATTTACGGGTCGATCCTGTGGGGCTGTCAGCTTCATTCATGAAGACGTGCAGTCGTAAGAGCGCCTAACAAAGAGGAATGTTGCCGTGCTAGAAGCATATCGTAAACACGTCGAAGAGCGTGCTGCTGAGGGCGTAGTCCCTAAGCCATTGGATGCACATCAAGTGGCTGAGCTTGTTGAATTAGTGAAAAACCCACCTGCAGGCGAAGAAGAATTTATTCTTAACCTGCTCGAAAATCGTATTCCCCCAGGTGTTGATGAAGCCGCCTATGTTAAGGCCGGTTTCCTGGATGCCGTTGCCAAGGGTGAGGTGAAATCGCCAATCCTGAGCGCCGAGCGTGCGCTGGAACTCTTGGGCACCATGCAGGGCGGTTACAATATCGAACCCCTGATCCGCCAATTGGACAACGAGCAGATGGCCCCGCTGGCGGTCAAGGCTCTGTCCCACACCCTGCTGATGTTCGATGCCTTCCACGATGTGGTTGAGAAGATGAAGGCGGGTAACGCCTATGCCAAGCAAGTGGTTGAGTCCTGGGCCAATGCCGAGTGGTTCCTCAGCCGTCCCAAGCTGGCCGAGAAAATCTCTCTGACCGTATTCAAGGTCACAGGCGAAACCAACACCGACGATCTGTCTCCGGCTCCTGATGCCTGGTCACGTCCCGATATCCCACTGCACGCTTTGGCGATGCTGAAAAACGCCCGCGACGGTATTGAGCCGGATCAGCCAGGCGTAGTAGGGCCAATCAAGAAGATTGAAGAACTCAAAACCAAGGGCTTCCCACTGGTTTATGTGGGCGACGTGGTAGGTACAGGTTCTTCCCGTAAGTCGGCGACCAACTCTGTGCTGTGGTTCATGGGTGATGATATTCCATTCGTGCCCAACAAGCGTGCCGGTGGCTTCTGCCTCGGTGGCAAGATAGCTCCTATCTTCTTCAACACCATGGAAGATGCCGGTGCTCTGCCTATTGAGTTGGATGTGGGCAATATGGAGATGGGCGATGTTATCGACATCTACCCTTATGCCGGTAAAGTGACCCGTCACGATAGCGACGAAGTTATCTCTGAATTCAAACTCAAGACTGATGTGCTGCTGGACGAAGTGCGTGCCGGTGGCCGTATTCCATTGATCATCGGCCGCGGTCTGACCGACAAGGCCCGTGAAGCTCTGGGTCTGGAAGCCTCCGATGTCTTCGTGCGTCCAGGTGACGTTGCCGATACCGGCAAGGGTTACACCCTGGCGCAGAAGATGGTAGGTAAGGCCTGTGGCGTAGAAGGTATCCGTCCTGGCCAATACTGTGAACCCAAGATGACTTCTGTCGGTTCTCAGGACACTACCGGCCCTATGACTCGTGACGAGCTAAAAGACTTGGCCTGTCTCGGTTTCAGTGCTGATTTGACCATGCAGTCTTTCTGTCACACTGCCGCTTATCCCAAGCCTGTTGACGTAAATACTCACCACACTCTGCCTGACTTCATCATGAACCGCGGTGGTGTTTCCCTGCGTCCTGGTGACGGTGTTATTCACTCCTGGCTGAACCGCATGCTGCTGCCTGATACCGTAGGTACAGGTGGTGACTCGCACACCCGTTTCCCAATCGGTATCTCTTTCCCAGCCGGTTCCGGCCTGGTGGCTTTTGCCGCCGCTACCGGTGTTATGCCACTGGATATGCCTGAGTCTGTGCTGGTGCGCTTCAAGGGCAAGATGCAGCCTGGTATCACTCTGCGTGATCTGGTGCATGCGATTCCGCACAAGGCCATCGAAATGGGTCTGCTGACCGTTGAGAAGAAGGGCAAGAAGAATATCTTCTCCGGCCGTATCCTCGAAATCGAAGGTCTGGAGCACCTCAAGGTTGAGCAGGCATTCGAACTGTCTGATGCGTCTGCCGAGCGTTCTGCCGCCGGTTGTACCATCAAGCTGGATAAAGATCCTATCATCGAGTACCTGAACTCCAACATAGTCATGCTCAAGTGGATGATTGCCGAAGGCTACGGCGACCGTCGTACCATAGAACGTCGTATCAAGGGCATGGAAGAGTGGTTGGCGAACCCTGAACTGATGGAAGCCGACAAGGATGCCGAGTATTCAGCGGTTATTGAGATCGATCTGAATGAGATCAAAGAGCCTATTCTGTGTGCACCGAACGATCCCGATGACGCCGTATTGCTGTCTCAGGTAGCCAACACTCAGATTGATGAAGTGTTTGTCGGTTCCTGTATGACCAACATAGGCCACTTCCGCGCCACGGGTAAGATGCTGGACAAGTTCGCCAAGACGCTGCCTACTCGTCTGTGGATTGCTCCGCCAACCAAGATGGATAAGGATCAGCTGACCGAAGAAGGTTACTACGGTATCTTCGGCCGCGTCGGTGCCCGTATTGAGATCCCCGGTTGTTCTCTGTGTATGGGTAACCAGGCGCGGGTTGCTGAAGGTGCGACCGTGGTGTCGACTTCTACCCGTAACTTCCCGAACCGCCTGGGTACGGGGGCCAATGTGTACCTGGCCTCTGCCGAGCTGGCTGCCGTTGCAGCGCTGTTGGGACGTTTGCCAAGCCCTGAAGAGTATCAGGAATATGCCAAGGAACTGGACGCAACAGCGGCCGATACCTACAGATACCTGAACTTCGACCAACTGGAGTCTTACACCAAGAAGGCCGGTGAAGTGATCTTCCAGTCAGCGGTTTAAGTTATTGCATAGATTATCGCAATAACCTAAGTCAGCTCATGGAACTCAATGCCAATAGCTATAGAGGCTTAACGGTTTCCGGGAGCTGACGCAAAACCCCACTAACTTTGTTAGTGGGGTTTTTCTATGTTAGCTGAAGCGTTCGGGAAGATGCGAATAGCTACTCATGGCACCCTCATTGAAAGAGGGCGAAGCTTACAAAGCGGTTTGTTGTGTGCCGATCACGCCTTGATTCACATCACGAAGAAGTGGACTAAGCCTATAGGGGATAGGGAGCCGGTGAGGGTGAAACTCACTGTTCGGTGACAGAGTATCACAGTGATAAACTGGCACCTAAACAGAAGAATATATCGCCGTGTTAACTATATGAGTATTAATGCTTATACATAACATCAAAACTCCAAGAACGGCAGTTTTATACAGTGCGAATTACGGGATCAGTTTTCCAGTTCGCTGCGCAAATACTTGAACAGCTCGGCAGAGGACTTGGACTGAGGCCCCTTGGCCAGTTCCTTATTGGCCTGACGCACCAGTTGCCTGAGTTTTTGTCTGTCCAGTTGCGGATGTTCTTCCAGCAGGGACTGCACTTCGGCATCGCCACCATTGAGCAAACGGTCACGCAACTTCTCAAATACCTGGGCCTTGGCGGCCGCTTCGTTGTTCTTGTTCAGCACCCGCTCAAGCGAGGTTTGAATCGCCTCAAGATCTTCGTTGCGCATCAGCTTGCCGATAAACTGCAACTGACGACGGAAGGCCTCGGTATTGGGCTTGATGTTCTTGGTTTGCATGATGGCATCAAACAGGGACTCACCCAGCTCAATTTTGGCCAACTGACTCTTGCTCAGCGCTGCCAGCTGTTTGCCCAGATCCTGAGCCTCTTCACTGTCGCGTTTGAGCGAGGTCTTGCTGATATAGTCCTCGTCCTCATCATAAGGCTGTTTAAAATGCTCTGAATCGCCAACTATTTTCATAAAGTCTTTCCTCTGATACTGGCGCTGATTGTAGCATCCCCCTTGGCGCTTCGTCTTCTACGGCAGCAAAATTGATCTGTCGTGGTTATGTGAATAAAGCCGGCTTTTGTTATGCTAGGGGCAGTTTAGCCAATTCAAGAGTAAACCTGTGTCTGCAAATTTTATTGATAGTGAACTGAGTGCGTTGAAAGACGCGGTGGCGATGGCGCTGGAGTATGCCAATAGCCTGGGCACCAGTGCTGCCGAGGTGGCCATCAGCAAGCAACAGGGTCTGAGTGTTTCCACTCGCCTCAAAGAGGTGGAAACCGTCGAATTCAACAAGGATGGCGCGCTGGGGATCACCCTGTATCGCGATGGACACAAGGGCAGTTCTTCCACTTCGGATCTGTCGCCGGAGGCGATTCGCCAGGCGGTTAAGGCCGCCGATGGTATCGCCCGCTATACCAGTGAAGACCCTGCCAGCGGGTTGGCCGACTCTGAGTTGATGGCGAAAGATTTTCCCGATCTGGATCTCTATCATCCCCGTCACACCAGCCCGGAAGAGTTGGCCGAGTTGGCCATTCGCGCCGAAGCTGCAGCGCTGGACAGAGACCCGAGGATCAAGAATTCGGATGGTGCCAGTGCCAACGCCCACAACAGCGTCAAGGTCTATGGCAACAGCCATGGTTTCCTGCAGGGTTACTGCAGCTCGCGCTACAGCCTGAGCTGTGTGGTGATTGGCGCCGAAGAAAACGGCGATATGCAGCGCGACTATGACTATGGTATCAACCGCCGCTTCGACGCCTTGTTGAGCCCGGAGCAGGTGGGGATTAAGGCCGCCGATAAGACGGTTGCCCGTCTCGGTGCCCGCAAACTGGCAACCGGCAAAATGTCCGTGCTATTTGCGCCCGAAGTGGCCACAGGTCTGGTGGGGCATCTGGTCAGCGCCATCAGTGGCTCAAGCCTGTATCGCAAGTCCAGCTTTCTGCAGGATGCTATCCACACCCGGATTTTCCCTGAATGGTTCAGCATTGCCGAGCAGCCGCATCTCAAGGGTGCCCTGGCCAGTGCCAACTATGACAGCGAAGGGGTCGCGACCCGTGAGCGGGACATAGTCCGTGACGGCATACTGGAGAGTTATCTGCTGACCAGTTACTCGGCGCGCAAGCTGGGACTGGTCAATACCGGCCATGCCGGCGGCATCTATAACTGGACGCTGGCCGATACCGGCCACAGTTTTGATGAGTTGGTGCGTTCCATGAGCCGGGGGATCATAGTCACTGAGGTGATGGGCCAAGGCGTGAATATGGTCACCGGCGACTATTCCCGCGGCGCCGCCGGTTTCTATGTCGAGCATGGCGAAATCCAGTTCCCGGTCGAGGAGATCACCATAGCCGGTAACCTGAAGCAGATGTACCGCTCCATGCAGGCGGTTTCCAGCGACAGGGATTTGCGCTCCAGCATCCGTACCGGGGCAATCTTGCTCGATGAGATGAAGATAGCCGGTAACTGAGTTGGCAAACGGCTAAAAACGCTTGGAAAAAGCCCGCTGTCAATGCGGGCTTTTGGGCATGTTCATTTTTATCAAAACGTTACGGGCTTATTGGGCATCATGCAGGGTGATATGCTTCCTCACCCGAGTCACTATCCTCAAAGTTGAGTGGCAGATATTGGCTGAGCTCTTTTAAGTTATTGCAGATACTGTGGGCTCTCTGTTCATCCCCTTGATGCAAGATGGTGAACATATGTTGCAGTGCCATGGCATTAAGATAGTCCCGGTGAACCGGCGGGAAGATTTCGGCATCGATTTTCGCCCGCTGCAGGCGCTTGTTTATCGCTTGTTGACTGCTGAGCAGCACCAGTTCCAGCGCGGTTTTCAAGTGCTGTTCCTCTTCGGCCATCAAGTTCATGGCCAAGTCCAACTGTGCCTGTGGCGTTAACGGCTTACGGGAAAACATCTGATTAACTCTTTACGGCCAAAAACGCCAGTGTACCCCTGGCATGCTGGACTCAGGCTGAACCACAGGGACTAGAGCCCTTGTTTAGGCTTAGGGGAACTAAGGCGTCGCAGCAGGCTGTGATACCTGTTGCATATAGTCTTGATAACGCCGCTCGGTTTCCCCGCTGTTGGCCATTTGAGACAAGACTTGCTGTAGTGCGTAGGCTATGCTGCCTGCTTGTAATTCCCAAGGGCTGTTGTCAATGGATATCGGCTTGGCGGCGACATAATTGGGGTTTACGTCGGCGCTGAAATAACGGCTCTTGCGTGAGAAGCCCAGGTGACCTGGCCGCCAGTTATCGCAGCAGTTGGGATGCAGTTTTAGCCCGTGCTGAGGATGATTTTGCAGCCAGTACCTCAGGGTTGATTCATCGTAGACATAGAAATCCCCTTGATGCTGTGTGAGAAAGGCTATCGCGGAGTCTGTGCTCATGTCCGGTGGCTTGCGCACTATCAATTTGTTTGGTAAACCACCCAGCTGATAGCTACCGGGGGAGATCAGCAGCACCAATTGTTTATCCACCAATTGCTGCAGCGAAGTGATGTCAGTCAAGTCGTCGCGGCTGACGCCTATATAGCGTTCAGACAGGCCGTTAACGATAAAATGTGCATAGTTGTGGCGTTCTTTGGAGAAGGCCAACCCAGGGTAAAAGTCGATATTGCCCTTGGCGATTTCCCGTAGAATACGCTTTTTCGGTGCTCGCACTACCTTAAGACTACAACCTATTCTCGCTGCTGCCTCTTGATAGAGGTTGAGATAGAGGCCGCTGTTATCCGGTGCTTCAGCAATATAGGGTGGCCGGGCGTTGGTGCGATATCCCATGGTTAACTCACAATTTTCTGTGGCAAACACTTGTGCCGCACAAACGAGCGTCAGCAGTGTCAAACAGAACTTGATGATCAAAGAATAACTCCTCCGGGTGGGGCTAACGCAGGCTGAATAATACGGCGGGTTGCTAGCATAGGTAAAATACTCGTGATATTTTCCTGGAGCCGATACTTGGTTATTTTAATAAAAGAGGATAATATTTGCGCGATTTTTGTCCGGTATGGCTGGGCAAGTCTCATCCAATTGAAATAAGGAGCCGATATGGCCAAACATATTAAGCAGACCGCACTGCTGGAGCATGAATCCGGTCGTGGACAGATCAAAGATAACGCCCTCAAGGCGGTGGTGACCAGTTCACTGTTTCGCTGTCGCAGCGAGAAGCCGAAGAAGGGCAAAGGATCATACAGTCGTAAAGGACGCAATGGAAAGGGGCAACAGGGTGTTGCCCCTTTTGATTTTATGACTCTAATCTTTTCACCCTGCTGACACCTCAAGAAAGGTTTCTCCAAGGTGTTGGGAGAGTTTATTCCGGCATTTGCACCAGTTCGGCCCACAGATCGTGCTCATCAGAATGAGTGATCAGTGCGCGCACCATGTCCCCTGGGCTCAGTTCCACTTCCCCGTTTAAGAATACCATGCCGTCGATTTCAGGCGCATCGGCATAGCAGCGGCCAATGGCGCCTTCCTCGTCCACATCATCGATGAGGACATCCAGCTCACGGCCTACCAGGCGCGCCAGCCGCTCGGCACTGATCTCGGCCTGCACCTGCATGAAACGCTCATAGCGGTCCTGCTTGACCTCTTCACTGATAAGCTCGGCCAAGGTATTGGCCACGGCGCCATCGACTTCCGAGTACTTGAAGCAGCCTACGCGGTCCAGCCTTGCTTCACGCAGGAAGTCCAGCAGGATTTCGAAATCCTCTTCGGTTTCACCGGGGAAGCCAACGATAAAGGTTGAGCGGATCACCAGATCCGGGCAGATCTCACGCCATTTCTTGATGGCGTCCAACTGGCGGTCGACCCGGCCGGGACGCTTCATCATCTTGAGCACGCGAGGGCTGGCATGCTGCAGCGGCAGATCCAGATAGGGCAGGATCAGTCCTTCGGCCATCAGCGGGATCAGCTCATCGACCCAAGGGTAAGGGTAGACATAGTGCAGGCGTACCCACACACCCATCTTACCCAGATGGCGGGCCAGGGTAGTGATATCCTGCTTCACCGGCATGCCGTTCCAGAAATCGGTGCGGCCGCCCTTGTCTTTGCCGTATGCCGAGGTGTCCTGGCTGACGACCAGAATTTCCTGAACCCCGCTTTCCACCAGGCGTTTGGCTTCATCCAGTACGCTGCCGACACTGCGGCTGTCCAGATCGCCCCTCAGCGCCGGAATGATGCAGAAGGTACAGCGGTTGTCGCAGCCTTCGGAAATCTTCAGGTAGGCATAATGCTTGGGGGTCAGCTTAACCCCGGCTTGCGGGATCAGCGAGGTGAAGGGGTTGTGCTCCGGCTTGGGCACATATTTGTGCACATGGTTCAGCACGGCTTCATAGCTGTGGGGGCCGGTGATCTCCAGTACATCCGGATGCACTTCGCGGATCTGGTTTTCCTTGGCGCCCAGGCAGCCGGTGACTATCACCTTGCCGTTTTCTTCCAGCGCTTCACGCACAGCATCCAGCGACTCTTCCACCGCGGCATCAATAAAGCCACAGGTGTTGACTATTACCAGGTCGGCATTGTCATAGCTGTTGGTAACCTCATAGCCGTCGATGCGCAGTTGGGTGAGGATCCGCTCGGAATCCACCAGGTTCTTGGGGCAGCCCAGGCTGACAAAGCCGATGCGATTGCCGCTGGTTTGGGCCTCGGCAGGGCTGTTTTCCTGTGCCAGAGTCTTGGCCGGAGTGTCCAGAGTCGTGGTCTGCTTGGGATCAAATATGTCGACTGATTTCTTCAAGAGCTGTTTTCCGCAATGCTAAAGCTGATGGAGCACGCTTGGGTGCCGGTAAAATTGGCGGCGATTATACCTCAGCCATAGAAAAGGTACAGTTGGGCTGGTTAATTTATGTTCTATGTTGCCATCTCGGTTGCCGCTTCAAAACGTCGTTGAAAAATTTTTTGATTTTTTAACCCTTTTGTCAGCTGGCTGCGTTTCTATGGTCAACGAAGCGAACTTTTTGGAGAACCAAGATGAAAAAATCTCTGCTGAATCTGGCGCTGATAGGCGCACTGTTACCCGCTACTCTGATGAGCCACTCGGTACTGGCCCAGGATAGACCTCTGCTGGAAACTACAGGCGTCAGCCAGATACAGGTTGAGCCCGATATGGCCGAAATCAATGTTGAAGTGTCATTAAGCGAATCTGATGCCAAGGCGGCCAAGGCCGCATCCGACCAAGCGGTGGCCGCTTTTATCGAGCGCCTGCTCAAGGCTGGGGTCGCCAAGGAGTCGATTGCCGCCGCCAATCTGAATCTGCAACCTGAGTATGTTTACCTCAAGGACAAGGCGCCCGAGCTCAAGGGCTATCGCGCCAGTCGCAGTGTGACAGTGTTGGTGAAACAGTTGGATCAGCTCAACCCCATACTGGACTCGGCGCTAATAGGCGGGATCAACAAGGTGAACCAGATTAACCTTAAGTCCAGTAAAGAAGCCGAGATGCGCAAGCAGGCGCGGCAGGCGGCCATTGAAGATGCCAAGCAAAAGGCCAGTGAGCTGGCAGCCGGATTCGGCGAGAAACTCGATGGCGTCTGGTCGATTCGTTATTTCGACCAAGGCCCGGTGCGTCCTGTGATGTACAAGGCCGCCATGATGGCCGAAGGCGCTATCAACCAGAGCTATGAGTATGGCCAGGTAACTTTCTCCGACAGGGTCGAGGTCAGCTACAAGCTGCGTGACTGAAGTAAGCATTTGGGGGAGCCGGTAGCTCGCTGATGGGGCAAAGCGCTTTTTAACCGTGGCTCATGAACAAGCGGTGCCGGTATTTGTAGGCCGTGACATGAGTCACTTACCCTGGGCTTAATGCCCGCCGGGCGGGATATTTACCGCCAGAGGCACAATCCGGCTTGCTATTGGGGCCGTGATAGTTAGAATGCCAGTCGAATACCTTTGAGTAGAGGCGCGCTGCCTAAGAGTAACCGGGAAGAGGGTGATGCCTTTGAGGCCCGGGGAAAGGAGTCGGCGCCGAAGTAGCCAGGCCATCGAACCTGACTGCTGGTTCTGTATCTAACAGGTGCAGGACTGCCATAGTCATCCACTATGGAGCGCTACCTGAAGGAGCTGAGAAGTTTCTGCCCTCCTTGGTCTGAGTTTCTTCGATCCTATCGGTAGATCTCCACCTTAGTTGTTTTAGGTGTAAAGAGATCATGAATATCATGCATTTTGCGGACTCTCCCTGGTCCATAGTTCCTCCTCTGCTGGCGGTTGCGCTGGCGATCATCACCCGTAGAGTACTGCTCTCCCTTGGAGTAGGCATAGTCGCCGGCAGCCTGATGTTACAGCAGTTTTCACCGCTGCAATCGCTGCGCTATCTGTTTGACAGTGTGCTGAAAATCTTCTGGGTCGATGGTGCTCCCAACAGCGATAACCTGAATATGCTGCTGTTTATGCTGCTGCTGGGTGGGCTTATCAGCTTGATGACCGCCTCGGGGGCGACCCGGGCCTTCGCCGAATGGGCCGCTAGGCGCTGCCAGAGCCGCAAGGGCGCCAAGTCGCTCACCGGCTTGATGGTGTTTGCCTTCTTTATTGACGACTTCTTCCATAGCCTGTCGGTGGGGCCCATTTGCCGCCCTGTGACCGACAGATTCCAGATCTCCCGCGCCAAGTTGGCCTATCTGCTGGACTCAACCGCGGCGCCTGTATGCGTATTGATGCCCATCTCCTCCTGGGGGGCCTATATCATCGCCCTGGTGGGCGGCATACTCGTGGCCCATGGGGTGACAGACCAGAGCCCGATCGCCGCCTTCGTGCAGATGATCCCCATGAACCTCTATGCGGTATTTACCCTGATCATGGTGGTGGTGGTGATCGCCTTCCAACTGGATATTGGGCCGATGCGACAGCATGAGCAGCGGGCGCTCGAAGGCAAGCTCTGGGATGAATCCAAGGGCCGGCCAATAGGGCTGGATATGGAAGCCCCGGCCGACAGCCGCGGCGGCATGCTGGATATGGTGTTGCCTATAGTGACACTGACGGCGGCGAGTATCTATTTTATGCTGGACTCCGGGGCCCAGGTATTGGCCACCAATGGTCAGGCCTTCAGTGTGCTGGGCGCCTTTGAACATACCAATGTGGGTTCGTCTTTGGTTTATGGCGCCCTTTGCAGCCTGGCGGTGTCCGGCCTGTTGGCTCTGCGTCTCGGTCTTGGGATATCCACTTGGCTGCGTGCCGCCCCCAGAGGCGTTATGGCCATGCTGCCGGCGATCAACATACTGCTGTTTGCCTGGACCATAGGCGCCGTGGTGCGTGACATGGAAACCGGCAAATATCTCGCCAGCCTGGCCAACGGCAACCTGCCCACAGGGCTGCTGCCTGTGGTGGTGTTTGTGCTTTCCTGCGCTATGGCTTTTGCCACAGGCACCAGCTGGGGCACTTTCGGTATCATGTTGCCGCTCGCCGGTGATATGGCCGCCGCCAGCGATATTCAACTCCTGCTGCCCATGTTGTCGGCTGTGCTGGCCGGCGCTGTGTTTGGCGACCACAGCTCGCCCATCTCCAGTACCAGTATTCTGTCGGCCACCGGCGCCGGCTGTCACCATATAGATCATGTGCTGACCCAGTTGCCTTATGCTCTGACCGTCGCCTTCGGGGCAGCGCTGGGGTATCTGGCCATGGGGCTGCTGCATTCCACCTTGGCCGGTTTCCTGGTGAGTGCCGCCTGGTTTGCACTCTTCTGCCTCTATCACGCCAGGCGCTTCCAGGCGGCTCCCGAGGCCGCCATCGGCTGAGGCTGAGATAGGATACCAAAAGCCCCGGGAGTTTCCCTCGGGGCTTTTTACTCTTGCCAAAGGCTTTTGCGTCGATAAGGAGTCTCAGTGATCCAGATAGAGATAGTTTTGCCAGCTTTTCATTCCTTATCAATACCTTACGCATGATTGACACATGCTCAAAGCTGTCGGAATAGATGGCAATCTCCACATTGGTGCCCAGTGGCAAATGATACTGACTCAGATCATCCAGCGGCTTGAGTTTCACCAGAGGTTGGCCGTTGAGGCGAATTTGTGACGAGCCATAGAGCTGTCCCTGCGCCTGCACCTGAGATTCACCTAAGGCCGGCAGCACTTCGACCACTTCGGCTTGAAACACCTTGCCCGGCAGAGCGCGGAAGATCAGCTCGGCCTTGATGCGACTGGCCTCGGCGGCCTTATAGACAGCGTCAAGCCCCAATACTGCCTGTTTGGTCTGCTCCAGGCTGGCTTACAGCCGGGTGACTTCTGTTTGATAAGGAGTCGGATTGACCCGGAACAGCCACTCGCCCTCTTTTAGCAGTTTGTTGGGGGTGACGGGCACATCTATGACCTTGCCGCGCACTGAGGGGCTCCGCGGGGTGGTGATGTACATCTGGCTACCCATGGCGGTATGGGGATGGCTGTAGCTCATCAACAAATCAAGGTGGCTATCAGTACTACTCCACAGAGCACTACGATGGGCAAGCTTCAGTTGTTGAGCAGAATACGGAAAATCTTGAAGATGGCGACGCAGATAGCGGATTGCCCGGGAATGATGAATTTTTTCAGGAGTATAAGACGAAAATCGGCTCGTGCCCGAAAGGGTTAGGGCTCGGCAGGTCCCGGCAGCATAAGCTGATAAAACGCCAAATCCAGCCAGCGGTCGAACTTATAGCCCACCTGGGGTAGGGTGCCTGAGTGTTTGAACCCCAACTTCAGGTGCAGGGCGATACTGGCCTGGTTTCCGGCATTTATGGCGCCCACCATGGTGCGTATGCCGCGCTCCCGGGCCTGGGTTATCAAATGCTGCATCAGAAAGCGCGCCACCCCTTTGCCTCTATGCTCCGGGTGCACATACACAGAATGTTCCACCGAGTAGAGGTTGGCCGGATAGCCGCGAAAGGGGCCGAAGCTGGCAAATCCCAACAGTTGCCCCTGCTCATCCTCGGCGCCCAGAATCGGCCAGTTGCCTTGCTGTTTGGCGCCGAACCAGTCGCGGATCTGCTGCTCGCTCCTGGGCTGATATTCATAAAGGGCTGTGGTATGGGCAATGGCATGGTTGAAGATGGCGCGTATCGCCTCGCCATGTTGCTCAAGTTGGCAGTGACACAGATGCATCTTAGGCTCCCAAGGTGGTTTCGCCTGAGTATGCCACAAGTCGGTCGGTGTGCCACCTAAAGGACTGGATATCAAAAAACAGTGCCTGCCCAGATGGCAGGCACTGCTCTGGCTCAGTGCTGATCCAGCATGCCTTGGGTGACAATAAAGTCGATGATTTCAGCCACCCCTTGCCCCTGCTTGAGGTTGCTAAATACCCAAGGCTTGTTGGGGCGCATTCTGGTGGTATCTTCGGCCATCACTTCCAGCGAGGCTCCGACATAGGGCGCCAAATCTATCTTGTTGATCACCAGCAGATCGGAGCGGGTAATGCCAGGGCCGCCCTTACGGGGGATCTTCTCGCCCTCGGCCACATCTATTACATAGATGGTCAGATCTGCCAGTTCTGGGCTGAAGGTGGCACTGAGGTTGTCGCCGCCACTCTCGACAAAGACCAGATCCAGGCCGGGATGGCGCGCCGTCAGTTCTTCCACTGCCGCGAGATTCATAGAGGCGTCTTCGCGAATTGCCGTATGGGGGCAGCCACCGGTTTCCACGCCTATTATGCGGTCGGCGCTCAAGGCCTCGGCGCGGGTGAGAATTTTGGCGTCTTCCTGGGTATAGATATCGTTGGTGACCACGGCCAGGTTGTAGTTGTCACGCATCGCCTTGCACAGAACTTCCAACAGTGCTGTCTTGCCCGAACCAACGGGGCCGCCAACGCCTATGCGCAAAGGTTGTTTGGTTGTTTGCATATTTTCTCTCATGAACGAAACAGTCGGGTGTATTGGGTTTCATGGCGGGCACTGGCAATGGCCAGTGCCGGGGTATAACTGCCGATATCGGCTTCGGGCCAGTCTTGCGCCTTTTGCAGCGCCTCGGGGATCTCGGCGCTCAGTTGCAGCAACAGCTGCTGACCGGCACTCTGTCCCAGGGGGATCAGCTTGACGCCGGCAGTGACGGCATTTTCGAGCCAGCTCCAGCAATAGGCTTCACACAGTTCATATGTCGGCAGTTGCCAGTGTTTGGCTGCGAGGGCAAAGGCCGCCAGTTGGGTTTGCAGCACCAGCTCCCGCTCCTCGGGCGCAAGTGGGATCCCCAGCTGTGGCAGCAGTTTGGCAAAGGCCTGACCGCGCTGGCGTTCTTCCTGCCTTAGTTCTGCGGTTTCGCGACTGGCCAGCAGTAATCGGCAATAGTCGCTCGCCGCAGAGATGTGTTCTTGCGCCAGCGCCTGGCACAGACGCATCAGCAAGGGCAGCTCCAAGGTGGCCAGGCTGTCTTTAAGTTGGTTTTGCAGCCAGTGTCCCAGGGTGACAGGGTCTTTGACCCAGCCCCGCTCTATGGCCCACTCCAGTCCTTGGGAATAGGTAAAGCCCCCCACAGGCAGAGACGGACTCACCAACTGATAGAGGCGCAAGCGGCCAAGCTCGCCGGGTGCCTTGGTCTGAGGCTCAAGGCCCAGCTGCCCATGGGCTGGAACCCGGCCTGGGTTGATATTAGTGCTCATGGCTGTGGTCGTGACCATGTCCGTGATAGTGCCCATGACTATTGCCGTGACTATGAGCGTGACTATTACCGTGACTATGGCCCTGGGCACTGCCACCATAGGCTCCCGCCTCGGGTTGGAACTTGTCCTGGCGATAGCTGACCGTGAGTCCGAGTCCCTTAATCATCTCGTCCAGAACATGATCGTGCAGGTAACAGCATTGGCCTTGGGTTATCTGCAGCGGCACATGACGATTCCCCAGGTGATAGCAGGCACGAGCCAGCAGCAGTGGGTCTGAACTGCTGACCACGGACAGGTTCTCGGCCTTGGCACAAACCTTGGCCAACTCGCCCGTTTCTGCCTTGAGAATATCGCCTTCTTTGAGGACAGTACCGCGTGGCAGAAACAATCCGGCTTCGCTGCCGTCACTCAAGGTCACTCTTTGGCGGCTGCGAACCCGCTCATCCATCGACAGCCACAGCTGCAGTGTCGGGAGCTGTTGGCATTCATCGGCTTCCAGGCGTTGACAGAAATGGATCATCTAAACTTGCTCCTCTTGGTTTCAAGGCCTGTATATCAAAACAGGAAGTAGCGCTGGGTCATGGGCAACTCAGTGGCCGGTTCACACACCAGCGGCATACCATCGGCCTTGACTTCATAGGTTTGGGAGTCCAGTTGGATCTCCGGGGTATAGTCGTTATGCAGCATCTGTTTTTTACTTATGTTGCGACAGCCCCTCACTTCACCTATGCGACTCTTGAGCCCCAACTTACCTGGGATATCCGCTGCGATGGCCGCTTTGGACAGAAACAGCATGGAGCTGCTGTGCAGCGCCTGGCCAAAACAGGCATACATGGGGCGATAGTGCACGGGTTGCGGAGTGGGGATGGCCGCATTGATGTCGCCCATAGGGGCGTAAGCGGTCAGGCCACACTTGAGCACCAGTGCGGGTTTAACCCCGAAAAATGCCGGATCCCAGAGCACGATATCGGCCAGTTTGCCCGGCTCTATCGAACCCACCTCATGGGCTATGCCATGGGCGATCGCCGGGTTGATGGTGTACTTGGCCAGATAGCGCTTAATGCGTTGGTTATCGTTGTGCTCCGTGTCTCCCGTCAGAGGCCCGCGCTGCAGCTTCATCTTGTGGGCACATTGCCAGGTACGCATTATCACTTCCCCGACCCGGCCCATGGCCTGGGAGTCGGAGGACATCACTGAGATGGCTCCGAGATCATGCAGTATGTCCTCGGCGGCTATGGTCTCACGACGAATGCGCGACTCGGCAAAGGCCACATCTTCGGCAATGGCCGGATCCAGGTGATGACAGACCATCAGCATATCCAAGTGCTCATCCACAGTGTTGACTGTGTAAGGCATGGTGGGATTGGTGGAGGCCGGCAGAATATTGGCTTCTCCTACTGACTTGATCACATCCGGGGCATGGCCGCCACCGGCGCCTTCGGTGTGAAACACATGAATGACCCGGCCGTCGATCGCCTTGATGGTTTCTTCATAGAAGCCGGCTTCGTTGAGTGTGTCCGAGTGAATGGCTACCTGCACATCCATCTCATCGGCCACCTGCAGGCAATGATCTATGGCGGCTGGCGTAGCCCCCCAGTCCTCGTGGATCTTGAAACCCATGGCACCGGCCGCTATCTGTTCCCGCAGTGCTTCCTTATTGCTGACATTGCCCTTGGCGAACAGGCCTATGTTGATTGGCAGTGAGTCCACGGCTTCCAGCATCCGGTGCATGTTCCAGATCCCCGGAGTGACTGTGGTGGCGTTACTGCCGGCCACAGGCCCTGTGCCGCCACCGATAAAAGTGGTGACGCCACTGACCAGACCTTCTTCGGCCTGTTGTGGGCAGATAAAGTGGATATGGGTATCCACCCCTCCGGCGGTGACCAGCTTACCTTCACCGGCCACCACTTCGGTTGCCGGGCCAACTACTATGTTGACACCATCCTGCACATCTGGGTTACCGGCCTTGCCTATGGCCTGAATGCGGCCGTCTTTAATGCCTATGTCTGCCTTGACTATGCCCCAGTAATCCAAGATCAGGGCGTTGGTGATCACCAAGTCGACACAGTCGGCCGCCAGTGCCTGGCTCTGGCCCATGCCATCGCGGATCACCTTGCCGCCACCAAACTTGACCTCTTCGCCGTAACGGCAGTAATCCTGCTCTACTTCGAGGAAGAGCTCAGTGTCGGCCAGCCGTACCCGGTCGCCCTTAGTTGGGCCATACATGTCGGCGTAGGCCCGTCGTGATAACTTGCTCATTTTGCCTCCAGTGCGCCCATAATGGCACCGCGAAAACCATAGATGGCCCGGCGACCGCCAAAGGGCACCAGCTCCACGGTTCTTTGCTGGCCGGGCTCGAAACGGATTGCCATGCCGGCCGGAATATTTAGCCTTAACCCCTTGGTTTGCTCGCGCTCGAACGCCAGTTGGGGGTTGACCTCGTAAAAGTGGAAATGCGAGCCGACCTGAATTGGCCTGTCACCCAGATTAGCCACCGAAATTTTCAACTTGGGCAGGTCAGTGTTGATTTCAATGTCGCCCAGTGCCTCATTGAGGCGGTATTCGCCCGGGATCATCCGCTGCCTCCAATCAGATTATCGGTTCGTGGATCGACACCAACTTGGTGCCGTCGGGGAAGGTGCATTCCACCTGAATGTCGCTGATCATCTCGGGGACGCCTTCCATCACATCCTCGGCACTGAGTATGGTGCGGCCGTAGTTCATCAATTCGGCTACTGTCTTGCCGTCACGGGCCCGCTCCATGATTTCACAGGAGATCAGGGCTACCGCTTCCGGGTAGTTCAGCTTCAGGCCTCGGGCCCGGCGACGTTCGGCCACCAGCCCGGCGGTGAACAACAACAGTTTGTCTTTTTCTCTTGGGGTCAATTCCATCTTCTGGTCTCGCTATCAGGTCGCCCAAATCCTTGGCGGCTGCGGCAGACGTCCGTGCCAGTGTTGGTGGATCTGTTGCCAGACGGCAATCAAGGCCGTCATCAGCACTTCGGTTTGGTGTCCCAGCAAACGGATACAAAGAATGCCGTCTACCAGGGTGGCACCGTATTCAAAATCGCTTGTGTCTGCGGCGAAGGCAGTCAATGCCTGGCGTACCAACGCCAGTAACTGCGCATCGGCGGGGAAAACGTAGCAGTTGCCCTGCATGGGATAGGTTTGTAATCCTGCCAACTGCTCAGGGTTGCCGGCCTGCTGCACAAACAGGCCTTCAGACAGGCGCAGCTCGCCATCCAGATAAATTTGACTGCGGCCGCGGATATCGCCATGGCTGAAGCGCTCCTTGAGCACAGGGCGACCGAAGCAGAGCATCTCCCAGCCGATGAAGCGTGCACCTGTGACCAGCTCTATGCGGGTTTCCAGGCGGGCACAGGCGCCGGGGAAAAACAGGGTTTCCTGGGGCAGCCATTCCAGCAGGGCGCCATCGGCCACTTGCAGTTGCAGTTGCTGAGCCGCGTATTGGCCGCCGCTGCGGTAAAACTTACCGGCGCCCGGAGTGGTTACCAGACTGTGGGCACCGCTGTCGGCGGCGATAATGATCTGCAGCTGGTCGCCGCCGACTACACCGCCCGGTGGATGTAACAGATAGGTGTGGCAGACTCCGGCTTCGGCCTGAAACGGGCGTTGCACCAGCAAGGGACCAAACTGTTCCCTTTGCAGCAGCCGGGTTTGCCCCCGTCTGGGGCCATAGCGCAGATAGAGTCGGGCACGCCAGTTGGCATGCGTTACAGGAATTACAGACACACTTACCCCTGCCCTGGAATTGTCAAAAGGCATTTAGTTGTTTGAAAGTTGGACTCGATTTCGATCAGTTCGGCGTCGACCACGCCCTGGATGCACCGCAGAAAACTACGCGGTAGGGCGAAGAGAGAAAGGTCGACGGACGCCTGAGATCATAGGGGCAGTCAAGCATGGCGACAAGAGTCGCTAAAGCGAATTCATTTCGTTATCTGCTCATTTTATTTCGCAGTTGTTGTTTCCGGAGTTTTCGCCAGCACCAGCGATGGGCGTCTGTGTCCAGGTGAGCCGCTATCCTTGAGGGCAAACAGTGCCAGAATGTCGTTGCCGCTGCGGGAATGGCTGCGAAACTGCAGCGGTGTCATTCCCTGATGCTGCTTGAACTTGTCGCAAAAATAGGCCGGGCTGTGAAACCCGGACAGCTTGCAGACCCGACTGACCGGGAAGTCGGTGAAGGTCAGATAGTTGAGAGCTACCCCCATGCGCACTTCCAGCAATAATTTACTGAAACTGTAGCCTTCCTGTTGCAGATGACGCCTGAGCGTGGCCGGGCTGGTATACAGACGGGCGGCGACTTGTTCCAGGGTCCATTTATGGCCGGGATCTGTCATGATCAGGCGTGCCAGCGCCCTTTCCCTGGGTTCGTCATATTTGACTCTGAGGGTATTGAACAGATCGACTCCGGCGGCCAGTATCGCCTTGAGGATAAAGTACTGACATTGGCGCAGCAGGCAGGGAGCTTGAGGTGTTTGGCTCACCAGTTCATGGGTGAGCCGCAGCAGTTCAAAGTTGTCCCTGGCAGCATCCGGCGTATTCAGGGCGTAGCGGCGATTGTGGCCATCTATCTGACACTGGCCCGGCAGATAGTCGACGGCCAACTCTGCCAGCAAAGCTTCATCCAGCGTCAGCGTTTGCACCGTCAGCGGTTGCTGCGCCGCTTCTATATGACAGGAGATATGGGCAAAACGGGGAATGATCAGCAGAGTATCCTGGTTTACGTTCAGTCGTTCACCATTGATACTGACCCAGCCACGACCCGAGTACAGACGCACCAAAAGCACGCTATCTATATAAAATTCGCGCAGTTCTAGATGTCTGGATGAGTCTATATGTCGGTATTGCATCGTGAGTCTGAGCCGGGATGAATGCCTGCATTATAACCTGAGCCGGCTTGTCACCAAGCCGGGCAGATCAAAATCCGCTCCCCGGGATTCAGTCGCGACTGTCTTTGGGGGCTTGAAACTCGGTCAGGCTCATATCGGCGTGCAGTACGGCTATCCGCTTGGGGGCGCCGTTTTCTGCCAGTTCCAGAAGGCCGATACCGCTTTGGTTG
Organism: Shewanella chilikensis; assembly: GCF_002836945.1. Lineage (GTDB taxonomy): Bacteria > Pseudomonadota > Gammaproteobacteria > Enterobacterales > Shewanellaceae > Shewanella > Shewanella chilikensis. The sequence continues at coordinate 47,496 of NZ_NIJM01000023.1, forward strand.
ACCAGGCGCTTGCTGGGGGCTCCATTGGGGCGGCGGCCGCGGATCGACATGCGTTTGCGTTTGGTCAGCAGATTGAGCGGCGAGAAATGCCCATAGAGCCAACCGTTGAGCTTATCAAACACAGGCAGCAGCTTTTCCGGGAACTGATTTTTGATGCCGCTGGCGGTGATCTGGTAGATGTTGGGACTGGCACGGCGAAAGCGGATCCCTATGTCATAGGCAAAGGAGTAATGCACATCGCCGGAGAGGATCACAAACTCCTGCGGGGTACGTCTGTGCATGAAGATCGACAGCAGGGCGTTGGCGGCGCCGGGGTGTGCCATCCAGTTTTCGGCGTCCACCAGCAGCGAAGCACCTATGAGAGTGGCCGTGCGCTGCACAGCCTCAATCAGCTTGACCCCGAAAATCGGCGCCGCCGACACTATGATGACCTTATCCTGCCCCAGCAGCGCCTGTTGTAGATCCATCAGCGCCTCCCAGTCCATCAGTCCGGAAGGCTTGGCCAGGTTGGATTCGCTGCGCCAGCGGCGGGTACGGGTATCCAGTACTACCATTCTGGGGTGAGTATCCAGGGTGTAGTGCCAGTTCTCACACTTGAGCAGCTTGTCTATCAGGGCATCCTGGCGCTCGCTGTCGGCCAGATAGAGGCCGCTCAGATCTTCGAAAAAGTCGGTAAACCTCTTGGGTTGATTGCCGAGAGCTTGAAACAGGGTGTACCCCAGCAAGGCATTGCCTATGATGCGCTTGGAGAAGGCGTGACCATAGGCGGCCTCTTCCCAGCGGGCCGTGAGGTTCCAGTCGTCGGTGATGTCATGATCATCGAAGATCATATAAGTAGGCAGATGCGCCAGCAGGCGCCTAACCTTGCCAAGACCCGCCTTGAACTCCAATAGATGTTGCCACTGGGTCTGCCACTCCTGTGCCCGTTTGCCGGTCAGCCCGGGTAACTGCTGCGGTAGTTCCAGTTGCTGCCACAGTTCCGGTGACCAGATTAAAAGATACAGGGCCGTGACTTCGGCGAAGCTCAGCAGATGGTTTTCAGCCATCGAAGAGGTGAATATGGGGTGATTGATATACCAGCGCCAAAGTGCTGTCTTGGCCGGATACTGGGTACGGGGCAAGAGCTGTTTTGGCCTTTGGTAGAGGGAGTCAGGGCCATAATCTATCTGCGCCGAGTCTTTGAGTGGGGCGTCACTAAAGCTTTCCTGCTTTAGTCCCAGCAGCTCGATTACCTGGGCAATGGCCACCAGGGTGGGGCCGGCCACGTCATCGACATAGAGCTGATCGCCGCTCAGCATCAGTAGCGCCGGGCGCTCGGCAGGGGCATTGTTCTGCTCCAGCAGAGTATCGGCCGCCACCAGTGCATCACCGCTGTGATGGTGCGGGTTGCGACAGGAGCCGTGCAGCAAACGATCCAGCCTGGGCTGCAGCACCAGTTCGGGGGAGGATTTGTCCGGATAACACAGACCTTCGATATCGGCGAACAGCGACTGACCATCGGCATCTTCCAAGCTATAACCCACGGCTTGCCCTTGGGGCAGTAATCCGGGAACCTCCAGGTGCAGCAGATACTGCCAGGCATGTTCGCCCAGTTGCACTCGGTGCACTTGTTCTTCATTCAGCGGCAAGGGCGCCGACTTGTGACTCAACTTAAGCGTCAATTGCGGGCTCAACGGTTTGCTGCTGACCCACCAGAGGGTGAAATGGTCCCGGTCGCAGTGACGCAATATCGGGCCGGCCAGGATCAGCGGCAAGGAAGAGGAAGTGGTCATCGGCGGGTTCTGCAGCCTCTCAGGAATGAAAAAGGGTGAATCCACAGGGTAAACAAGTGCTTTGGCTTTGAAAAGCCCCTAAAATGTGAAGCCTTGTTAATGATGTAAAGCGGCCGTGCCGAGGCGTCGACGGCAGACATTGACATTCCAGAGCCTCGCAATGCCATAGCCAACTTGGTATACCTGCCGATTCAATGCCTTTGCAGGTTTTCGGATGATAAACGGATGAAAAGTACCCCGATGGGAATGACTGGCTTATTTGGCCGAACCGGTGGCCTGGCGGCGGCCGATCAACTGGCGTTGCTGCGGGTTTTGGGTTTGCTGCTGCAATTGGGGTTGACCCTGCTCGGCAGTGACGCCTTTGGCCTGACGCTGCAACCTGAACCCTTGTGGTGGGTGTTCGGGCTGGAAAGTGCCTACCTGGCCTTGACCCTGTGGTTGCGTCATCCTCTTTATCGTCAGAGTGCCGGTATCTTTATCGCCCTGTTGCTGGACACCCTGTTCTGGATCTCCTGGCTGTGGTTTTCCGGTGGTGCTACCAATGCCTTTATTTCGCTGCTGCTGGTGCCGATTGCGCTGGCGGCGGTCACCTTGCCCGCCTGGGGCAGTTGGAGCCTGGCTGCGTTGTCGACCCTGGCCTATAGCCTGATGATCTTAAGCTTGCCGGAAGGCCATATCCGTCATCAGGGGATGGATATGAGTTCACACTTCCTGGGGATGTGGCTCAACTTTGTGGTGTCGGCACTGGTGTTGACCACCAGTGTCGCCCTGATAAGCCGTCGTCTGCGACGCCAGGATACCGAGCTCGGTTGGCTGAGGGAAAATCAGCTGCGGCAGGAACAGCTGCTGGCGTTGGGCACAGCTTCGGCGCAGATGGCACACCAGTTGGCAACGCCACTGGCGAGCCTGAGATTACTGCTGGATGAAGCCATGGAAGAGGGTTTGGATGCCGAAGCGCAGGTGCAAATGGATCAGGCGTTGTCCCGCTGTGAAGTCACACTCAATGAATTGCGCCGCGCCACTGAATCGATTCGTGAGCGTCGCCGCCAGGCCGTGACATTGGCGGCACTGGGGCAAAATATGCGCCAGCAACTCATGCTGTTGATGCCCGAGGTGGATTTCAGTCTCACCCTGCCTGCTGGCCTGACTGAACGTGAAATTATCACAGATGCCAGTCTATTGCCGGCGCTGCTGGCGCTGGTGGATAACGCTGCCAAGGCTAGCCTTAACAATATAGGCGAGCCCAAGGTTGAAATTGGCTTCGATTCGCTCGGTGACACTCGGCTTGAAATTAACATCAAGGATTATGGCCGCGGCATAGAGGCCCATCTCTTGGGTGAGCTTGGACTGATGCCAGTGGCGAGCCGCACAGGTATGGGGGTTGCCGTGCTCTTGAGTCACGCCAGTCTGGAGAAGCTGGGGGGCGAGCTGGTGTTGCACAACGGCCCACAGGGCTGTGAAGCGCGTATCAGTCTGCCCTTATTGCCGGTTTCTGCCATTAAAGGAGATGCGGCATGAAGCGGCTATTGATAGTCGAAGATGACTTGGCGCTGGCGGCCATTTTGACACGGCGTATGCAGCGGCATGATTTTGAGTGCTGCCATGCCGAAGATGCCAGCCAAGCACTGCTCAGCGCCCGCAGCTGGCAGCCGAGCCATGTGCTGCTGGATATGAAATTGGCGCAAAGCAACGGCCTTAGCCTGATAGTACCGCTGCGAGCCAGCCTGCCCAAGGCCTGTATTGTGTTGCTCACCGGCTTTGCCAGCATAGCCACTGCGGTGGAGGCGGTGAAACTGGGGGCCGATAACTACCTGGCCAAGCCGGCCGACACCCGGACACTGCTGGCGGCACTCAAAGTCGAGCCTAAACCCCATACGGCTTCATCCTTGCCTGATGAAACCCCGCTGCACCCCAAGCGCTTGGAGTGGGAATATATTCAGCAGGTACTCAATGCCAATAAGGGCAATGTCTCGGCCACCGCCCGCCAGTTGGGAATGCATCGCCGCACCCTGCAACGTAAGCTGGCCAAGAAGCCTGTTGCTTAAAAAAATCCCGGCCTTCCGAGACGAGAAAAGGCCGGGGCAGGTTCAATTGCAGTGGAAATCTCAACGGCTTGCGGGAGCACGGTGAGGATGAACCCTTAAGCGGGCAACCGTGGCGCCCTTAAAAACGGTACTCGCCCATGACCCAGGCGTTGAGACCGGGTTGTGGTAAGCGCTCGCCGACGGCGATATCACCGCCCATTACCCGGTTATAACCGGCGAGATGATCGACATATTCTCTATCCAGCAGGTTATCGACTCCGGCCTTGAGCATAAAGCTGTCACCGCGGTAACCGGCCGCCAGATTCACCAAGCCATAGCCTGCAGTTTCCTGCTCCAGCTGAGTGGCCGAGACCTTATCCTGGGCGGCAACCGCTACTGTCTCCAGGCGGGCAAACCAGCTGCCCTGATCCCAGTTGAGTCCCAGAGTCAGGTTGGGCGGGGCGATACGGTAAAGCTTGTCTTCCACGTCGCGGCGCTCACCATAGGTATAGGCCGCTTGCAGATCCAGGCTCCACTGTTCATGCAACTGCCAGTGGGCGTTGATATCCATGCCGTAGAGCAGGGCGTCGGTATTGCTGAACACCAAGGTGTTGGCATCGCCGGCGGCGATAACGGCAGGATCATCCGTGGGCAGGCCTTGAATATAGTTGTCTATCCTTTGGACAAACACCCTTGGGGTCAGGTTGAAATCCTGGCGGTGTAAATCCAGCCCCAGCTCCAGTTGCCAGGCGGTTTCCAGATCCAGGTCCATCTGGCCCACATAGGTGCGGCCATCGGCCAGCCCGCCGGTGGACTGCATCGGCACCCAGAGATAGCGCTGTTGATAGCTGGCACTGGCCTGTTTTCGTGCCAGACCGATTATGGCATCCAGCTCATTGTCGATTTCGAAGCGGCCGTTGATCACCAAGTCCAGCCCGGTATCGTTTTGGCTGCGATCGGCCTGATTGAATCTGTCCATCAGGGTCTTGATTGCCGGTTTCATCGCCGCCATAGAGTGACTCACGGCATCGGCATCAAACCTGTAGTGTTTCACCCGGCTGCCCAGTTGCCAGCTCCAGCGGCCAAAATCCTGTTGCCATTGGGCGTAGAGGCTATAAACACTGTCGTTGATACCGTTGAAGTTATCCACCCGGAACTTGCTGTTGCTGGGGTCTGTCACCACAGTATCGTGTTCGGCATGGCGCCAATCAAAGCCAAATTCCCAGCTGTCTTTCGCCATTTGCCAATGGCCGTCGAAACTCTTGGAGTCGGCTATGGTGTAGCGCGGTGCCATGGTAGGCATTTTCATCCGTAGGCTGAAGTTGTCCATGCCGTGACGGGCATCGCTGTAGCCCAGATGCCAGCGCATCTGCCAATCGGCCAGCAGGTGCTCACCACTGAGTTTGAATCTGTCAGTGCGGATATAGTCGATATCCATCGGCAGCGCCGGGGTGGCGGCATCTGTGGTTTCCAGATGCTGGAACGAGAAGGCTATCGACTCATCATCGGCGTTGCTGTCGGCCAGGTTGAATCTGTATTCACCGCCGAACACCTGCTTGTCGTAGACCCCTGGCAGTAATCTGTGGTTATCGCCGCTCTCGGGCACATCATTGCCCTTGAACAAGTCGCCATACAGCATGAGTGCCTGACGCTCGCCGCCGAAGTTGCTCTTGACGCCGATGCGACTCTGCTCGCCATTATGCTGGTATTGGCCGCTGACCAGGCCGCTGACTTCATCGAAACGGGCCTGGGACTCCACTACCCGGATACTGCCACCCAAGGTATCGACGCCGCTGGCGACTGGGGCTATGCCGCGATCCAGTTCGAGTTGCTCTGTGATTACAGGCACGGCATAACTCAAGGGAGTATCCATGGCGTTGGGACCGGCGCCGGCCATGCTCATGCCGCCGACCTGGGTTTCGACTCTATCGCCAAAGAGGCCTCGGTACTGGGCTATGCCGGTTAGTGGGCCGTTACTGTTGACGTTGGCGCCGGGCAGTGACTTGAGCAGACCACTGATATCGGCCTTGGGCGCGGTGGCTTCAGGCGAGGTCTGCAGCACGCTGCTCTGTACGCTGCCGCGCACCACCAGCACTTCCATGGGAGAATCACTGGCCTTGGCGGCAGTGCCCAGACCGATTATAGGCAGTAAAGCCAGAGCGAGAGGAGAAGGTGAAAAGCGCATATCTTATTGATTTTGGTTGTTTTGGGTGACCCATTCTGGGTCTTGTGCGCGGGCGGGGCAAAGCTAAACAACCAAAGTGCGACAAGCTGTCGCACCCGGGATGGGAGTCAAACCAAGGGAGTGAACTTGATCAGTTCGGCAATACTGTGGACGCCAAGCTTTTTCATGATCTTGGCCCTATGTACCTCTATGGTTCGCAGCGACAGATAGAGAGCTTCGGACATCTGTTTATTGGTCATTCCCTGCACCAGAAGTTGCAATACCTGCTGCTCGCGCTCGGTCAGGGTGGCGTATTTCTGCTGCAGTTGTTGCTGTTCATGGGTCTTGAGGCTGTAGTCGAAGGCTTTTTCGATAGCGGCGGCCAGCGCCTTGCCGGCCACGGGTTTCTGGAAAAAGTCGCAGGCTCCCTGACGAAAGGCGTCAACGGCCATTGGCAGATCGCCATGGCCGGTAAGAAAGATGATCCCCAAGGGACTGTTGGCCTCCAGTAGTCTCTGTTGTACCTGCTGGCCTGTGAGTTCAGGCATGCGGCTGTCGAGGATCACGCAGCCTGGCGCCTCCAACTCAGCGTCCTGGAGAAATGCCTGGCCGCTGTCAAAGGCTTGCAGCTGATAACCGAATTGGCTCAGCATAAAGCCGAGTGAATCCCGGACGGCGGCATCGTCGTCCACCAAATAAAGCGCTACGTCAGTCACATACTTGCCTCTCTCAGGTGAATAAGCCAATCCTAATCTTTGTCGTGGTGAGGCTCAAACTCGGTTGTTGGCTTTTAGAGCCAGATCACTGAGGTGTTGGCCGACATTTGCCCTCCATCAAGTTATTTTTTTGCTGTCTGTATTAGCTTATCTTCATGGATAAAAGGGAGTGGGAATGGCCAGAATATTAATCTTGATACTGTTGTTGGGGGCCGGGTGTGCTTCGGCTTCGGCGCAACTGTATGAACCGGCGACCGATGCCGAAATGGGTGACGAGCCCATAGAGGCCGTGTTTCGGGTCGGAGTGCTGGCCAATCATGGTGTGGCTCAAGCCAAAGAGAGATGGCGCCCCATGATGCAATATCTCAGCCAAGAACTTCCAGGAAATCGCTTCGAGGTCGAACCGCTGACTTTTGAGCAAATGAGCCAGCAATTGCTGGAGCACAGGATCCACTTTATCGTGACCAACCCAGGGCAATACCTTAGCCTCAGCAGCAAGCTGCCCCTGTCATGGCTGGCTACCATGCGTAGTCGCAAGCATTTGGGAACTACCTTTGCTATCAGCTCGGCTATCATAGTGCGGGCCGACAGCCCGGTGCGCAATATTGAGGAGCTGCGTGGTGCTACTGTGGTGGCCAGCGATCCTCAGGCGCTGGGGGGATATCAGGCGACAGTAGGCTTGCTCAACAAGCGTGGCTTTGCTGCCAAGCGTTTTTTCGGCGAAGTGCGTTTTTTGGGGTTTCCGCTGGAGCCTCTGGTTTACCAGGTGCGTGACCGCACTGTCGATGCCGCCATTACTCCCTTCTGTACCCTTGAGGAGATGGTGGAAACCGGCTTGGTGCAACGTCAGGACTATCGGGTAATCAACGGCGTCAAGCCCGAGGGGTATGACTGCGAGACCAGCAGTGCCCTCTATCCCAACTGGTCATTTGCCGCCTCTGATCTGGTGCCCAGTCATATCACCCAAGCGGTGACCCGGGCGCTGTTCGACTTGCCTTCCGACTCTGAAGCGGCGATCAAGGCCGACACCATGGGCTGGACAGCTCCTATCAGTCAGCTCAAGGTGATCAAACTATATGAGGAGCTGGATCTTCACGGCGGCCCACCTCCTCTGTATGAAGCCGCCATCGACTGGGTACGCAAGAACAAGGAGTGGGGCGGAGCGCTGCTGTTACTGTTCCTGATCTCCACTCTCTACCACCTGTGGCTGGAATATAAGTTTCGCCAGAAGAGTGAATTCCTGTTGGCAACAGAGCGACAACTGCGGGACAAAGAGTTGCAACTGGAACGAATGCAAAGTGCCGCTATTCTGGGCGAAATTGGTGCCGGGCTGGCGCATGAGCTCAATCAGCCGATTGCCGCTATTACCCAATACAGTGAAGGCGCCATGATGGTGCTGGAGCAGCGCGCTGCCGAGGGCTGTGGCGAGCGCGCCGATGCCATGCGTGAGGTGCTGACCAAGATCAATAATCAGTCTATCCGCGCAGGGGCCGTGGTGCATCGTATTCGCGGTTTGCTGCGTCGGCGCCGGGCCGAATCTGAGCCAGTGGTGATAGAGTCACTGCTCAGGGATGCACTGGCGCTGTTTCAGCGGCCGATGGAGCAGCAGGGCGTCGAGCTCAAAATAAGTCGCCGCGGGTCGGAGCGGCCGTTGCTGGGGGATGCTGTAGGGCTGAGTCAGATGCTGGTTAACCTGCTGAAAAATGCTATGGATGCCCTGGATGAAGTTTCGGGTAAACGGGAGATCCAGCTCAAACTCGACTATCAGGCCGCGCCCCCCGCAGCCGGGACCAAGGGAGACTGGCTGCTGCTGGAACTCTTGGATACAGGCATAGGCCTCAGCGCCTCGGCGGCGGAGTTGATGCTGTCTTTTGCTACCACCAAGGAGGATGGCTTGGGGCTGGGATTGGCTATCTGCCGCGACGTGGTGACTCAGCATAATGGTCATCTGGAGCTGGAAAACCGCCGCGAGTGCCGCGGTTGCCGGGTGCGGGTGTGGCTGCCTATGGGGGCACCATCCCGGAATGAATGATTATCCTTGACTCAAGTCGCTGGTGTCGGCTTTATCGCAGTGCCCCAAGGGTTTGCCACTGACGGCGGCCGAACTCCAATACCACGCCTACAGCCAAACCGGCGGCGGCATTGACGGCCAGGCTCACCACAGCGGTCGCCAGGATAACAAAGATACAGAAAGGCTTGCCGTCCAAGAGGCGTTTGGACCAGGCCAACTGCAAGCCGGCGGTGGACAGCAGACTACCGAGAATAGCCAGCGGAATAAGGCTCAGCAGCCAGGCCACGTTTTCCCCCCAGGAGAGGGCTATCAGCAGGCAACTGCCGCCGAAGATTAGCGGCGCCCACAGGCGGCGGGCACCGAAATGGTATTGCACCGCCAACCCTCCGGCACCGTGGCACATGGCCGAAGCACCGAAGGGACTCAGCAGCAGATTGGCCAGGCCAGAGCTGGTGGCAAAGGCCTTGGGGCTGAAACGCTTGCTGTCTTCGGGGAACTTCTCTTTGGCCATTACTGAGGTGGCGATAACGGCATTGGTCAAAGTCAACGCCAGTTGCGGCAGCACCAACAGGGTTGCCGCGGCTCCCCAGTCATTTAACTCGGGCCAGCTCAAGTGCCAAGGCGTGTTGTTGAACACAAAGCTGCTGTCGCTGCCGCCTTGCTGGTATTGCCATAGCATGCCGAGGGCAATCACCAAGGGCATGGCCAGATAGCGCAGCGGGATAAAGCGGGCAAAGAAAATCAGTGCGAAGGCGCCGAATCCCAGCACAGGCTCGTCGGCCATCATCTTGAAGCCCATCCACAACAGTTGCAGCCCTATGGCCAGTTGGATGCCGACACTGATAGCCTGGGATATTTGCCGCGACAGCCAACTGATGGCGCCGGAAGCCGCCAGTACCAGCAGTATTACTCCCATCAGCATGGCGCTGGCTTGCATCATGCCGGGTGTCAGCCCCTGGGCGATGACCAGGGCGGCAATCACTTTCATGGGTTGCACGGGAATGGGGCGGCGATAAAACAGGGCTGTGGCCAGGGCAAAGAGACCGAAACCGAGAAAAATGCCTTGGGGAGAAAACTGATTCAGAGCTATCAACCCAAGCACCAGAGGGAGAAAGGTTCCCAGATCGGCAAAGGCGCCGCTAAGCTCACCCAGGGAGCGGTTTAATGAGGAAAAAGTCTTGCCGTTTGTTGTCATTGCACTTGCCACAGAAAAGGATGCCCAGACAACGCAAGAAAAATGCCATTTTTTGTAGGGAGTTGTATCATCAATGACCCGAATTTACCGTCATAGTCTAATTCAGTGTAGTGCCGCTTGGACACTTTGGCCCGATTCTGGGTCTAAATGTCTTTTTTGGGGATAAGTGGCATCTCGTTTGGAGAGTACCAGATGAGAGAGTGGCAGATGAGAGTGACCGGCTCCCGGGAGGCAGGGAGATGCGGGAGCCGGTCTTCAGGGCTTGCCTGAATCGGATCAGCGGGCGTGGCGAGCGCCGCCTTTGTGTTTCATGGGGTCGCCCTCATAGCCCAGCGCCTGCCAGTCGAGGCGGTCACCGCCGTTGTGGCAGTCGGCGCACTTGAGCGCTTCACTCTTGGGCGAGACCATGTGGTTGATACGCCACCACATTTCAGTTTGAGCAAAGCCGTACTGACCGCTGTAGCTGATGCCCTTGGCCTGCATGGGCTCGCTGGCGGCCATCCCTAAGCGAATCGCCTTATCCCAGTCAAACTCAGACCAGAAACCGCCCTTGCCATAGGTCTTGGGATTGAGCAGTACCTTATTGACCTTGTCGTACACCTGCTTGCCTGTGTGTACCTTGAAGGGGTAGATCTTCGCCTTGGGATCCTGAATGTCACCCAGGGGGAAGGTCAGACGGGTGACCTGCTCGGGATCCATCTTGTCACCGGCCATATAGGCATCGGCGCGGCCGTTGTACCAGGCGTAGCTGGGCTTGACCATCTTGCCCCAAACGAAGCTGCCCTTTTTCTTGGCGTAGCTGTGACGACCATATTGATCCAGGCTCTCTTCCCTGTCTTCACCGGCAGTTGACCAGTCCCAGTGCAGCTTGGTGGGCTCATGGCGGGCAAAGAAGGGAATGTGGCAGGTCTGACAGGCCACGGTCGCTGCGTGCTTGTTCAGCTGTTTGTTGCTGTGTGGTGCACTGTCGTGGCAATTGTCACAGCCGATATGATCTTCACCGCCGGGGGACACACCCATGGCGTTACCGCTGATCATATGCTTTTGGGTGGTGTGGCAGTCCTGACACTGGAAGTCGTTGCCGTCGCTGTCCATATGTACATCCGTGGCCTTGTCCGGGTAGGCCATGGAGGAGTCGAGATCGCCATGCTTGACCGCATCTCCGCCGCCACCATAGAAGTGGCAGCTGCCGCAGTTATCCCGCACCGGCTTGCCGACATTCTGGGCGACCCGCAGCAAATCTACTGTCTTGAATACCTCACCGGCTGCAACGGGATCTTTAACATAAGTACCCGTGGTGTCATGGCACACCAGGCAGTCCACTTTGGTCTTGTCCTTGAAGTCGAAGTTGTTGTCTTTCCAGCCGTAACCGGCATGGCAGCCGGTACAGCGCGGCTCGTTACCGGCAATGGAAACACAGAAGTTGTTGATGGAGTTTTTCTTGCCCCGTTTGACTGTGCGTCCGGGCAGTTTCTGCTCCAGTTCCCAGGTCCAGTGGGATGACAGCATAAAGTCATCGGCATCCTTTTCATGGCACTCAAGGCAGGCCTGGGTGACTTCCGAGCCTGTGTTGAAGGGACCCTTGAGTACCTCTTTGTGGGGGCCGCCGGCCTGGGCCTGGCTCAGGAGGCCGAGCCAGAGTGCCGTGGCTATAAATGGCAGATAAAATGTTTTCATCTGTGTTCCTCCCTAGAAATTCACTGTCAGTGAGGCGTTGATATCCAGCGCCGTATCCACCACGGGCAATAGCGAATAGGCGCTGCCGTCCAGTACATCATCCACCTTCACAGGTGCACCCACGGGCGTGCCCGAGCCAGTGTATTCATAGTCGTAGTAGAGCCCCGCCAGCTTGATAAACATCCTGGGGTTGATATCGAAGATGTAGTAGGCCTCGGCCACATGGCCGCGGGTGGCCAGCTTGCTGCCGACCGGGTCGTCCTGGGCCTGAGTGAAGGGCGTCCAGTACTTGGAACCATAGTTGTACTCCAGACCGAACTTGCCGTAAGGCGCCGGGATCTGCATGCCGATATAGATGCCGTAACCATCGTGGGAGGCATCGGACTCGGCGCTGGATGGCACCATCAGCAGTTCATCGCCACTGCTGTTGAGCTCTGCCTGAAACACGGCGTCGGTCAACATGCCGCCGAACATGCCGGCGTTGCCGTTGCTTTCAGCGCGGGTCCAACCGAAGGAGGCAAACAGCTTGAGATCGTCATCGGACTCATAGGCATAGCCCAGGCCGCCCAGATACATGTCGCCTATGACCCCGCTGGGTTGCACCCGGGTAACAAAGTTGAAGTTGTCGAATTTCTGCAGATCGCTGTATAGAGTGGGGGCGAAAATTCCGGCCAACTCGTTGGGGAAGGCCATGGTGCCCTTGAAGCCGTCGTTGATATCCCGCGCGGCAAACAGGGTCAACTGCAGGAAGTGGTTACCGTCGTTGATCACATCAATGTTGAAACCGCCCAGATGGGTGTCCTTGCTGACGGTATCGCCATAAAGCTCGCCATTGCCCCATTGGGACTCAAAGCCCTGACCGTAACAGAAACGCACCACCTGGCCTTCTATCCCGGTGAGCTCTCCAAGCTTGTAGCCCAGAGTGGCACCGTCAAAGTTGAAGTTGACCAGGTGTCCGGAAGGGGTGCCGCCACGTTTTTCATTTTCCCGGTAGTGGCTCGGTGGGCCATAGGTGGAGGGACGACGGCCGACAGACAGATAAAACTCGCTGCCGCCGATGTTTTTCCAGTCAAAGTAGGCGCGCTCGACCCGCAGCCAGTCGCCGCTGGGGTTGCCTGAGTTGGTGCCGTCCATGGTGAAAGAGCGCCAGGAATCAAACACCTGCACACCGGTGGAATCGCCCCAGTCCTTGAACATGGTCAGGCGTCCGGCAAAGCTGACGTTGTCCCACACCTTAGCCTTGAGATCGAGCCGTAGCCGAGTGGTGTAGAAGATGTCATTGTCTATGTCGCCACTGCGATAAGGCGCCAGCACATAGGGCATAACGCCCTGCAGTTGCCCCTGGGCAAAGGCGTTGGCCAGCTCAGGGTTGGCAGCCATCATCTTGCCAAGGGGCGAGGAGGGATCCATGGGGTTGCCCAGTTCGCCGGCCATGGCTTTGGCGCCGAAGTCGTTGAAGTCCATCTTGATCGCCGGATGCCAGGTGACATTGCCATAGTGCAGCGAGTGGGCTCGGGTACGAAAGTCGCCGCTGATCTCCAGTCGATCGAGCGCCGTGTGCCGCTCTGTCTTGTCCACCCGGCTGTTGAGTATATCCAGCTCTTCGGTGATCTCCTGCAGTTGCTGTTTAAGCTCGCGGATCTTGGTGCTGTCATCCAGTTCCCCGGCCTGAAGCTGGGGGCTGCCCAGCAGAGCCAAACCCAGTGCCTGGGCCACCGCCAGTGCGATAAGAGTACGCATAGTTGATTCTCCTGACCGGCCTTGCCGGTCATTTTCAGGCAGCAAGCGGCCCTGGGGTAACCCCATACTTGGCTTGCAAGCCGTAAATTTAGTTAAGTGATTGGCGCCTATGCGCTCGGATCAACCGCAGGTCTGGGGTTGATCCGAGTCGGCGGCATGGTCGTACAGGAACTGTTGAATATCCTTGAGTTCCTGCTCAGTTAAAGGCTGAAACGCCTCGGGTTTGGCTTTGTGTTTGTCTCTGGCGAAGAATCTGTCCCATTGGCTCATGGTCTTGCTCATGGGAGTCAGTTCGCCGCCTATGCCAGCTTTGCTGTGACACTCTTTACAGACTTTTTTGTACAAGTGTTTGCCTTTCTTGGGGTTGCCGCCGTCCGCTGCGGTGGCGCCTGTGGCCAATGCACAGGCTAAAAGCAGAAGGCCGAGTTTGCTGCTGGTGTTCATCATCTATTCCTCTGGGGTGACCGCCCGCTCCGTTAATGGGCTGTTATTTTATGTGTCCTTGCGGTTGTCAATTTAGCAATCCTGAGGTTTATCAGCTTTGAAGTAGATCACCTTCATGAAAATAATCTAATTGATAAAAATATCATTGAAATAAATCTAATTGACTTACCGTTTTTGTATTTATTTATTTAATTTTATTGTGTTTTTATTTTTTCCTCAGAAATCATCACTGTTGTTTTGGTTGATTTTATGAGCGTGATCGGCTTAACAATTGTGAATATTTGTTATCTCTAAAGTGGTTTTTGTTAATCAGTTTGGTGTTTGTGGTGGCTTTTTTTTAACGGCTAGAGGCTGGATTACCCTCACACTTTCATGTCCTTTCCGGCATCTTTGCGGGGCATGGATCACACTCACTCCCCCTATGTGGTTTACCACAATACCCACAGGAATTTAATGGGTAAACAATGAGCTCAAGCCGCTGTAGTCAAGCGGAATCCCATTCAAACAATAACCTGTGTGAGCGACCTTTCCCCGAGGGGAGAGGATGGAGGTAAACCATGATAGAGCTTGATAGGCGCACCTTTCTGAAAGGGGCTGGAGCCGGAGGGGCAACCTGTGCCCTGGCCGGAGTTCTGCCCGGTTCGCTGGCGGCTTTGGGGCGCAGCCCTCTGACCGGCAGTGCCACTGAAGTTGCCAGTATGTGTGAGATGTGTTCGACCCGTTGCCCGATTTCGGCGCGGATAATCGACGGCAAAAACGTCTTTATTTCTGGCAATAAAGAAGCCAAATCATTCGGCGGTAAGGTCTGTGCCCGTGGCGGCGCCGGCCTTAGTTTATTGTACGATCCACAAAGGATTGTCAAACCACTCAAGCGCGTCGGTGAGCGCGGCGAAGGCAAGTGGGCTGAAATAAGTTGGCAGGAAGCCTATCAAACCATCGCCAGTAAGCTGAATCAAATCAAGGCCGAGCATGGCCCTGAAGCCGTGGCGTTTTCCTCCAAGTCAGGTTCGCTATCCGGACACCTGTTCTATTTGGGGCAGGCTTACGGCAGCCCCAACTCCTTTACCCACAACACCACTTGCCCGGGCGGTTATGTGGTCGCCGCCAAGGCGATGTTCGGCACCAAGGTGAAGCGGGATCTCTCCAACTCCAAGTACATCATCAACTTCGGTCATAACCTCTATGAGGGGATCAATATGTCCGAAACCCGGGGAATGATGAAGGCCCAGGCCGACAAAGGCGCCAAGTTGGTGGTGTTTGAACCCAGATTCTCTGTGGTGGCCGATAAGGCCGATGAGTGGTATGCCATTCGTCCCGGTTCGGATGTGGCCGTGGCCCTGGCGCTGTGCCATGTGCTGATTGCCGACAACCTTTATGACAAGGCCTTTATTGAGCGCTATGTTGTGGGTTTTGAAGAGTTTGCCGCTGAGGTTAAGGCCTACACCCCCGAATGGGCTGAGAAAATTTCCGACGTACCTGCCGCAGATATCCGCCGTATTGCTCACGAGTATGCCGCCGCGGCGCCCCATGCCGTGGTCGACTTTGGCCACAGATCTACCTTCACTCCGGAAGAATTCGATATGCGCCGGGCACTGTATGCCGCCAACGTACTGATCGGTAACCTGGAGCGTAAGGGTGGTCTCTACATGGGTAAGAAGGCCGGTGGTTACAACAAGTTTGCCGGTGAGACCGTGGCTCCTGAGCTGGGTAAGCCGGGCGTTAAACTGCCCAAGCCGCAAGCCAAACGTATCGACCAGATGGATGAGCAGTTTGCCATGGCCTGGTCCGGTGGTGGTATCTATCAGTCAATCATAGATGCAACCCTGGAAGCCAAGCCTTACCAACTGCGGGCCTGGGTTATGAGCCGTACCAACCCTATGCAGACCATGACTGACCGCGCCAAGGTGGTTGAGAGCCTGAAGAAGATGGAGTTTGTGGTTTCCTGTGATGTTTACATCAGTGAAACCGCCGCCTGGGCCGACATCATACTGCCTGAGTGTACTTATCTGGAGCGGGATGAAGAGGTGGCCGACAAGTCCGGCAAGAACCCGGCCTACTACCTGCGTCAGCAAGTGGTGGATGTGATTGGCGATGCCAAGCCTTCCTGGCAAATTTTCTGTGAACTGGGCATAGAGATGGGCCTGGAGCAGTACTATCCCTGGGAAAACATGGAAACCCTGCAATTCCTGCAGGTGAATAAAGACGCCCAGCTGCTACAGCACATCAAGGACAAGGGCTTTGTCAGCTACGGCAAACCGCTGATGCTGCGCGAACCCAAGATGGTGGCCGACTTTGTCGCCGCCTACCCCAACGCCAGAGCCATGGATGAAGATGGTACCTACGGCAGCGCGCTTAAGTTCAAGACCCCCAGCGGCAAGATTGAACTGACCTCCGCCAAGGTGGAAGGCATGGCGCCTGGACGCGGCACTATCGCTTATCGCGAAGTGACCCTGAAACAGCCGGATGAGCTCTACTTTATTCAGGGCAAGGTGGCGGTGCATACCAATGGCGCAACTCACAATGTGCCTATGCTGGCCAACCTGATGTCCGACAACGCCGTCTGGATCCACCCTGACACCGCCGCCAAGCATGGCATTGAGAATGGGGATGCCATTCGTCTCACGTCCAGTGTCGGCAGTGAAGAGGGCCACGCGCTGGTGACCAAGGGTATACGTCCCGACACTGTATTCGCCTACATGGGCTTTGGTTCCAAGAACAAGGAGCTGGCACGGGCGACCGGCAAGGGTGTGCATTGCGGCAACCTGCTGCCCAACGTGACTGCACCTGTGTGCGGTATGAACGTACACACCACAGGTGTGAAGCTGGAAAAGGCATAAGGGGAGGCGAAGATGACTAAAAGATATGTGATGGTGCACGACGAGAATAAGTGCATCGGCTGTCAGGCCTGTAACGTCGCCTGCCGCAGCGAAAACGGTGTACCTGAGAGCGTAACTCGCCTGCAGGTAAGGGTAGAAGGTCCATTCGGGGATGCGCCGCATCTGCACTTCAAGTATCACAGGGTTTCCTGTCAGCAGTGTGAAGATGCCCCTTGCGTTAAGGTCTGTCCTACCGGAGCGGCCTATGTGGGCGAGGACGGCATTATTTCCATCAAGGCAGATAAATGCGTTGGCTGTATGTACTGTGTGGCGGCCTGCCCCTACAAAGTGCGCTTTATGAACCCGGAAACCAAGGTAGCCGACAAGTGCAACTTCTGTAAGGACACCCGACTGGCGCGCGGCGAACAACCCGCCTGTGTGACCGTATGTCCTACCGATGCCCTGGTGTTCGGTGATGCCAATGAGGTCGGCAGCGAGGTGGCGACTCTGCTTAACACTCGCGTGACTTATCAGGACAAGACCCATCTGGGTACCAAGCCCAGAATCTACCGTATTCCTGTCAAGAGAGGGGGGATCCAATCATGAACAATACTTGGGGCGATATGACACAATACGACCCTGTAACCTGGAACTGGGTCATTGCGGTTTACCTCTTCTTGGCTGGGTTATCGGCAGGCAGTCTGCTGATTGGTATCGGGCTGCGTTGGGTGCAAAACAAGACAGAGGGTGACAGCGGTCTTCTCAAGGCGGCAGCCTTGATAGCGCCAGTGGCTATTTGTCTGGGGATGCTGTGTCTGGTGTTTGACCTGACCAAGCCGTTCCACTTCTGGCTGATCCTGATCAACTACAACCTGACATCTGTGATGTCCATCGGGGTGTTGGCGCTGCTGGCCTATATTCCGCTGACCTTTGCCTATGCGCTGGTCGTGCTGAAAGATGATCTCGGTAACTGGGGCCTGGGCTTTCTTAAAGGGATTGCAGAATCACTGACTGGCCTTCGCAAGACTATGGAAGTACTGCTGTTTGTGCTGGCGATTGTCGTGGGTGCTTACACAGGCTTCCTGATCTCCGCCATGAACGCTTACCCCATGCTGAACACTGCCGTATTACCGGCGCTGTTCCTGGTATCCGGCTTGTCGGCCGGTGCGGCCGCCAATGCGGTAGTGGCGCTGCTGCTGTTCAAGACAGACAAGCACTGCCCACAGCTGGGACGGATGCACGGTTTGGAATTGCCCATAATGGCGGCAGAAATCCTGTTCCTGTTCATGCTGTTCTGCGCGCTCTATTTCAAGGGCGGTGCAGCGGCGGCAGCGCTGGCATCACTGACAAGTGGCGTCTGGGCCAGCGTGTTCTGGATTGGGGTTGTGGGTATCGGCTTTGGTATCCCGCTGCTTTCAATGTTGTTGCTGCCTGCGAGTACCCGTCACACCAAGGGCGCTATGTTGGCGGTAGCCTGCTGTAGTCTGACCGGGGTGCTGGCACTTAGACACTTTATTCTCTATGCAGGTCAGAGCTATCTTGGTTAACAAGTACTTCTGAACCTGTTTGAGCCTCAGCCCGTATCATTTGGTACGGGCTTTTTTTGTATCTTGATACCATTGTGCCACTGAGATTTGGACTATCTTTAACCCATATAACTAACGTCTTGCGTCTGGTTACAGATAAAAGCAAGAGGGTGATGAGATGAAACTGAGTCTGTTGACACTGCTTACGACGGGGCTTGCCAGCACGCTGGCGTTGGCTGGGCAGGATGTTTATGAGGCCCGCGCCGATGCCATGGGCGGGGTTGCCGTGGCGGCCGGTAATCGTGAGGCGGCGGCCTTTTCCAATCCGGCCCTGCTGGCTTTGCCTTCGCGCCGCAGCAGTGACTTCAGTTTACTCATTCCAACCATAGGCGCCGATGGCGCCGATAAAGATCAGATGATCGACAAGTTTGACGCCCTGCAGGATAACTATGACGCCCTGGTCAATGCCATAGACGCCGCCGACACAGCGGCTATCGATGACTACCGCAAGCGCCTCAGTGGTGACTTGCAATCGCTGCAGGGCAATAGCGCTTACGTTAGTGCCGGTATCAATATGGCGTTGGTCCTGCCCTCGGATGGTTTTAGCTATGCCTTTGTGTTCAAGAGTTATCTCGATGCTCTGGGGATAGCCGAAATCGCCGCTGCGGATATTGATACCCTGGATAATCTGGATCCCAATAACCCGCCGGAAATCCAAGATTTGACCTCCCAGGGGCGAGTGGTGGCCGGGGCGGTTTCCGAGCTCGGGGTGGCTGTGAGCTATCCGCTATCTATCGTCAATATGCCGGTGACAGTGGGAGTCACTCCCAAGCTGCAACGGTTGGATAGTTTTAATTATGCCGTCAGCGCCAACAACTTCGATGCCGATGATTTCAATGATGATGATTATCGCAGTGATGACACAGGCTTTAACCTGGATCTTGGCCTGGCATTTCAGCCATTGGATGGTTTGGTTATCGGTGTCAGCGGTCGTAATCTTATCGAGCGGGACTTAAGCAGCATAGAGGCCGGCGGCGTGCAGCTTACCTATCAGGTGAAACCTATGGTTACCGCCGGGGTGGCCTATGACTGGGCAGCCTTTTCACTCAGCAGCGACTTGGATCTTACCGACAACGACAAGTTTGCCGAGCTTGAGGGCAGCCGCTATTGGCGTTTAGGCGGTGAATACCGGCCTACCGACTGGGTTGCTTTACGGCTCGGTTATCGCCAGGATCTCAATGATCACAGCGCTGATCTTTATTCACTCGGGACAGGGTTCGCCATAGGCAACAGTTTCCGGCTGGATCTCACCGGCATGTTTGGCAGCGATGACGCCATAGGCGGCGTGCTGCAAACCAGCTATCACTTCTAAAATTAACCGTTGATGAGCGCCAGGCTTGATTTGATGGTCAGCAACAGAGCGCTCAGGGCGCACAGCGCCAGCGTCAGAACTCGGGTCTTCTCTTTATCCACCCGGCCCACCAAGCGGCCAGCCAGCAGAAAACCGAGAAATACCGCAGGCAGCAGCAACAGCGACAGCCATAAGTGTCTCAAGGTCAAGAGGCCAAAACAGCCGAGAATAATCAAGGCTATCAAGGAGCTGAAGATAAAGAAGGCCGACAGCGCTGCGCGGAACTGACTGGCATCCTTACCCGCCAGCAGCAGAGCCATCGGCGGTCCACCTATGGCGGCCACGGTGCCGAATATCCCGGAAAATATCCCGGCAATAAACAGGCTGAGGCGGTTGATCTTGATGCTGTACTTTCTAAGGCTGAGGAATACGGCTACGGCCACAATCAGGGCTATGGTCAAGCCCATAATCGGTTGCGGTGCCAGCAACAGCAGGGTGGCACCAATCAGGCCGCCGGGGAGCCTTCCCAGCAAGGCATATTGCAAGCCGTTGAATTCCAGGTGGCCGCGCTCGCGTATCAGTGTCAGCAGGGCGATGGAAAACCCCATGGCGATAACAGGAGCGGGAACCAGCTCCGGATCGACGATATACAATAAGGGAGTGGCTACCACTGCCAGGCCAAAGCCTATCAGCGACTGGGTCAGGGCACCGGTAAATATGATCAGGGATGCCAGCAACAGGGTGACGGGATCTATCAATGACAGCATTCGCAAGCTCCCAAAAGAAAAGGATCGCGCAGCGATCCTTGTTCAACAATAAGATAATTCAGAGGAATAAGACACTTATTCCATGTCTTCCCATTCAATGCCCATGGCATCCATCATGCGTTTGGCTTCTTCCGGGATGCTGTCTGGTTTGTCTTTGGACAAATCCTCATCATTGGGCAGTGGCTGGCCGGTATAGGCATGCAGGAAGGCTTCGCACAACAGTTCGCTGTTTGTGGCGTGCCGCAGGTTGTTTACCTGGCGCCGGGTGCGCTCATCGGTCAATACTTTCAGTACCTTCAACGGAATAGAGACAGTGATTTTTTTCACTTGCTCATTCTTCTTGCCGTGTTCGGCATAAGGGCTGATGTATTCGCCATTCCATTCAGTCATTGATTCACCTGTGATCTCACTAATTCGCAGCAGATTTTAAACCCTTACAGGATACAGTCAAATGATTGCCTGCAAAATCTGTGCAATATGAACAGAAATCCATACATTTGGACGTCCAAACGTCTTGATGCCTATTGACGGCTGGATGGTCATTGGTTAGATTTAGACGTCCAGACATCTTTGTGGTGTCGAACTTCAGCATTCAGGAGTCGATTATGACAGAGCGGCGATTAGCAACCACAGCGGTCCGGCAGGGCATCGAATCAGACAGCCAGCACGGGGCCGTGGTGCCACCCATCTATCTGTCGACCAACTATGCCTTTGATAGCCACACTCAGCCAAGAGCCTTTGATTACAGCCGCTCGGGTAATCCTACCCGCTCCATTCTGGGGGATGCCTTGGGGGAGCTGGAGCAGGGCTGCAGTGCGGCAATAACCGCTACCGGTATGGCGGCCATTACTCTGGTAGTCAACCTGCTGGGGCCGGATGACCTCTTGTTGGTGCCCCATGACTGTTATGGCGGTAGCTATAGGCTGTTCACCAATCTGGCCGCCAAGGGCCAGTTTCGTTTGCAGGTTTTGGATCAAACCGACCCGCAAGCACTCGCCGCTGCCCTGGCGCAAAAGCCGCGCATGGTGTGGCTCGAGACGCCATCCAATCCGCTGCTGCGGGTAGTGGATATTACCGCCATTGCCGAGGCGGCCCACCAGCAGGGGGCATTGGTGGTGGTCGACAACACCTTTTTATCGCCGGCGCTGCAACAGCCTTTGCTGTTGGGGGCCGACATAGTGGTGCACTCGACCACTAAATACATCAATGGCCACAGCGATGTGGTAGGCGGCGCCGTGATTGCCAAAGATCCTGAACTGGCAGAGCAATTGCACTGGTGGTCCAACACGCTCGGGCTGAGCGGTGGCGCCTTCGACAGCTACCTGACCCTGCGTGGCCTGCGTACTCTGGCGCTGAGGATCCGCGAGCATCAGGCCAATGCCGAGCGCATAGTGGCGCTGCTGAGCCAGAGTCCCGTGGTAGACAAAGTTTACTATCCGGGGCTTAAGAGCCACCCAGGTCATGAGATTGCCGCCAGGCAGCAGAGTGGCTTTGGCGCTATGCTGAGTTTTGAACTCAAGGGTGATGAGGCGCAGGTGGTTGCCTTCCTCGGCGCGCTCAAGCTGTTTTCCGTGGCCGAGAGCCTGGGAGGGGTTGAGAGCCTGGTGGCCGTGCCCGCCACCATGACCCACAGAGCCATGGCGAGTGAGGCTCGCGCCGAAGCCGGTATTAAAGACACGCTTATCCGCTTGTCTGTGGGTATAGAAGATGGCCGGGATCTGCTGGACGATATCGCCGCCGGATTGGCGGCAGCCGCAAACTGTTGAATTGAAGGAGCTTGAGATGGCACGTTGTCACCTACATAAGTTTGGCGGTTCCAGTCTCGCCGATGCCGATTGCTACCGACGGGTCGCCCATATTTTGCTAACCCATGGTCATGCCGATGATCTTGTGGTGGTTTCCGCTGCCGGCAAGAGTACCAATTTTCTCTATAAACTGCTGAACCTGAAGGAATCTGGCGCTCTGTGGCAGGAAGAGCTACAGGTGCTTGTCGGTTATCAGCAGAATCTGATTGAACAGCTGCTGGGCAATGAACAGGCACGTCAACTGCGGGAGCGTCTGTCTACAGATAAGGCGCAACTGGCCAGTTTATTGTCCTTGCCTGAACTCAGCGAATACCAATGCAATCAGGTGGTGGGTTTCGGCGAACGCTGGTCGGCCAGACTGATGGCGGCGCTGCTGCGGGAGTCCGGTGTTGCCGCTTCCCATGTGGATGCCCGCAGTTTATTGATTGCCGATGAGGGCGCAGTACCCAGGATTCGCCTCGATGAGTCCCGTGAAAGGGTGCAGCGGCTGCTGGCCGAGCATCCCGATGAGCGCCTGGTGATCACCGGCTTTATCTGCGCCAATAGCCAAGGCGAAACTCTGTTGCTCGGTCGCAACGGCTCCGACTTCAGTGCCACTCTTATAGCCAGCCTGGCCGATATCGACAGGGTCACTATCTGGACAGATGTTGAAGGGGTGTTCAATGCCGATCCCAACAAGATTGCCGATGCCAAATTGCTGAGTAGCATGTCGCTGGCTGAGGCCGACCGCCTGGCGCGGCTCGGCTCCCCGGTACTGCATTGCCGTACCCTGCAGCCGTTATTTAATACCGATGTCAGCCTGGCGGTGCGTTCTAGCTACGCCTCGCATACCGACTTTACCCTGATAGCCCCCAAGAGTGATGCCGCAAGCGCCCCTGTGGTGACCAATCTCAATCAGGTGTCCCTCTTGAGCCTGGAGTTCAATGGCACCCAGGCTCAGACTCAGACGCTCGATGCGCTCAATGAGGCGGGTTTGACCCCGCTGGCCTACTGGTCTCAAGGGCAACACAAACTTGAGCTGGCCTTTACTCCCGAATTATCCCGCCAAGTCTGGCAGTTACTGGAAGCGCAGACATCCCAGCTCAAAATTCAAAGCATTACCGAGGACAGAGAGCTTGGGCTGGTGGCCCTGGTAAGCAGTGGCGCCGGCAGTTATCGCCGTAGTTTTGCCCGCTTGCTGAGCCGTGAAGCGCGGCCTCTGTATCAGGACCAACTCAGCCTGGTCACCCTGGTGCCCAAATCTCAGGTGAACCTGCTGACCCAGAAGGTGCACAGGCGCTGCGCCGGCCCCCGCAAACGCATAGGCGTTATTCTGCTGGGGGTGGGTAACATAGGCGAAGCCTGGGTGGAACTATTTAGCCGAGCACGCGACGGCCTCAAACGTGAGCTGGAGGCCAGTGTTGAACTCCTGGGCTTGGCGAGTTCGAGCCGTGCCTGGATCTGCAATGAGGGGATCTTTGGGGATGACTGGCAGACAAGGTTTGAAGCCGAAGCTACCCCTTGGCAGTATGAACATCTGTTCGAACAGCTTGCGTTGCTGCAAGCCGATGAACTGGTGGCGCTGGATATCAGTGCCAGCGCCGGATTGACACTGCAGTATCCTGAGTTTTTTGCCCGTGGCATTCATATGGTCAGTGCCAACAAGTTGGCCGGCTCCGGGCCATTGCCTTTCTACCGTGAGCTGAAACAACAACTGGGTAACCGCCGACTGTTCTGGCGTTACAACGCCAGTTGCGGCGCCGGGCTGCCGGTGCAGCACGCGCTCAATGATTTGCACAACAGCGGCGACAGGGTAGAGGCTGTCGGCGGTATCTTCTCCGGCACGCTCTGCTGGCTGTTTGAGCATTTCGATGGCATCAAACCTTTCTCCGAGCTGGTGTTGCAGGCCAAAGAGCTGGGGATCACTGAGCCGGATCCCAGGGACGATCTTTCCGGGCGTGACATGCAGCGCAAGCTGTTGATTTTGGCCCGTGAAATCGGTTTGGAACTGGAGCTTGAGGATATTCGCTTAAGCTCTCTGGTGCCTGAGGCGCTGGCCGATATTCCGTTGGATGAGTTTTTGCAGCGGATCCCCGAATTGGATGCCACTCTCGCGCAGCAGTTTGCTGCCGCGGCCGAGCAAAACAAGGTGCTGCGCTATGTGGCTTCACTGGAGCAGCAAGATGACCAGGTTAACGCCGAAGTCTCTCTGCAATGGGTCGAGCGTCAGCATCCATACGCCAACCTGACCCCGGGAGATAATGTGTTTGTCATCCGCTCGGCCTTCTACCAGGGTAATCCGCTGATCATTCGCGGCCCAGGTGCCGGTAGGGAAGTGACTGCCGCGGCAGTACAGTCGGATCTGGTGCAGATCTGTCGCGATCTGCTGCAGGAGTAGGGTTGGCATTAGCGTCATATTTGAAGCCGGTTGCCTCTTGGCTAGGAAAAGCCTGTGTGAGAGGCCGTTCTCAGACGTGCTGTCCTTCATGGTATTCGGGCTTCCAGCCTATCCGTACCGCGGGTGACGGGCTTGCGGTTTAGCTGGAAGCTGAGATCAAGTTTATTGGTGAGCTTTGGCTTAAAGCCATGCTAGCCGTTGTGCTAGCGGCGTAAAGTCGTGGTGCTTCGCCCCGCACCCGAGGAAAGGGGGCTGTATCGACTCGCCCCCTTTCCAAACCCCCAGCGACCCGCGACGCAGCGGAAAACCCCTTGTGCTTATGATGCCAATTCGCTATCGCGCCAGACGCTCATCCCTGATTCGACTGGCGCTGCTTCGGCATCCATGCCTCGCTACGCGATGGTCATCAACGCCCTACGGCCGCTTCGAGCGGGATTCGGTGTAATTCTGTGAAAATGGAGTAGCTTGAAATATTTGAGCGATTTGCAGACATACACCTAATTATCAGGCATAGGCGGGACTGTGACCGTCGAAAACAGGGATGTTTTCGTCGAGGCTACAGGGACGTATTCACGCCGTGTCACAGGATCGCCTGTGCGAAAAGCGCACCGCAGGTGATGGGCTGCATCATAGTTCAGAAGCTCGGCCAATACTAACTTAGATACTCTTAGTTGGAAGCTATGATAGCCGCTGTGCCAGCGGTCTAAAGTCGTGGTGTAAATGCCTCCATGCATAAGGGCCAGTTCGCCATCCCTGGCTCTCGCTCGAAAGCACGTTGCTAAGCAACTCTCGCCAAACCACACTGGGCAAGGGGCTTTGCTTGTCCAAAGCCCCTTGCATCCCCAAGGACCCCCCAACGTAGCCGAAATCCCCGCTGGCTTATGAAACAAATTGGCTACACTCAGGACTCGCCAAATGCATCCATGCATAAGGGCCAGCTCGCCTTCCTTGGCTCGCGCTCATGAACTAGTTGCTTCGCAACATTCGCCTTGCTCGACCTTCGAGCCTCGACCTTCGAGCCTCGACATCCCTGTCTCGGCTACGCCAATTTGCAACAACGC
>NZ_NIJM01000024.1 GCF_002836945.1 Shewanella chilikensis
TATGCTCGTAACTGCGCCCCGACAGTGCATCTTCACCACACAAAAATGCCCTTCTAACGCAACGGTTAATCACGTGGTAAAAGGGCGTACTTTCAACATCTATCAACTGGCGACGGGCACTGGTCATAACCAACCTCGACTGAGCTTTGATGGGTATTTCAAAGCCTAGTCAAGGCTGGGCGAAACATCAAAAAGATATGGCTGTCCTGTCTTTGTTCTAGACAGGGAGGCACGGCGAGATCCGATCCGGGTTTAAGCAGTCATGATATGGCGAATGAGTACCAACTGACTGCAACAATAAAGACTTGAGCGAACACGCCGACCGACCCTGCCAATCTAATAATGGAAAAGTAAAAAAGATTGGTGATCAGGTGTCAGTTGTTCATTTTGGCGTGAGCTCCAATAGGCGAGGATGGCGGAATTATAACCGCCTGAGACAACAAAAATCCAGCTTGTCCCCTTTGGGGGTTGAGAGCACGAGTCAAAAAAGGATGCCGCAGCATCCTTTTTCTCAAGCCGTTAGCCGGGGCTAACTTATTGCTGCTCGGCCGTCTGGTTTTCCGTGGTTTGCTTCAATAGCCGACTGGTCATGGTACCGGCGGTCATGGAGCCGGATACGTTCAAGGCGGTACGAGCCATATCAATCAGCGGCTCGATGGAGATCAGCAGCGCCACAATGGCCACCGGCAACCCCATGGCAGGCAGGACGATCAGCGCCGCAAATGTTGCACCGCCACCGACACCGGCTATCCCGAAGGAGCTGATGGTCACTATGGCAATCAAGGACAGCATGAAATGCAAGTCCAGTGGATCTATGCCCATGCTGGGCGCCACCATTACAGCCAACATGGCCGGATAGATACCGGCGCAACCGTTCTGGCCGATAGTGGCACCGAAAGAGGCCGCCAGGTTGGCAATGGCAGGCGGCACATTCAGCTGAGTCACCTGAGCCTCGACATTCAATGGAATAGTCGCCGCCGAACTGCGCGACGAGAAGGCAAAGGTCAGCACGGGCCAAATTTTACGGAAGTAGTCCAGTGGGCTGACGCCCACCATGGCTACAAGCATGCCGTGAACAACAAACATCAGCAGGATGGCGACGTAAGAGGCCAGAATAAAACCCAACAGGTTGAGCATATCGGCGCCGCTGGAAGAGGCGACCACCTTGGCCATCAGCGCGGCAATACCATAAGGAGTCAGCGCCATAATCATCTTCACCAGGCGCATAACAATCGCCTGCGCACCTTCAACAAAGGTCCGTATGGGGGATTCCAGTTGCTCTTTCTCATGCATCACCTTGCGGGCTGCTATCCCGAGGAGGATACCGAAAATCACCACGGCAATGATGGAAGTGGAACGGGCACCGGCCAGATCGGCAAAAGGATTTACCGGAATAAAGCTCAGCAGCATTTGCGGTACAGTCAGATCAGCAATCGAAGCCGCCTTGGTATCCAATACCGCCATTTGCGCCGTTTCCCGGCTACCGGCTATCAGCCCCTCGGCAGAAATCCCTGAGATGGACGTGACCAGAATACCTATCAAAGCCGCCACGGCTGTGGTCGCCATCAAAATAAATATGGTCAGGGAGGAGATCTTGCCGAGCGAGCCGCCCTTATCCAACTTGACCACTGCCGCGACCATGGACACCAACACCAAGGGCATGATCACCATCTTCAGCAAGGCCACATAGCCACCACCGACTATGGCTATCCAACTGAGCGCCTCTGCTGTGACCTGGCTGTCCACGCCAAAGTAAGACTGCATCAGGAAGCCATAGGCACTGCCGAGGATTAAACCGATCAGCACCAGACGGGATAATTTGTGCTCTTTTTGCTGTTGGTGAAACAGAATAAACAGAACGCCGAGAAATACCGCAATGGCTGCGATAACTGCAATAGACATATGGAACCTTATACGGGAAACGGTATATGAAGAGAGAATCTACCGCATAATAGGCGCTTGTTTAAGCACGACAAAATATTAAGTTATTATTCTTTATAGCCTCTAATTATAAATGGCCTGGCTTAACCCCATAAAAAACGGCCAAATTTCGCACGATACCGTACGAGCGCTAACAGAAAGTTACACAAAATAATCCCATCAAACCGTTCCCGGATAAGCTTGTTTTCATCATCCGGGGATATACTCCCGAGGCAGCCTCTGCTGTTAAATATAATAACTATCTGTATCTAAAGGAGACTTTCCGTGAAGAAGGTTGGAATTCTGTTGCTCTGCCTCTTGATGCCACTGGCATCGGCGTGGGCAGAGCCGGGCAAGCCCTTGTCGGTTGAGCTATTGTGGCAACTCAAGCGTATCGGCAGCCCGGTAGTATCGCCGGGCGGCGAGCATATCATCGCCCCCGTGACCGAGTATGATGTCAAGGCCGACAAAGGGTCGACCCAACTTTGGTACTTTGATACCGATGGCAAACATCAACGCCCACTAACTGCCGCCGGACTCAAGGTGAGCAACCCGGTATTTTCTCCCGATGGCAACACTCTGGCCTTTGTCAGCCAGCGTAATGAAGACGATGCCGGGCAGATCTATCTGCTGCCGATGAATGGCCCGGGTGAAGCGCAGCGGCTGACCGAAGTGCCTACCGGCGTGTACGGCATCAAATGGGTAGGTAAACATCTCTATTTCATCAGCAACATCTTCCCCGGGCAGGACTGGAAGCAGATGCAAGAGCAGCTGAAAGCCGACAAGGACAACAAGACCTCGGCCAAGCAGTGGAATGCCCTGCCCTATGCCCAGTTCGATCACTGGCTGGATGAACGTCGTCAGGCGCATGTGTTCCGAATTCCCGCCAAGGGCGGCGAGATAGAAGCCATTACTCAAACACTGGGCCATGAGCTGCCTCGTTCGAGTCAAAGCGCCGGCAGCTATGATGTGTCTGCCGATGAGAAACTGATCGCCTTCAACGCCTACGGCTCCGACAACCAGGTCGATCCCAAGCTGGACATCTTCCTCGGCAAGATAGGCGCAGACAAGGCAGAAAACCTGACACCGGACAACGAAGCGCCCGATAGCCGCCCAAGCTTCAGCCCCGACGGCAAGACGCTGGCCTTCACTCGCCAGAAGATACCGGGTTTCTATGCCGACACCTCCAGGCTGATGCTGCTGGATATCCACAGCCGTAAGCTCAAGACCCTGACCGCCAATTGGGACAGATCTGTGTCTCAGTTCAGTTGGACGCCGGATGGCAAAGGCTTCTACGCCGCCATTGATGATGCCGCCACCAGCCGTATCTATCATATCGATGCCAAGAGCGGCAAAGTGAAGGCGATCACCAAGGACACCAACTATGGTCAGCCGCAGATAGGCAAGAAAGGCACCCTGATTGCCCTCAACGACAGCTTCCTTTATCCGGCGCGACTGCTGGCGATCAATCCCAAGAACGGCAAGGGCCAAAGGCTGGAGCAGTTCAATGACGAACTGCTCAAGAATGTGGATCTGGGCAGCTATGAATCTGTGACCTACAAGGGTTACAACAACCAGGATATCCAGATGTGGGTGCACTACCCACCGGGTTTCGATCGCAGCAAGAAGTACCCGCTGTTTATGCTGGTACACGGCGGTCCACACAACGCCATCAGCGATGGTTTCCACTATCGCTGGAACGCCCAGACCTTTGCCTCCTGGGGTTATGTCACCGCCTGGCCCAATTTCCACGGTTCCAGCGGCTTCGGCCAGGACTTTGCCGATGCCATCAACCCGGACTGGAAAAACAAGTCTCTGGATGATGTCCTCAAGGCAGCCGACTGGTTTGAACAAAAGAGCTGGATCGACAGCGATCGCATGGTGGCCGGTGGTGCCAGCTACGGCGGCTATCTGACCTCCATCATCCTCGGGCAGAAACATCCGTTCAAGGCGCTGCTGATCCATGCCGCCGTGTACGACATGTACTCCCAGATGGCTTCCGACTTCGCCGTGCACAGCACCCGCTTCGGCCATTACTGGGAAAACCCGGAAATCTACCAGTCGATTTCGCCCCATTACTTTGCCGCAGGTTTCAATACCCCGACGCTGGTGAGCCACGGTCAGCTGGACTACCGGGTGCCCGTGGGACAAGGTTTTGAGCTGTTCCGCACCCTGCAAAGCCGTGGAGTGGAATCGCGGATGATCTATTTCCCCGATGAGAACCACTGGATCATGAAGCCCAACAACTCCATCTATTGGTATAACCAGGTCAAAGACTGGATGACCCATTATGCCGAGCCGGGCCCACGTTAAGCGCCGATAATCGGCATCCAAGCAAGAAGGCGACTCAGGGTCGCCTTCTTTCATATTAATGCCACGAAAAGCGAACATCAGAGCATGGGTACTATGGATGCCAGCAAGAGACCGCCCATCAACAAGTTAAAACCACGGGCGTAGTTGGGCGCCGTCAGCCAGCGACTCAACTGTTTGCCGATAAGGGTCCAGATACTGACAGACGGGACATTGACCAAGGCAAATATTACAGAGATCAGCAACAACTGCTGCCAACTGGCACTCGGGTTGTAAAGACTCACCGCCGCCAGCGCCATGGACCATCCCTTGGGATTGAACCACTGAAACAATGCCGCTTGAATGAAGGTCATGCTGCGATAACCTTCATTGGTATTTCCCGGACGACTCAAGGCGATTTTCAGCGCCAGATACACCATGTAGGCAATACATAGCAAACTCAGTAACTGGTGCAACCAAGGATAGGCCTGAAACAAGCCGGTCACGCCGATACCCACCAACAACAGCATCAGGCTGAACCCCAGTACTATCCCCAGCATATGCGGTAAGGTGCGAACAAACCCCACATTGGCACCTGAAGTCATCAACATGATGTTGTTGGGCCCTGGGGTCACGGTTGAAACAAAGGCAAACATCACCAAAGGCCATAGCAGATTAGGCTCCATTCTTGCTTTACTCCTGAAATAAGCAGTCAGCAAATACTAGATGGATTGGTACGCAATTTTGTGCTTATATTTGCTCTTAAAGCGGAAAGTAAGCAATAAAACATCACCATGGATAGATTTGACGAAAGAATATTGCAAGAGCTACAGAGTGATGGCCGGATCTCCAATGTCGAGCTGGCCGAGCGGGTGGGATTATCTCCCTCTGCCACCCTGAGACGGGTACAGGAACTGGAGCGAAAAAAGCTGATCACGGGCTACCGGGCCGTATTGGACAAGAGCCAGCTGAACATAGGTTTTATTGCTTACGTCGCCATAGGCCTCAACAGTCACAGTAAACAATCCCAGTTAGGCTTTGAAGAGCATATCCGCTACGCCAGGGAAGTAGTAGAGTGCCACAATATCACAGGCGCCAACGAATACTTGTTGCGGGTCGAGACCAAAGATCTCAGCAGCTATAAACGTTTTCATGCCGAAGTCCTCGGGGAATATCCTCAAGTCAAATCCATTACCACCATGGTGGTAATGGATTCACCGAAAGATCAACGTCAATAATTATCTGCGATAAACCGCATAACAAGCGGTATTGCTGGCGACACTTTTTATCCTTGGGTACCATTGAACAATAAAGAAGCGCCTGGACATGCCGGCGCCAGGGAAAATGGATACTTGAATGGAATTGAGATACGCGTTGCTGTGCCTGTTTTTGCTGCTAACCAGCCTAAAACCATTTGCATTAGAGCAGGTTAAACTTCCCGTTATTAATATAGAACAAAGCAGCGTCGCGCTTGATGAATTCAAAATCGGCTATTTCATTGATGACAGCCAAAACCTTGGCTTTGAGCAGGCACGCCAGAAGCCTTTCGGCGTAACCGATAATGTCACCACCTTGGGTACCAATGCCAGGGTCACCTGGTTCAAGCTGATACTGCACAATAGGCTCTCACAGGCAAAGCCACTGTTTTTACACCTGCCCCATGCTTACCATGTGCAGCAAATCGACATCTATGAGGAAAGCGGCCAACAACTGCAGCGACACGAGCAGTTGGACCTCGAACAGGCCGCCAACAACCCGCTCATGTATCGGGGTACAGTCGTCTACCCATTGAAGCTGGCGCCAGATCAGATAACAACCCTGTATATTCGTAGCCACGCCTACTCCCATCAATGGTTTGCCATGACACTGATGGATGGAGAAAATTCGCGGCGGGCCCTGGTGAGCACTCACTATGATATTGCACTTATGGTGGGCATGTTGCTGGCACTGGTGTTCTACAACTGCCTGCTGTATTTCGCCACCAGTAAGAAAGAGAACATCTACTATTCGCTGTATCTGATCTCGGGTCTGGTGTGGATAGCCCTGTCCTATGGTCTAGTTGCCAGCGTGTTCAACGCCTACGGCTCGAGCGTCTTCATGCTCAATCTGTCGCTGCTCACCATGCCGATTTTCCTGCTGCTGTTTATGACGGCTATTTTCGAGACCAGAAAGTTCTACCCCACAGAGCACAAGGCGCTACAGCTGATGCTGTTACTGCTGCTAGCGACCTTGTTCTGGGGCTTATTTGATATCTCAGCAGCACTCAAACCCGCCAGTAGCCTGGCAGCACTCATGATGTTGGTGACCTTCTCTGTGAGTATCTCCCTATATCGCAAGGGCAATCCACTGGTGAAGTACTTTCTGGTAGGCCACAGTTTTTTTGTTATCTTTAATGGCATAGCCGTGCTCTTCTACAAGGGATTGATCTCTCCGAGCTATCTCAGCAGCCACGGAGTCGGCATAGGCATTATGCTGGAAGCCCTGACCCTGGCGTTTATCATCTCCTACAGGATCAAAATCCTTGAGGATATCCGCGCCTCGCAGGAAGAGCTCAAGCGCCAGGCGGCCACAGACCCTCTGACCAAACTCTATAACCGGCGCTATTTCTATTCTGAGGCCGACTATCAACTTAAGCTGGCCGGCCGCAATGGCGAGGCTATCTCTGTGCTTATTCTGGATATAGACAGTTTCAAGCAGATCAACGATAACTTTGGTCACCACTTGGGCGACAGGGTGATAGTCGCCCTGGCCAAATTATTGAAGCAACACTGCCAAGGAGCCGAGATGGCGGCCCGCTTCGGCGGTGAAGAGTTCGTGATCTTGCTGCCGGGAGCCCCACTAAACCAAGCCTTGCAGCGAGCCGAGCAGCTGCGCCTCAATGTCGAAGCGATGCAGCTAACCGCCGACACGGGAGACAAGATAAGTTGCACCATAAGCTTGGGCATCGCCGAGGTTGAAATTGCAACAGAATCGATAGAAGCGGCCGTAAAACGAGCCGACCACGCACTTTATCAAGCCAAAAACAGTGGCCGCAATCGGGTCGTCGCCAATTCAAGCGCTGGCGACCAAGGGGTAAATACCGACATTGAAATCAATCCAGGTCTTTAAGTGTTTGCCGCCCCAATTGCCGCATCTGCTGCTGGATCCAGTCGGCGCGGCGGTTCATGTAAGCACTCGGTGGATCGATTTGATATTGCCAGGGATTAGGCAACAAGGCGGCGAGCAAGGCGGCCTCGCGGGACGACAACTGAGCGGCGCTCTTATGAAAGTAGTGCTGCGCCGCCGCTTCGACGCCGTAGATCCCCGGGCCGAATTCGACAATATTCAGGTACAACTCAAGGATCCTGGGCTTATCCAACACCAGCTCCAGAAGCAGAGTGAACCAGGCTTCAGCTCCCTTGCGAATAAAGCTGCGCGAAGACCACATAAACAGGTTCTTGGCGGTTTGCTGGCTCAAGGTGCTGGCGCCCCTGAGACGCTCCCCCTGAAGTTTTTCCTCTATGGCATTCTGAATCGCCTTGAGATCAAAACCGGAATGAAGGGCAAAACGCTGATCTTCACTGGCGATCACCGCCAGTTGCATATTGGCAGATATCTGAGTCAGCGGCTGCCACTGATGCTGCACCTGGCGCTGTACCTGTGTTACCGGCGCCGGTGGAAACCAATAGCGTTCAATACGCCAGCTCCACAGCGGTGGGTTAACAAACTTAAGCGCTATCACCATCAGCAGAGACAGTACCATCAGCCCCAACAACAGTTTTATCAGCCAGCCTGTCAGTCGCCTAAACCATCCCTTTTTCGCGGCCAAATTCGCTCCTGATAAATAAGCCCACCTGAACTTGAGTGCACCTGAAACTGAGTGAGCCAGGAAACCCTCTGTGAATAATAATTGAGTATTTTGCCAGGTGCGAACCCGGCCCGGAATGACAATCTGTAAGCTTATCCGGAGCACCCGGGAGACTCAGCGGCACTTTTCTTAGCCCGTTAGTCAGCGCTCATTGGTCAGGGCCAAAGCGGCCGCGCTCAAGAAAGCCCTGTACTGCCGCCAGCGTATCCTGATGCCAATGTATGGCCTTATGGCACAGGGGCAACACCATCCAATCACTGGCATCATCACAACGGGTGGACGCCAGGGGTACCCGGCCATCGGACTCGCCGTCAATCAAGGCGCCCAAGGGATCTTGAGTCCCACTGCCGGCGATGATCCCAAGATGAGCCTGACTATCCTCGCGCCAACTTGCCCAGCGCTGCCCCGGCAGCAGAGATTGCAGCGGCTGAAATAGCCGGGAATATCCCGGAAGCTTATCGGCCAGGCTCGCCAGCGGTGAACCATCATGGGGCGTGGCAATAAACACACTGTGGCCCAAATTGTCGGGCGGCTGCTCTGCCAGCAGTTGCCGAACAATTAAGCCTCCCATACTGTGCGCCACAAAGTGCACCCTGGGATACTGCTGCCATTTCTGCTCATCCAGCGCCTGGCGTAAGGTCACTACCGCTTGTTGCAGTGAGCCGAAACGGGTGGGCAATCTGGGGCACAGGATACTGTATTGCCGAGCCAAGCCTTGGGCCAGAAAGCCCATGTCACGCTCATCTTTATTGAAGCCATGCACCAGCACCACCAGGGCTTTGCTGTTATCCAGCCTCAAATTAGCTGACTCTTGAGCCATTGCTGGAATGCCTGTTTGGGCATGGCACCGGCCTGCTGGGCTATCACTCGGCCATTTTTGAACAGCATTATGGTCGGAATGGAGCGGATCCCATACTGGGCCGCCAGCGCTTGCTGAGCTTCGGTATCCAGCTTGCCGAAACGAAACTCCGGCTCCAGTTCGGCAGCGCTCTGCTCGAATATAGGAGCAAACTGTTTGCAAGGGCCGCACCAGCCGGCCCAGAAATCCACCACCAACGGCAGCTCTGACTTATGGGCATGGTTGGCAAAGTTGGCATCAGTCAGTTCTACTGGAAGGCCTAGAAACAAAGGCTGCTTGCAGTGGCCGCACTTAGGGCCTTGAGACAGCCGTTCTTCCGGCACCCGGTTCATTCCAGCGCATTGGGGACACGCAATCAACATAGGACTCTCCTCTCAAGCGGCATTATCGCCGCACACTGTGAAATAGGGGACGGCGTTAAACCGACTCAAGCCAGATGAGGTCGCAACAGGGCCAGCACCTGGGGATAATCGGCCTGGTTATCCAAGGTCAGACTCAGATAGCCATCACCGCGAAAGGCCCGGTCCAGCTCCAATAGCAGATGGGTTTGCTCGCCATCGGGAACCAGGGTAAGTTCCACTTCACGCAAAAGGCGGATCCCACGCCCTGTGGGTACAAACTCCAACTCCTGATAGCAGCCTGAACCACTGCGAAAATCAGAGGTGTTGATATAGCCTTGCTCGACATCGGCTTTTTTAAGGACAAAGCCCAACTCCTCCATGGCCTGCAGCAGGTGCAGCAACAGCTGGGTAGGCTGGATCTGCAGCAGATCCTGATCGCCTGGATCTATGGCGTAATCTATCGCCAGCCCGGTTTGCAGCCAGACCCGGCATTGATTGTTACGCACCGGCAACTCGGTAAATGGGGTCTCAGGATGCAACTGACCGATAAAAGGCAACTCTCTCACCTCTCCGGCCTGAAGTTCAAAGCCTTCGCTGATACGCCAGCTGGCCAGACAATGATTGATAAAATGACTGCTGTCGCCATCACTGACCTTAACCCGAGTCATAAGGGCCAGCTCCAGGCCGGCAATACTCTGGCTTACCTCGCCGCCCTTGAGCACGATTCGGGCTTCGAAGGTTTGCCCAGGTTGCAGGCTGGCATTGAGCAAACGAGTATCGACACTGGCGCCGCCAACGCCAACTGCAGCAAGCAATTTCTTAAACATCCTCTGTTCCTGTTTACTTAAAAGGCCTTGCCGCATTTAAGCCCCTTTTCTTCGGCGAGTAAAGGGCGAACGCATTGGCTGTAAACTCCCAAACCCAACAAGCAGGCAGCAACAAAACTCATTCTGAGCCAGTTAAAAACCAGAGGCCGGCAAAATCATCCTCCTAATCAGGGATGGCGTAAACGGACTTCTGCCAAAATCGGTGTATGGTCGCTCGCCTGGGCATCCAGTTCAAACTGCGGCCGCAGCAGATGCCTGTCATAAACCCGGTAATCTGCCACTTCTGCCAAACTATGCTGACTGCGGGCATCAAACTCCTGACTCAACAACAGATAGTCGACCACACTGCCTTGAGAACCATGAAAATGGGTCACGGGGCGAGTCACTGTCACTTGCTCGCCACTTTGCTCAGAGGCTTCTCGCCAGAGCTGCCAGGCGTCAAACAGTTGAAAATGCGCCAGCTGCAGTTTCAGCCTTTCATCTGGCAGGCCGTGAAGGCCCGCAGCGCGAATATCCCCGTTATAGAGCTGCCCGGCACCCACCAACAGGCCCTTGAGTTCACTGGA
The DNA here is from genome assembly GCF_002836945.1 of Shewanella chilikensis. GTDB lineage: Bacteria > Pseudomonadota > Gammaproteobacteria > Enterobacterales > Shewanellaceae > Shewanella > Shewanella chilikensis. The sequence goes on from NZ_NIJM01000024.1 coordinate 10,650, forward strand.
ATCTATGCCGGCGTTGAAATCCCCCATCAGCACCACAGCATTGCCGCTTTGCCGGCGCCGCTTGAGTATCGCCTGATACAACAACATGGCCTCACTGCCACGCTGCAAAGTGGCTGACCATCGGCCCAGCGCACTCTCGGCCAGCAGCCCGGCGGCACCTTGCAACTCGACCGCGCCCTTGGGCAACTTGTTGCGAGGTGATTTGAAATGCACCACGTAAGTATCACAGTGGCCTATCCCCGGCAGCATCAAGGTGGCTCGCAGTATCTGGCGACTACTTTGAAACTCTTCCTTGAGTCCAAGTGAAAATGCCAGTTCGCTATCCAGCTCCACCGCCGCCAAGGAAACAATCGGAAAACGGCTTGCCAGTGCCACCACACTCTTGCGGGCAACAAAGCCTTCTATGACCGGCGAATCTACCAGCGCAAAGTGGGCAAGACCGGCAGCCTGACACAATTCGCGTAGCGGCTCGGGGCTGAATAACTCCTGCCAGCCCACCAGATCTGGCTGCGCCTGCTGCAGCCAGCGGACTGTCCAGTCGCACTTTTGTTGCCACTGCCCTTGGGTATAGATGTTGTTGAACTCATGAAACGCCAGCGGCGGCATGGCAAAATTGAACAGATTCAGACTCGCGATGCGGATATTGGAAGACATGAAAAGCGCTGCGGCTCCGGTAACCCTGCTGAGTAATAGTGTTGATATTAAGCCGCTGCTGAGATTTGTCCAATAGCACACCAAAAACAACCTTCCGGCTACCCATTACCCCCCAACAGCGCCCAATAGCCCAACAAATAAGCAACATAAAGCCGCTGTTTGTGGCTAAAAAAACCTGTTTGACAGGCTTTTTCGATCTCCCGCTTGACTTGTTTGGTTTCGACCATACAATCGCCGCTTAATTAACCATACGGAGACCCACTGTGGACACACACATAGGTGACAGTAGATGCCCTGTCAGTCAGACAGGATTATTTGCCCGGCACTAGTCTGCAGCTTCGCAAACTACTGCCAGGACTGGCAGTAGCGTATTAAAGAATCCCTTTTTCCGTTACTCCCCATAAAAACCTTGTTGAGCTTTACATGCATACGCATGCCGCAGTGTTCTCCTGTGGCTGCAAACTAATGCATCCATAAAGGTTTTTTACTTAGGACAGCCTTGCTGCCGCTGCCCCATCTACGACCTTGAGTGTTCCCCCACACAGGAGGAACAAGCATGAAACTCAGATATACCAATACGCTGCTGCTGGGCGGCCTGCTCTGGCATGGACAACTGCATGCCGGCATTCAGTTGCTGGAAGATCCCGATATTGCCGCTGCCACAGAACTCGCTGTCGACTGGCAACGACAAGCGGGCAACAACGGCTTTGCCCTGGGGCTCAACCAAGCCGTCTTTGGCGGCGAATTGGCGCTGGAACTGCAAACAGACGACCGGGATGCCCCCTGGGACAGACATGAGAGCCGCGGCTGGCAACTCGGCTACAAACAACCGCTGGCCACAAACGGCTTATCTCAGACTCTGGCACTGGAGCTGGGGCGTCATCACAGAGATGGCTGGCAGGGTCACGCCCTGGTCAGTAGCGATCTGCCGATTGCCACCCAGGGCTTCTTTGTGCGCAACAACTTAGGGCTGAGCCTGGAGTCGGGGGAAGGTCCGGCAATGATTTTTGGCCTGGGAGCCGGCTTCAAAGTTCAGCAGCAAACTCTGCTGTTTGAAAACCAGTATCTGGGCCAAGGCGACTATGGCTACCAGCTACTCTGGCAAAACCAACCCAACGCCCATTGGCAGTGGCAATTGGGTTATGGCAATCAGTATGGCGGTGGCGCCCGCCAATTTGGCGCCGGCATACAATTTTTCTTTTCTTGATAGCTCATTGGGAGAATGACCTATGAACAGCAACAACATCATACTCAACCTGCACCTTATTCTGGCCAACAAAGACGCCAAGGCGATGCAGATGCTGGCATCCGAGCTGCATCCGGCGGACATAGCCGCCGTACTGCCGACCTTCGACAGCCAGCAAACGGCCTCAATACTGACCCTGTGCCAGCCCAAAACCGCGGCGGCGCTGCTGCGGTATCTACCCCATCAGCAGCAAAAGCTGCTGGCGGAAGCACTGGATCATCAAACCCTTGGGAAAATTATCATGGAGATGGCGGCAGACGAGCGCGCCGACCTCTATAACGAGTTGGATGTTGAGCAGCAAGCGCTGCTGCTACCCACTCTGGCCAAGGCGGAGCGCGAGGATATGCGTACCCTGGCGGCCTATGATGACTCCAAGGTTGGCTCCATTATGACCTCTGACTATGCCCTGCTGCGGGTCAATCACACCGCGGAAGAGGCTATAGACAGCCTGAGGAAAGTTGCCGCAGATCTGGAAACCATCTACCAGACCTATGTGGTGGATGAGCGCGGACGCCTGATAGGCAATGTGTCGCTGCGTCAGCTCATCATCGCGCCCCCCAAGGCATTGGTGAAAGACTTTATGAAAGAGCAGACCATAGCCATAGAAGCGGAAGCCTTCAAAGAAGAAGCGGCGCAGATGATAGCCCACTATGATCTGCTGGCGCTGCCTGTGGTCAACGGCAAAGACCAACTGGTCGGCATAGTCACTTATGATGATGCCATGGATGTGGCCAGTGCCCAGGCCGATGCCGAATTCAACAAACACGGCGCCGTGGGGCAGTTGGCCTGCTCTTTCAAGGAAGCCAGTATTGGCATGCTCTATCGTAAGCGAGTCTTTTGGCTGGTGTTGCTGGTGTTCGGCAATGTGTTGTCCGGCACTGGGATCGCCTACTTTGAAGATACCATTACAGCTTATGTTGCTCTGGTATTCTTCTTGCCACTGCTCATCGGCAGCAGCGGCAACGCCGGTTCACAGTCTGCCACCTTAATGGTCAGGGCTCTGGCCACCGGGGAGGTCGTCCTCAAAGATTGGCTGTCGCTACTGGCCAAAGAGCTGCTTGTGGCCGGCTTGCTGGGTGCCACCATGGCCATTGCGGTATTTACCCTGGGTTATTGGCGCGGCGGCGATATCGCCCTGGTGGTCGCCCTGACTATGCAACTTGTGGTGATTATCGGCAGCCTGATAGGCATGTCCCTGCCCTTCTTGCTGAGTAAGTTCAAGCTGGATCCAGCGTCGGCCAGCGCGCCGCTGGTGACTTCGATAGCCGATATCATAGGTGTCATCGTCTACTTCAATGTCGCCACCGCTATTTTGGATTTTCCGCCTGTCAGTGGTTAATGAACCTTGGCATAACCTATGGAAACCCAGGTTATGCCGGAAAACGCCTTGTCATGGCTCAACAACTTCATTCAAACTCACCAAGACTCGGCGGGTAACAATATAAGCCAATAATCAGCCAAGCAAGATCCCAGGCTTTCCATCCAAGGAGCGGGCAATGGCGCGCCGCTCCTCGGCTTCAGTGAAATCTTTGCTCAGAATGCTATCCACGTAGAACCACTCGCTGACCACCTCTTCGCTGCTGAAAGTCAGCGTCATATAACCCCGGTTCAACAGGTTGGCGTATTTAAGGTCGTCCACCAGCCCTACAACAGCCGCCTCTGTCGCCGGGATCTGCTCTGGTGGCAGGTTGAGGTAGTACTCAAGCCCCGGGGAGGAAACCGAACTGGTGGCAAACTCAACCCCAACCATATTGCCATCTTTGTCCTTGAGATCATTGGCCCAGGCATTGTGGGTATCACCGGCAATCACCACCAGGTTTTTACCCGAAGCCCGGGCAGTGGCCAGCACGACTTCACGCTCATAGGCATAGCCATCCCAGGCATCCAGGTTGTAGGGGATCGACGGCAGTTGCAACAGCGCCAGCACTTCCGGCGTCAGCTTGGCCTGGTTGGCAGCCAGATAGGTCAGTTCCGCTTGGGTCAGCGTCGGATCGCCGGCCTGAGCACGAGCCGCCAGCTGCGCCAATGCCGCCAACTCGGCAAACTGCGGAATAGGCAGCTGCTGCGTGGCTATCGCCGCCGGCAACATCATCCGCCCCATCAGTATCTGCTGCCCCAAAAGCTGCCACTTGGCGCTGGATTGCAACAGTTTTCCCTGCAACCACAGCAGTTGGGTCTGGCCCAGAAGCGTACGCTGAGTGTCGGTCACGTCGGCGAGAAACTGCTGATCGTTGAAAGCGCCGGTAGCCGAATCCAGATAGTTGCCATAGTCCAACTGTTTGTCACGGGCCAACACCCGGGTATCCAGCATATGCAGATCCAGCAGATCGCCGAAGCTGAAACTGCGGTAGATCTCTTCATGATTGCCCTCGCGCCATGGGCGGATAGGCAGCCATTCGAAGTAAGCCTGCAATGCCGCCTGTTTACGGGCGTCGAAGTCCCCTTCCCCTTGGTTATGGTTTTCGGCACCATCCTTCCAGGTGTCGTTGGCCACTTCGTGATCGTCCCAGACAGTAATAAACGGCAGCTTGGCGTGCAGCTTCTGCAAACTGGCATCGCCGCGATACTGGCCATAGCGGGTACGGTAATCGCTCAAGGACAGCAACTCTCCCGCGGGTAGTACCTCACGGCCCAGCTCGGCGGCATGTTCACTGGCATAACCACCACGACCATATTCATAGATATAGTCGCCCAAGTGCAGCATGGCGTCGAGATCGTCCCGCTGCGCCGCCAATTCATAGACATTGAAGTAACCGGCCGGGAAATTGGCGCAGGACATAACCGCCAGTTTAACCGAATCGACCGCGCCCTCGGGCAGGGTCTTGGTCATACCGACCGTGGATGTCTTATCACCCGTCATAAAACGATAGAAGTAGCGGCTGCCGCTCTCCAGCCCTATGGCATCGACTTTAACCGTGTAGTCACGTTCGGCATTGGTCACCATTTCACCTGTGGTCACCAAGTCGCTGAAGGCACCATCACGAGACACCTGCCAGGATACTCTGACATCCCCCGCCGTTTGCGGTGTGACCCGGGTCCAGATAATCACGGCATCCTGAGTGGGATCACCGCTGGCGACACCATGAAGAAAATCGGCGGCGACAGTATTGTCATCATTGTCACTGGAGCAGCCCATCAGGCCATATGAAAGTACGGCGGCGCCAACACCTTTGGCAGAGAGGGCAAGAAAGTCACGACGGGAGAAGTTACGGGTCATTGTTATTATTCCTTTAAAAACGCTTCATCATGCTGGTATGAGGTCGGATGTCCAGATTGTGAAGTTAAACTATTACACAATTGTGACAATTAGGTAACCATGTATTGATATTCAAATGAATTCAGTCAGTTAAACAAAATAATGCCAGCTTTAGGCCAAGGCGCTTGCAGCCTACAGTGGCTGAGGGCAAAATGCCTTACAGGACAAATAATTAGCCCTGCCAGGGCCCTGCTGAAGGAACAAAACAATGAAAGTCAAAGACATCATGAGTACCCAAGTGGTGTGTATCAGTGATGGCGCCAGCGTCAAGGACGCCCACCAACTGATGCATTCCCGCAGCGTACGCCATCTGCCGGTGATATCAGAAACCAGCGGCACTCTGGTAGGGATACTCACTCATAAAAAGATGATTGCCACAGTAGTCAATCTACTGACTCGTTATGGCCAGGGAGCACTGGAACGAAAGGAACGTGGCACCCTGATAGCCGATCTGATTGAAACCGACTTTGAACCACTCATGGCCGATGCGCCGCTGACTCAAGTGGTGGATTATTTTATTGCCAACAAACATGGCTGTCTGCCTGTAGTGGACGAGCACAACAAGGTGCAGGGCATAGTCACCTCTTCTGACTTCGTCAAACTGTGCCGGGAATTGCTCAAGGCCTGAACCCATCAAAAAAGCGTGCTTAGAGCACGCTTTATTGGACAGAGCTTTTGCTTTTGGCGCAAGCTGAACCTATTGAATGAACCGGGTCTTAGAGCTTAGGCCTCTGGCTCTATCTTATTGATACTGCCCTTATAGCCGGTTTCATCCACCGCCTTTATCAGCGCATCCATATCAAAGCCTTCAGGCACTATCACTCTGGCCTGCTGGGTCTTGAGCGAGGACTTGGCCTTAATAACGCCCTCTGTCTTGCGCAGCGCCTTGTTGATTACCGTGACACACAAAGGGCAGGTCATGCCTTTAACATCCAGGGTAACCACCTGATTGCCCGCCCAGGCAAACGGCGTACACAGCAGCAGTAAAACCAGTAACAAGCTTCTCATTCAAACACCTCTAACAGCCAAGGTAATACAAAAGGGTAAAGCTGAAACGCCAAGACCACAGGCACGGCCAGCCAATAGAGCAGCAACATTCTGGTGCGGCTCATGGTCGCGGTGCACAGAGGCTTTTTGGAGAAATACAAACGCCAAAAGCCCAGCAGGATCAACAGAGTCGACAACGCCAGCATGGGTATTTGCAGCCAGCCCAGCTGTTCAATGCCCGACAGCGAGGCTGCCGATACCCCAAAAACCAGATAGATCAGCGGCCCAATACAGCACAGGCTGGAGGCGACGGCGGCAACAACGGCTGCTGCCAGTGTCGCCAAAAACCCCTTAGAGCTGTTCTGTTGACTGGAAATCATAGGCGAAAACTTTAGGGTCATAGTAGTTCACAGGGTCGCCATCCACTTCGGCATAAGGGTAGCCAAAGTTGTTCAGCGGCGTCTGCTCGGCCATAGGCGCCAGATCGAAGTCGCGACCGAAGTTGAAACCAACCCAGTTCATCTCCCAGTTACCGAACAGATAGTCGTTGACCGCCTGCACATCGGGATCCTGGTGTTGCTTGTTCTCGGTCAAACGCATCTTGGTCACATCCGCAGGGTCGGCCGGCAACCAGCCGTAACCCGCCAGATAGAACATGGCGCGGCAGTGCTGACCACCACTGACCTTGGCCAGGCCATAGGCATCACTGCTGCCGAAGGCTTTCTTGGAGTATTTGCCCATCTTAATAGCCTGTCCTACCCGGATCCCGAACATCTCCCGCGCCGGAATACCGGCGGCACGAGCCAAGGCCACAAATACCGAGTTGATATCAGTACACTTGCCCCCCAGTTTGCCGCTCTCGAGAATAGTGGCCACATCACCCGTACCGCAACCGATAACGTCGTTGTCGCGGAACATATTGGCGCTGACCCAGTTGTAGATGAGACGGGCCTTTTGCAGCGGATCGGTTTCCTTGCCAACAATCTTGTCTGCAGTCTGCTTCACTATGCCATCAATGGGCATATGCTTGGTGGGCAGCAGATAGTGTTCCACATCCACCGGGTACTGGATAGTTTCGGGGGCGCGATAATGTTCGAGTTCACCGTTTTTCAGCGGTTCCCAGTCGAGGGTTTCCAGCTCCATCACCAACTGCAGTTCCATCTTGCCTTTGGCATCAGGCCAAGTGGCAAATAGTGTCTTGGCGCCATAGCTGTTAGCGGCAGTGATGTAAGCGTCCTGGAAATTGCCTTTGAAATTCAGCTTACGAACTTGCTGAAACTGGGTGTCTTCCACCAGCGGGATCCACAACTTGACCACGCCCTCTGAGCCCTCGGGTGCAATCAGTTGGTAATCTTGAGTCAGGGTGAAGTGTCTGCGGCCGTCGGCGGAATAATGCTCGACGGCCTTGGTCTTCGATGTGGCCGCCATCACAGGGCTGATGATACCGGCCGTCGACAAAATAGCCGCAGTTTTTAAAAAATTGCGTCTTTGCATTATTCGATTCCTTACGTTTGATTAACAGACGAGTCAATGAGGTGCCCGCTGGCGGGCAGAAGCATTATAAGTGGCGGCCCCTGGCACCGCAACAAAGCCGCAGACACAGGGTTAGTGTAGCCAGAGTCATCAGTAAGGTGGAATAATAAGAAAAATTAACAAGTTTGCGAGACAAAACAACCATATTGGTCATCTTGTCTCGCCTTACGTTTACCAATGTAAAGCCGGTATTGCAGACGGAAAACCGGCGCCGGATCACATTCTTACCTGGGCTTATCTCAGCCCCACTTCCACGTCGCGGATAATGAAGTTACCCGAATAAAGCGGATGGGGTTCACCCAAAGGCTCCAGGGCAAAGAAGCGCTTGTGCTCTTCACTGAGCCCCTCGAAGCCGCCTATCACCTGATAGAGCCAGCTTTCCGGATCCCAGGACAGCTGTTGCTGCTGCAGATATTCCAGCGCCGAAGTGTTGCGGCCCGAGTCAATGACGGCGCAGAAGTACTCATCTACCGCCTCTTTGAGCGGGTTATCCGGCATATCAAAGTCTTCCTGAGGATTAACCGCAACCGGCACGTCGTGCTCCTGCAACCTCTTGGGCAGATGGTCACGACTGATAGCCTTGATACGGGCCACCATCTCCATCAGTTGCAGTTCCTGGCCGCTGTTATTCACATCCACAGATGCCGGTGCCAGCAAGGCCTCGGCATGATTGAACAACACAGGCACCTGCTTGTGCGCCACATGGTCGGCTACCTGATAGTCGGGGTGCAAATCTGTATACAGCAACCAGCCTTTGAGCAAACGGGTACGACCGCGGATCTGCCTGAAGCGTCCCAGCAATTCCAGCAGACGCCCCTGCACCACGCTCAGCTCCTGGGTGCAATCGCTGAGGGTCTCCTGCAACATGGTCACCAGCAGGCGGCGCAGTTCACGGATATCACCGGCAATTTCGCCAAGCTCGGTAAACTCAAACAGCTCCAGGCCGTTAAGCAGTTCCGATACCTGGCTCTGGGCCAGCTCGTTTTCACGGATCTTGGCGTTAATTGAACCCACATAACCGAACTCATTATTGATCCGGCCCCAGAGCACACGAATGGAGTAACGCAGGCTCTCGGTGAAGCTGAATACGTGTTCGGTCAAGTCCGCCAGATAGGCCTCGGCGGCGCTGTAATCCACACTGGCGCGCGCCTCACGGTAGTGATTGGCCAAGGTCTTGATGGTGGCCAGGGCCGAACCGACGTTGGCGTTGATCTGGCGGTTACGCTCATCCTTGAGGCCCTCTTCCAGCAGGGCCCTGACATTACGCGACAATCTGAGCGGTTCGTCCGGCTCGGGACGCCAAAGAATACCGTTGTCGGTAAGCTTCTTCAGCAGCGCGGGTTCCTGCCGGGTCTCGTCCAAGCTACCGGAGAGATAGGCGTCCATCACCAGTTCGGCGTTACGCCCAAGCAGCCTCAGCAGCTTGACCCCGGCCTGATGCAGGTTGCTGCTCATATCAGATCCCTCTGGGTGGCAGTTTCAGCCTGAGCCTCCAGACTGAGGCCCTCGGTTTCATCGATAAAGCGGATCACTTCGTAGAGGTAATCCAGCTTGCCGGTGGCGATATAGATCTGTTTTTCCGGATTCGGCCGCACCAGATAACCCAGCTCCTGCAAGCGCTTGAAAACCAGTTTAATCTGGCCATCGACACTGCTTGAGCTGGAGCCGAACAAGCGATACTGGCTCAGCTTGGCCAGTTGCTCGCGAAACGCCGGCGTATCCTCAATGCGGCTCTGCAATTCGGTAAGCCGCACCGCCGCGCCTTCAGTCAGGGGCGCGTCCTGGCCGCTGGCTTCCTGCACCAATACCAGCCATTCCACCATGGGGATCAACGCCTGGCAGATATCGCGAAACTGCGCCGAAATCACTTTGCGCTCGTCCTCCCCCAACTGCAGATAACCACAGAAAAAGACTTCGCCCTCGGCGGCCTGGGCCACAGTGCGGTTGATTTGGTTGAGATAGGCCTCGACTCTGTCACGGGTGGCCGGACTCTTGAGTGAACGCCAACCTTCCTCATCCGTGGTGCGGCAGATAAATTCACCCTTGAGCAGACGTTCAATCAGGGCGCCTGAGCCGACGATGGTACTTTGCAATTCGCTCATTACACCGCCTCCTTGGCCAAGCGCTCAGAGAGCTTTTGCGCTATGGGATCGACCTTGGGTTTAACCACCTGCAGTCGCTTGGTCTGCTTGTTGATGATGTAGCGATTGGCAAACAAATTCAGTACCTCGGACTCAGGGTTGGGGAAAGCACCCAACACGCTGATATTGTTGTTTTCACAGGCATCGAAGATCTTCTTCACGTTAGCGTGGTGCAAGGTGCCCAGCTCATCAATCGGCCAGTGCACAGTGACATCCGCCTTGCCCCGCAGCAAACGGGTAAAGGCCAGCAGGAACTTACAGAGGATCAGATAAGCCATACCATGACTGGATGACTCGTTGAGCTGACGGTCGGTGCGGATCACCAGATCCGAATTGCCTTCCTTGAGGCGCAGCTCAATCTCCAGCAGCTTGGCGATGCCGCCGGTCAGGGCCGAGCGGCCTATGATATCCAGCGCCCGGCGCATGCTGTTGGTATAGTGCTCATCCGGCAGGCCGGTGAAGCCTTCGGCCTTCCAGGCGCGGAACGCCTTAACGAACTGCTCCAGCTCAGGCCAGAACTCCAGCTCACTGATCCGCGAGCGGATCCTGACCGCAGATTCAGAGACGCCTTCAAGAAACAGCTCCTCCCCGACTTCGCGGGTAATACGGGCACTTTGGGAGGCAATACGGCGGTCGATATCGGCCAATACATCGTAAAAGGCAGTCAGGTCGACACCGAAGATCCGGCCCTGTTCACGCAGCGCGGTAATCGACTGCGGCACCATCACATTGAGCAACTGGGCCAGATGCGGCACCAACTTGCGGTAATCCAGCAGGCGTATGCCCTTGTCATTGACAGAGCTGGACTCTTCACGGGCCTTTTCCCAGAACTCGGATAGGCTGGAGCCTGACTTGCTGGCAATCACCTGATCGAAATGATCCACATACTGCCTGACCGAACCCAGCAGATGCTCGCGCTTGAGCAGCAGCTCCTCGCCCTGACGCAGACGTTCACCCAGGCTACCCTGAGGCTCTTCATCGTTGCGCGGCAATTTCAGCTCGGCCAGCTTACGCAGCAAGGCGCGCAACTTGGTGAGGTTTTCCGAGGCCTCTACCTGAGCGGCATCAGACTGGCGCCTTTGTAGCTCCAGTTGCTGGCGGGCATGTTTGACTTCGTTGGCCTTGGTTTTCAGCTGCTGATCCAGCTCGGAGGCGGCGCGCTTGACTTCGCCCAGGTCGGTCACCAACTTGGGTTTACGCACCAGCCAGGTATGCTGATACCAGTCGTCATAGCGCAGCACTTCACTGCGACGCTGCTCGGCAGCGGCAATGGCACCTTCCAGCTCACGGATCTCCCGCTTGAGGGCGAGAATTTTGTCTTCATCCACCCCGCGGGACTTAAGCTCATTCTTGTACCACAGCTCGCAGGCTTTTTGTTCCTCTTTGGCACGACTGCGGCGCTGATTGATGCTCTCTTTGAGCTGCTCCAGATGCTGCTCCAGCGCGCCAACCACTTCCTGCCAGTAGGCGTTCTTTTCCATTCTGGCATCCAGCGCCTGCTCTTTGAGCTCCTCCAGCCATTCCAGGTGCTGGTTACGCAGCTGTTTCATCTCCTGATCCAGCAGCGTCAGGCGTTTACCGGCCTGTGCCTTACGCTCAGCCAACGCCTTGTTGATCTGCTCCTGCACAGTGCGGCGCTCCTCGAACAGACGCCGCAAATCGTCACGCAAATTCTTGTATGCCGTGCGGGCAAAGGTCAGCTCACGGTTCAGTTTATCCAGTGCTTCGTTGGCCTGCACCAGGCGCTCTTCCGCTTCTTCCTGCAGCCCATAGGCGTTTTGCAGGGCATCTTCGGCCTTGGCCAGCTTTGCCCTCAGCTCAGGCTCTGAACTGGCGTATTCGGGGATTTCCAGCGCCTTGAGATCCAATGAGATCCCAAAAAGGCTGTCACTTTCGGCGCCGACATTGGGGTGCAAGTCGGTGCGGTGCAGCAAGTCGGGATGTACCACCTTGCCCAGGTGCTGCTCCCAACCCGGCACTTCTTTTCGCAGGAACTCCAGCAAGGTGTGGGACTGAGGGAACAGCATGTGTTTGAGATCGTCCAGATCGCCCTGGCGCTCCGTGACTCTGAGCGCGGCAATTCTGAGTGATTCGCTGGCCTGATCCCTGAGTGAGCGCTGTTTGCGCTCTTCGCTCATCAGCCGCTCCACCTTGGCGTTGGCAGCCTCCTGCTCGGCATCGGCACGGTCGATACGCTCGTCGAATACCGCCAGGCTGAGCTTCTCCTCCTCGGTATAAGTCACACTGTCGACCTGCAGCTTGAGCTCGGCCGCATTGAGCTTGAGTTGGTACTCCTGCTCCTGGAATTTGGCCTTGCCGTTTTCCTGCTGCTCACGGAATTCGGCATCGAGGCGCGCCAAGTCTTCCCGGGCCACTTCACGCTGCTTGTCGCGGGCCTCGCGTTGCTTATCCAACTCTTGTTGCAGCTTTTCCAGCTCCTTGTTGAGCTGTTCGCCAATCTTGCTGCGGCGGGCGTTATAGGCGGCTTCTATATCCTGATGCTTCTCTGTTTGCAGCTTGTGTCTTTCGCTGAGGTTCTCAAGATCGCTACGCCACAACGGCAGCTGTTCCAGATTGGCCTTGGCCTGTTCGATATCGGCATCGAGAAACGCCGCATGTTGGTTTTCGATGGCGTCGAGTTCATATTCCAGCTTGGCGACATCGCCCTTGGCGGCAGACAGCTCCTGGTTAAGCTCATCGCGCTGCTCTTTCCACTCATCGTCCAATGCCTTGAGACGGAAGTTCAGCTCCCGCGACAGGGTCTGATTTTGCTCCTGACGCTGGGCCTCCAGCACTTCGTCATTGCGATAGCCCTTGGCCAGGCTGCCAAGACGCAGTTCGGCCGACAGCAGCTCGTTGAACTCCTGCTCCAGCTTGTCAAATTCGGGACGGATCTGCTCGAACCCGGCGATCAGCTGGCTCTCGCGGATCCAGGCCTCGACGCGTTGTGGATTAAGCCTTGATGCCGGCGGGTTAACGCCATCCTCTTCCAAAATGGCGGCGATCATCGACTTGACCGTTTCCATTTTGCCTTCTTTGGAATGCACCGCCTTGGCCAGTTTTTCGATATGGCGCAGTGAATGGTCGGCCTCGCACAGAGAGAACAAACGGGCATAGCTGCGCAGCTCTGTGCGGCTGGAACCTGTGTTCAGCAAGGTACGGTCATTCTGGATGATGGCGCGAAACTCTCGGGTATTCAAAAGCTTGGTATGGTTCACTCCGGCGCGTTTCATCTCGCTGCCCAGTTTAGCCATGGTATGGCACAAAATAGTGTCGCCGTTTTGGGACTTGATATAGTCTTCCAGTTCAAATCCCTTGGCGATAAAGCGATAGTTGACCCCTTTGCCATCGCCGGCCGAGGCCAGCACCGCCTGATACAGCAAGCCATCACTCTTTTGGTATTCGTAAATGATATAGCTGGATTCTCTGGGCAGATACCAGCGCTCGAAGCTGTCACGGGTCGAAGGCACGACCCGGCTGGGGTATTCACCATAAAACACAGGCACCAGACGCTGCAGCGTGGTCTTGCCCGAGGCGTTGGTACCACAGATATTGGTATGACCATCGAGCTTCAGTTCCACCACGCCCGGCAGATGGGTGTCGATCAGCACTATTCGAATCAAGCTTGGCATATAAATCCTTATGCAGACAGCAAGCGCCAAATAGCCAGAGGCCCCGGCACTCGCGGCAACAGGCGGGCAAACCGCCTCAATACAGCAAAACCCTTAAATTAATGGAAAGCCCCACCCTTGGCAATTGAAGGGCCGGTAAAGAAAGCGGGATCCGCTGCGGGTATCAAAGAATATTATTCAGGTTTGAACAGGCCTATCACTTCACCGGTCGCCTTGTCGCTGACCTTATCATCGGTCTGCTGCTCGCGGTAATCACACTCGACACACTCGACCGTTTCTATGCCGTTCTCCTTGAACAGCACTATGCTGTCCTGGGCCTGACATTTGGGGCATTTGGCTCCAGCCACAAAGCGTTTCTTGATCCTGTTCATCTTCTGAGTCTAGTTGATAAGCAATGGCATTATTTTGCCATATCTGTGGCCGCTGTGGCGCATTTTAAGCAGCGTTAGGACAATGTTTGTGCCATTAAGAAATAACCCATATAAAACCAGAAGGTTACAGCTGAATGTTGAAGGAAATATGTAGCAGATTATTTGGGATTGAGTCCAGACAAGGAATGGTATCGCGCAATTCCAATACCATTCCACCAGGAAGTTCACTTAACCCAATGAGCCGGCATCATTGAGTGGCAACACAAACTTTTATGCGGAGTACTATCAAGACAATCTGGCCAGGGTCTCCTGCACCTTGCGCAACCAATTGCAGTTATCACATTGACACTTGCGCCGTGACAAATGGTGCGGGCTCAGGCTGGAATCGACAAAGTCGACCGCTATCAATAACTGCTGCTTCAATTCTTCGAGTGATTTCTGCTCCAGATCCACCAGTTCATCATTCTGATTCATCCAGATACATTCCATTCCCTGATGACAAAAGTTACAGCGCTCATCCACCGGATTATAGAAACCCGCATGGGGACAATGACGCAATTCCATCGACTGTATCACCCTGGGACGGGCATACTCGAACAATTCGATCAGCTCCTGCTTATCTGGCACTGACATAAGGCCTCCAAATCTCTTCTGCCACTGCGGCTTGTTGCAAACAGGTTACTCTGGGGAGGGCGCAATGAAATTGATATAGGTCAAAGTGCCGCCCAAAAGGATACGCTAGGAAGCCTGGTTCTGAGCTGGATCCCAGAGTCACAACTTGCCGCTGTTATCCCTTGCTGTTTTAATGAGCTTCTGCTTGTTGTTATTTTGTATCCTTGCTTCTGCCAATGGAGAAATCGCTTGCAAACACCTGAGCTGCAGCACTTTTATATTTCGGAAGAGCAGTCTGTCTATCTGCTCAAGGCCGATGACGCTCGCAAACACAGAGCCTGGATCCGCCTCTGCCGCCAGCAACTGATCAAGTTGGGCTATGACGATCCGCAACTGATAGGCAAAGGTGCCTATGGTTTTGTGTTCGCCGGACGAAACCGCCATGGCCAGGAACATGTATTCAAGTTCTCCCGTATTACCCTGCCTCAGCAGGTGCAGGACAGACTGGAAGAAGAAGCCTTCATGCTGTCTCAGGTCAATCATCCCAATGTGCCGCCACTGATAAAGTTCGACAGAGTCGGGCGCCAGGGGATCTTGGTGATGGCCAGAGCTCAGGGCCAGGATCTGGATCAACGCTGCCGCCGCCAAGGCGCCTTGCCTGTGGCGGAAATCATGAGCATTGCCAGGCAGTTGGCGGATCTGCTGCAGTATCTGCGCAGTGGCAGACCCTTGGTACACGGGGATATCAAACCTTCCAACCTGGTTTATGACCCAGAGGAAGATAAGCTGTCTTTGATTGACTGGGGCTCGGCAGTATTTGCCCAGCGCGATGCCGACAACCGCCCGGTTGGCGGCAATGTGATGGAGTTAATGTCGAGCGATCAGCAGCATACCAACGCCCGCATGGGCGATGTTTACTTTATCGGCGATGAGCAACTCTCGGGGGCGCTTTCCAGCCCCAGGTTTGATGAACAGGGGGTTGCCGCCACCCTCTATGCGCTGGCGTCCGGCCAGGCCAGCCGCTTCGGTTCCCAGGTGATCCCGCCCACCAGCATAGGTCTGCCGCTAGAATTGGCCAGGATCCTCGAGGGGATGTTGGGCTCGGATCCTCTCACCCGTCTCAAGGCCGGCGACTACTTCCTGCGTAGCATGAGATACAGCCAGCATCTTTTACTGCCGCCGCTGCCACAGGAGCTGAATGCCGAGATCCCCGTCTGGGTACAGAAGCGGGCCCGGGACGTGGAAACCGTCAGCTACAGTTCGCGTAAGTCGTTTCTGCGCAGCCATCATCCGGACGCCGATGCCGAGGCTATTCGCGCAGAAGATATTCAACTGGAGAAGTACTACCGCAACTTCCTCGCCGGTATGGGAGACACAGAGAAGGGCTTTATCGCTGCCGTCGGCCGCCTAGGGCAGTATCCGATTGTGGGTGGCTTGGCGATTCATTGGCAGGAGACAGGCGTCTATATCGACTCCAACCTGGCGCTTTATGATGAAGAGCTCAGGCCGGCATTGATTCAGGCGGTCAACAACATGGTGACCCTGGCCCGGGGCATTCATCGCATAGGTATCTTCAAGGCCTGTTTCTTCAACGCCAAAGATACCCTGCACCTGGAGCGCAGCGCCCCTGCAGAGCAGTTCAAGGCCAAAGCAGATCAGCTGCTGCCCTTTGAGGTGGGCGATGTGCCGACACTCGAAGATCAATCCCGGCTGCACTCCTACTTTGAAGATGGCCGGGATCCGGATGAAAACCTGGAGCTGCCTGCGGAAATCATGACAGAGCTGGGCTGGCTCAACCAGATACACCACACAGGCTGTATCATCTTCGAAGCCCTGCCAACCCATATGAAGATCCACAGTTATCTGAGACTGCTCAACCCTAGAAAACAGGCGCAGTTTCGCGCCTGTCTGGACAGGATCCTCAGTCATGTCGACAAGATCCAGGGCCAGGGGGTCTCGGGGTTTATGAAGCTACCCTATAAAAATACCCGCAGGTTCGAGCACCTGCAGCGCAAGCCGGAGCGCTTCTATCCGAGAAACCCCAAGAGCGGTGGTTAGTCGCCGTAAGTAGTGGTCACACTCAAGCGGCGCTCATTTTCAAGATACTCACGGGCCACGGCTTCCAGGGCTTCACTATCCAGTTGCCCCAGCATTTGCCTGCGCTGTTGCCAACTCAGCCAACGGCCCGGTCGGCTCTGGGCCGTTGCCGCCAGATCCAACCAGAAACCGTTGCTGGCAGGTGCACTATCCAACCACTGCAACAAGGGCTGGCGCGCCCGCTCCAATAGATCGCTATCTATGCCGCCCTTGGCCTTGACTCTGGCCTCGACTGCGGCAAAGCCCTGTTCGGCCGCCTTCAGCTTGGCTGCATCTGTGACGGTAAACAGTCCCAGATAACCGTAACCTGTTGGATGCCAATCGAAATGATTGAAGGTATAAGGCGAATATCCGGCACCAGCTTTTTCCCTGACCTCTTCATTCAACAAAATGCCCATCACCTGTTCGAGTAACATCAGTTCACTGTGGCGTCGAACATCCTGCATGTCGGTTGTCGGCCACAGCCAGGCCAATGCCGCCGAGTTCTCGGCGCCTCTATGGAAAATCTGTCTCTGAGCCGGCACCTTGGGAAATACCGGCCGCTCGAAGGCCGGGGCCTTGGCAGGATGCCGCTTGATGGCACCGAATGTCTCGGCAACCGCTTTTATCCCCTGAGCCTCATCGAAATCACCTACCAGCGCGATTTCCAGCATTCCCTTATCCAGTGCCGATGCCAACACCTTGGCAATTTCAGAAAAGTCCCGCTGCAATACCTGTTCTTCCCGGCCGTAACCATAACGGTGATCGCCTGGGTGCAGGAGTCCACTCAAACCATCCCAGAAAGCGCTATTCGGGTTGGCATTACGGCTCTGGCTCTCTGCCTTGACTTGTTGCCGAAAGAGGGTAATGGCTTCCTGGCGCCAGCCCGGTGCGGTTAAAAAGGCGGCCTGTAACCCCAGCTGGGTTCTGAGTTCAGCGGCATTGGTATGGGTGACGCCGCCAAAGCCTTCAGTACTGACTCCTATATTTGCCGAAATGTCCTGCCCGGCAAAGATATCCGCCAACTGTTGCCAGGAGTGCTGCTCAAGCCCGCCGAGCAGAAAGGCGCTGTTAAATAGGGTGCCCAAACCCTCTTGGCGCGGAAATGGCAAATCACCGAATCCCAATGACAAGCTGACGGCCACATTGCTCTGCTCAAATTCGGTAGGCTTGAGGTTGAGCAGAGTCCCATTGGCAAAACGCAACTGGCGTATTCCGGTATCGGGATCCCTGTTGTCGGCGACAATTTTGCCCGGTTCCCCAAAGCTTTGATAAGCAAACTCGCTGGCTTTTGTGCTTGTATAGGGGGCAACGGGCTGCAGCTGACTCTGCTCATATGCCTTCAGCAATTGTGTTTCTACATCGACGGGGATCTTGGCAGCGGAGAGATAGATACCGGGTTGCCCCTGCCAAAGCTCTGCCAATGTCTGTTGGATAAGAGCCGGGGTAATCTGCGGCGCCAAGGCCTCAAAAATGGCCAGTTGATCTGAGGGGGCCAACATCAGCATGTCGTTGGCATCTAATGATACCAAGACTTCTGCCAAGTCGAAGCTATGAATGGTATTGCTACCGGCCAGATTGCGCTGGTAGTGCTTGTGTTCGCTCTTCAGCGCTTGCTGCAGCTCGTCGCTGCTAAAGCCGTATTGTAGGGCCTGACGTATAGTCTGCTCCAGCAGAGCCACGGCTTGCGGCCAGTTGTCTTCCTGGGTCTCCAGCGCCAGTTCCACCCTTACCGCAGTGCCAAACTCTGTGCCCAACTCAACAGAAGCATGGCTTACACCTTCCTCGGCAAACAGGTGTGACTGCAATCTCTGATAGAGCATACTCCCCAGCAGCGACTCGAGTATCATCTGTTGACGGAGCTCAATACTGTCAGGCTTTGGTGTTCTGGGAGTCAGTACCCCCAGAGAGACTTGAGTCGACAAACGAGGATTGAAGAAAGCGTCCGCCTGAGGCTGCTTTCTGACCACAGGCGGTGAAAGCTTCACCCGTGCCGGGGCAACCGCCTGAGGGTGCGGCTTCCAATCGGCAAACAACTGCTTGATTTGAGCCTCGGTACGGGCGATATCAAAGTCGCCTACCAGGATCAGTGTTGTTCGCTCAGGAGTATAGAAACGCTGGTATAAAGAGCGCAACTTGGCTACATCTGCAGCCTTGATGATATCAGCCTCACCGATAGGTAAACGTCTTGGCAGCAGGCTCGATGGATACCAAAAGTGCAGCTGATTACGATAATTTTCAAACTCAGCCGACTGATGCTCCTTGAGCTCGGCCAACACCACGGCTTTTTCCTGGGCAAGTGCCTTGGGATCCAGAGTGAGTCTGTCGGCAATCTCCCGCATCAGCATCAGCCCGGTATCCAACTTCTGCTCATCCCCTTGGGTGATGTTGAACTCATAGACCGTCTGTTCGAAATCAGTCACTGCATTGGTATCGGCGCCAAAACTTAAACCAAGACGTTGCAATCTTGGGATCATATCCCCTTCCGGGACAGCTGCCGAGCCTTTGAACGCCATATGCTCCAGCAAGTGCATCAGCCCCTGCTCATTTTCCGCCTCAAGCAGTGAGCCGGAGGCGATCCGCATCCGCATCACTATGGCGTTGGCCGGCGTCTTATTGTCCACCAATTGATATTTAAGACCATTGTCCAGTTGGCCCTGATGAATGCGAGGGCTAACGCTTAGCCCTTCGGCCTTGGCAACGAAGCAGAACAGCAGCAACAAGCTGCCGAGCCAGGCTCTGAGAAACAGGATTTTTGGCATAACGAATTCCCTCAAAAAAACAGAGGTTCGGTGCAAAAGGGCCCGAACCTCTGGAACATGAAAGATGCCAATATAAGACAAGAAATTAATTGTGTCACATAATCAATACCTTACAACGTACTAAATCGGTGAGCCCGGTGGCATTTTCGCAGGCTTGCTGATCACTCTGCCCCCGGCTTGTTTCAGTGCCTGTTCAAGCACTGTTTGCAGTTGTCCATAGTGGGCAGCCTTGTAACCTGAACTTCTTTTTTCTTTTCTGGGCAACTGCTTAAGCAGATAATCCAGCTTCATCCTCAACATGGCTTTGACTTCCGGGGCGCTGGCGTCACTCTCCAGACTCTGCAACATACCGTCCAAAACTACCGCATTTACCCTCATCGCAATACTGGTCTGATCTCCCGAAGGCAGTGATTTCAGCAGTGTCTTAGCCAGCAATCTATCCAGCAAATCCTCTACCGACAACTGCTCTGTGTCTCTGGCAAAGGCCTGATCCACTCGATTGAGCCGCTCAGGGTTCAACAGCGTCGACACTGTGTGACGACTGAGCACTTCTGCCATGGCCAATTGATCCACGGCAACCCCCAAAGATGAGTCGAAACTCTCGCGGCTACGGTAATAGTTGCCAGCCTTGGGCACCAGTTGCTCCAAAAGCTCAGTTGGCAGATATAGCTCTCTGGGATCCAGAGTCGCCAGCACAGTCTCCAATGCCCGCTTCTGCAATTCCGGTGCAATAAAGTGCCAGTTACCGCTACCGGCATCAGCCAGGTAATTGTAGTCAATGCCGCCAACAAACTTGGCCGCGGCGCTGATCTGGTAGCGATTCAACAGATAGATGGGCACCAGGGCATCACTGAGTTCGCCCAAGGGTTGCTCCGGCAACAGCGCCTTGGCGGAGAAGGTCTCCAGCGCCTGGCGCCTGACCAGCTGCATTCTTGCCAACTCCTTAACCGGATCCTCGCCTCTGTCCCAAAGGCTGGCATAGGCATGGGCGGCTGAAGTCGCCCTCGAATCACCCTCGCCTATGTATCTCAGCCCCTGCTGCTGCACCTCTTTGAGCAGCGACTTGAGCGCGGCCTGGGTTTGGGCTTCATCACCAAAGTCACCATAACCGTACTTGATGGCAAACTTATCCCAGGCCCCCAGCCCTTCGGCGTAAGGCTGGCTGATATCCACCCGCTTGCCATCGAGGCGCACATAGGGATGGGGGTAATCCATCACAGAAGCGTTGTTATTGGTGGAAGCAGCAAAGTTATGATCCAGCCCCAGGGTATGACCGATTTCATGAGCCGATAACTGGCGAATACGCGCCAGAGACAAGGCCATGGCGGCTTCATCGGCCGCTTGCCTGTCTTCCCAACCTGCGGTAAGGCCACGGGCAATCAGGTGATCCTGACGTACCCGCAGACTTCCCAGAGTGACCTGGCCCTTGATGATTTCACCACTGCGGGGATCTGTCACTGCTGCACCATAGGACCAGCCACGGCTGGCCCTGTGCACCCACTGGATCACGTTGTAGCGCACATCCTGAGGGTCGGCGCCTTCCGGCAATAGCTCCAACTTGAAGCCGTTGATAAACCCCGCCTCATTGAAAGCCTGCTCCCACCAGCGGCCGCCTTCGAGCAAGGCACCGCGGATAGGCTCGGGGACACCGGGATCCAGATAATAGGTAATGGGCTCAACCACTTCGCTTGGCTCAGGGCCAGGATTAACCTTCTGCAGCCGGTGGCGCAGCAAGAAGCGCTGGTTGATATCCTGATCTATGGCGGTGGCATAGTCCTTGTATTCATCGGACAGATAACCACTCATGGGGTGATAGAGGCGCGCCTGATAACCCGGCTCGGGCAAGGCGATAAAGGAGTAGCGCAGTCTCAGAGACAGGGCCTGGCCATCCGGGGTCACCTCGGCGACTCTGGCGCCGGCCTTATCACTGGCGAAAGTCAGCTGCACATCCACATCCGAGTTACGCTCGAACGACTTGACCGAGGCTGGCAACACCACAGAGCGGCTGGTGTCCAGACGATAATGCCCTTGGCCCCTGGCCGCCAACTGTTGGCTGATGCCGTGCAGGTCCTGCAACATCAAGTCGTTGACCGGCACCAGCAGACGTTTTCCCGGCAGGAGTTTGCCGCGCCAGAGCACTGATTCGGCAAAGGCTTCATGCACGGCTCTTTGCTCGGCTTGGTCGTCGGTATCGGCGCGAAAACGGGTATTGAGCTGTTTGAGCAGAATATAGGGGCCCTGGCGCTCAAACTGCACCATGCGGGTATACCCAAGTTGCCCACGGTCGAGCCCAATGTCATTGGATCCGGCGCCGTGGGGCAAGCTGGAGAGCAGCAACATAGGCTGGTTGAGTTTGCTCGGTTCCAGATACAGCTGCCCGGCTTTGGCATCATAAAAGAGATTGATAAAACCTTCGGCCTGAGTGCTTTCGCTGATGACGTCGGCGGCCTCCCTCTCCTGTGCCGCCTGCGCCAATCCGGGTACCGCGATCAGCGCCAACAACAAGGTCCAACTTTGAGGTTTCATCCCATCTCCTGATTGTTATCTGTAAGTTGCCATTCAAGTTAAGGGATCGGCCGGTTTATCTCAAGTCCTGCCCACCCATTCACTCAAGGTATCAAAGAGTTCATTGAGCATAATAGGCTTGGTGATATGAGCGTTCATTCCCGCCGCCAGGCTCTTCTCACGATCGCCTGACATGGCATGGGCCGTCATGGCGATAATCGGCAAGGTCTCCCTGTCGTATTTCTTGCGCAGTTCCCGGGTCGCCGTCAGGCCATCCATCACAGGCATCTGAATATCCATCAATACCGCATCGTATTGGCGCTGCTCCACCATATCGAGGGCAATTTGACCATTGTCGGCCAGATCTACCTCATAACCGGCGCTGCGCAGCAGTTCGGAGGCCACCTGCTGGTTGATCAGGTTGTCTTCCACCAGCAGTACCAGGCCTTTATGACCACCGCTCTGGTTGTCGGTAATTTCAGCCACAGTCGCCGAATGAGGTTTCTCGGCAAAGGCTGAGATTATCTCATCAAACAGAGTCGAGGCCTTGAAGGGCTTTTGCAGCAGCGCAAACACATTGGCATCTTCCACTTCCTGGGCCAATGGACCGGCGGCATAGGCCGTCATCATGATCACCACGGGGCGCTTGCTTATTCTGCCATTGGCCACCATTTCATCCAGGGTACGGATCACCTCACGGCCATCCATTTCCGGCATCATCCAGTCGATTAGCAGTAGGTCGGTTTCCTGTTTTTCCAACTTATAAAGGGCTTCGGCACCGCTGGCAGCAGTGTCCACCTCGAAGTGGAAATCGCGCATCAGGGTCGAATATATCTGCAGCGCCGTAGAGTTATCGTCCACCACCAGCGCCCGCAGGCTGTTGAGTTGCTCCGGCATCACCAGAGGTTCAATCTTGGCCTCTTCGGCGATTTCAAAGCTGATGGTAAAGCTGAATACACTGCCGACACCCGGCTCACTCTGCACCTGCATCTTGCCGCCCATCATGGACACCAGATGCTTGCTGATGGACAAGCCAAGGCCGGTGCCACCATATTTACGGGTGGTGGAACCATCCGCCTGGGCAAAGGCATCAAACAGTATCTCCTGCTGCTCCTTGCTGATCCCTATGCCTGTGTCGCGAACCCAGAATTTGAGGGTTATACGATGATCGCGTTCGCCGACATCTTCACAGCCGAGTTCAATCTCCCCTTCAGAGGTAAACTTGACCGCGTTGGACAAGAGATTCACCAGCACCTGGCCGAGACGCAGCGGATCACCCTTGAGCATAAGTCCGGCGGTCACAGGGGCATACAGTAACAGCTCAACCCCTTTCTCCTGCGCCTTGAGTGAGTTGATATCCAAGGCGTGCTCCAGCACCTTGTCCAACGGGAAGGAGACCCGCTCCAGCTCCAGCTTCCCGGCTTCAATCTTGGAGAAGTCGAGAATGTCATTGATGATCCGCAGCAATGATTGGGCCGAGAAGCCGGCCTTCTCCAGATAATCTTTCTGCTGCACCGTCAGGTTGGTGCGCTGCGCCAGTTGCAGCATGCCTATGATGGCATTCATCGGCGTGCGGATCTCATGGCTCATATTGGCCAAGAATTCACTCTTGTAGAGGTTGGCCAGTTCGGCATCTTTCTTGGCCTCCAGCAAGGCCACCTCGTTGCTCTTGCTGCGGGTAATGTCCTTGTGGGTACCCAGCATACGCCTGGGCTCATTGTTGGCGGTAAATTCCACCACCCGGCCACGGGACAGCACCCAGTGATACTGCCCGCTCTTGCCGCGCATTCGGAACTCTATCTCATAGGCGCCTATGGGATCGGCCAGATACTGCTCGCGATACTCTTCAACCCGGATCCTGTCGTCCGGATGGATCAGCTCGTCTATGGTCGACAGCAGCGCCGGAAACTCATTGGTCTTGTAGCCCAGCATGGTGTAGTAGGCCGGGTTGCAGATGATCTGCTCCGAATCCAGATACCAGTCCCACAGGCCATCTTCCACCGCATCCATCGCCAGGTGATAACGTTCTTCCGACAAACGCAACTGCTCGGCGGCTTCATATTCGCGGGTCACATCACGCCAAACGGCAATCAAGCCCAGCATCTCGCCGCGGCGGTTATAAAACGGCAGCTTGAGGGTATCGAGCAGCACGGGCTTGCCCGCCAGCTCGACCTTTTCCTGATAGCGCAGCGGCGCCCTGTCCTTGAGCACCTGTTCATCCTCGGCGCGAATTCTGGCGGCCTGCTCCGGGGTGGTCAAAGTATCTGAATTCAGGCCGATCATCTCGGCCTCGGTATAGCCAAGTACCCGCTCGGCTGACTTGTTGCAGCCGAGGTACTTGCCTTCTTTGTCTTTGAAGACAATGGCTTCAGGAATCGAGTCCAACAAAGAGCGCAGCAGGGCGTATTCCCGCTCCCGCTTTTCTGTGGTTTCCTTCAGCCGCTCGGTGCGCCGGGCCACCAGTTTATCCAGCCGCTTGTTCTGCTCTGCCAGGTGACGGGTATATTGCTGGTTTTCTTCAAAAATGCGGCTGACCAACTGGAACCAGGGCTCCCAGCCCTGGGTGATCTTCGCCGGCGGCCGGATCGGCTCACGGGAACAGTCTTCCAGGTGTGACAGCAAGCGCGAGGCCGGGCTGACGAAAGAGCGGCGAGTCTGCCAGTGCACTATGGTCACCAGCACAGACAAGGCCAGTACCACTAAAATAAAGCTCAGCTGCAGCTTCTCGAACGAGTCCAGAAACAGATCGTCAACATCCTGCAGATAGAGCAAGCGCCAAGGGGCGTTGTGCAGCGCCACTGAGTGGATGTAATAGCCGTTACGGATCATCCCCTCGTGGGCATCGAACAGCTCGGACTCAGGCAATGAATGCAGCTCGGATGGGATCCGCTGACTGATGTGGTAGACCCGGTTAATGCTGGAGGTATCAAAATCGCTGTGGGAAAGAATATTATTGCCCTGATCCAGCAAAATCACAGTGCCCGGCATTTTGAAATAGAGACGTATCTGTTTGGCGAGCGATGCCAGTGTCATATCCAGATTAATTGAGCCGATAAACTCATCTTCGAGATAGATGGGCACCCCGAGGGTGGTCAACAGGCCATTACCGGCCGAGTCCACATAGGCCTCACTCCAGAACACACTGCGCTGGGGGTTCATCGCCGGAGTCGCCAGTTGAAACTGTTTCTTGTTCAGCAGTTCATCGCGAAAACGCTGCTCGTCCGAGGGCCAGGGGTAATAGGACATCATCCGCCGCTTGGACAGATAATAGATGGCCGAGGCCTTGGGCGCAGCCTCCTTGGCGACCGGGAACGACAATGACAGCTCAAACAGCATCTCCAGTTCCTGATAGAACTTGTCGCCGCGGCCATCGAGAGTACCTGAGCCGGTTATCCGCCCCATGTTGGTGAAGGGTTCACCACTCCTGGCGTAATTAGGCTCCAGGGTAAAGAACTGCCCACTTTCGTTGAATTTCTCGTACTGAGGCAGCCTGTCCTTGCGCACCTGCTCGGCCAGGCGCAAGTGGTCCACGGCCACATTACGCAGGCTCTTGACCGCACGGATACTGGATTCCAGCAAGAGGTCAATCTGCATCACATGGCGATCGACCTGTTCTTCCCTGAGCTCCATCTGCTGGGTCTTCTGGCGTTCAAAAAACACCCAGGCGGTGAGCAACGCCAGTACAATCACCCCCATATAGGTGTAAAACACTGCACGGTTGTAATTTTTCTGGATCGGAGATTTCAGCTGCAGATCCGGCTCACTCAATTTCATCCATTACCCTTGCATCACGGCCCATCCCCAAGCGGTGGGGAAGAAAGATATCATATACTTAATTTGGCTGCATATGCAGTACCCCGCACAAAGCAAAGGCCCCGAAATGGGGCCTTTTTCAGTAGCAGGGTTTATCAGAGCTGCTCTTCGGCAAACTCTGCCAGCCGTGAGCGCACTACGCCGTTGAGATAAATGTTGGCACTACCCTCAAAATTTTTAAAGCGTTCAACCATATAGGTTAAACCCGAGGTGACCGCGGTCAGATAGTTGGAGTCTATCTGCGCCAGGTTACCGCAACAGATAAGCTTGGTGCCTTCTCCCATACGGGTGATCATGGTTTTCAGCTGTGAGGCCGTCAGGTTTTGACACTCATCCAGCAATACCACCGAGTTCTGAATCGAACGCCCACGCATAAAGTTAATCGACTTAAACTGGATATTGGCCTTTTCCATTATGTAGTTGAGTGAACCACTGGGGTTAACATCATGCTTGTGCAGCACCTCCAGGGTATCGGTAATTGCCGCCAGCCAAGGAGCCATTTTTTCCTCTTCCGTGCCCGGCAGGAAGCCTATCGATTCGGCAATTTCCGGGGTGTTACGGGTGACTATCACCTTGTCGTAGAGATTTCGCTCCACCACCAGCTCCAATGCTGCCGCCATCGCCAACAGTGTTTTGCCGCATCCTGCTGGGCCGGTGAGAATAACCAGATCGATATCGGGATCCATCAAGGCCTGCAGCGCCATGCCCTGATAGATGTTCTTCGGTCTCACGCCCCAGGCCTCCATATTCATCAGGCGATCGCGACCGAGATCCAGCACATTGAGACTGGTTTCACTGCGGCCGACCACCCGGCCACAAAATTCGGACTCATCGTCCAGTAGATATTGGTTGATATAAAACAGATCGTCGCCCAGGTCCTTGAGCGGCACATCGTGCACAGTATGACGGCCATGACGCTCGGTGGCCACTTTGTGCAGATGCTCCCAGAAGTTGCCTTCAAATTGATGAAAACCCTTGGACAGAAAACGTATGTCATCGATCAGCTGATCTGTGCGGTAGTCTTCTACCAGGAGTATCCCGGCACCTTTGGCCTTGAGACGCATATTGATGTCTTTGGTGACCAGCACCACGGTACGGGGCTCGTATTGATTTTGCAGATGCAGGGCTGTGTTGATGATGCGGTTGTCGTTGTTGTCGCCGGGCAGCGAGCCTATGGTGAATTCAATCTGGTGGTCGGGGAAGATGGCCAGAGTACCTGTGGCATCTGTGTGCCCTTCGCGGCTTGGAAGGGGAACCCCTTTGATTATCTGTTCCGGAGTGGTCTTGCCGCCGAGGATATCTTCCAGCGCCCGAATGGCGACCCTGGCATCGCGGCTGACATCCCGCTTTCTGTCTTTTATCTGGTCCAATTCCTCCAGTACCGTCATTGGGACCACAACATCATGTTCTTTAAAGGAGTAAATCGCTAAGGGTTCATGTAATAACACATTGGTATCAAGTACAAACAACTTTCTGTCGTCTTGTTCCATGGCGCCTCCATTTGCGTCAATGAGCTACTCACAGCTTTGTTGTCATGGGCCAGCGCAGGCCTGGGGTTGGGGTATATGTCACTCCTGTTTCTAACTGATTGCGGGTAGGTTTCACCACTGTGACATGGCTTAAACTAATACTGGCACCTTTAGCAACGGATGACAAATACCCTTTGCAGTCTCTTTAATGGCCACTGCGCGGTATCCGTTTTTGAGTGTAGGATGCTAAAGATGACGATTGGATGACAAGCGGACGAAAAGGCCTGCTGGGCAGGATTGGTATTATACTCGGATTGGTATAACATACGCGCCCTTTGTGAATCCGCCCGAAGATGAGAGTTAAAGATGCCCTTCGCCTTAGGTCAACGCTGGATCAGTGATACCGAATCAGAGCTTGGTTTGGGTACAGTAGTACAACTGGAAGGCCGCATGGTCTCACTGCTGTTCCCCGCCACCGGAGAGAACCGCATGTTCTCCCGCAACGACGCCCCGTTAACCCGGGTGATTTATAACCCAGGTGATCAGGTCAAGAGCCATGAAAACTGGACACTGACCATCAACTCTTTGGATGAAAAAGACGGGCTGGTGATCTACACCGGCATTCACAGCGAAACCGGCGAAGAAGTGCAGCTGAGGGAAACCTTGCTGGATCACAATATTCGTTTCAACAAACCGCAAGACAGGCTCTTTGCCGGCCAGATAGACAGACTGGACAGATTCGGAGTGCGCTACGCCGCCCAGCAGCTGCGCCACAATCTGGCCACCTCAGATCTGCTGGGGCTGCAAGGTCCCAGAGTCGGCCTTATTCCGCATCAGCTGTGGATTGCCCATGAGGTCGGGCGCCGCTACGCGCCACGGGTGCTGCTGGCCGATGAAGTGGGTCTGGGCAAGACCATAGAAGCCGGCCTCATCATTCATCAACAGTTGATGACAGGCCGCGCCGAGCGGGTACTTGTGATAGTACCAGATACCTTGCGCCACCAATGGCTGGTGGAGATGCTGCGCCGCTTTAACCTGCGATTTGCCGTATTCGATGAAGATCGCTGCATCGAAGCCTTTGCCGACCATGACAACCCCTTCTACACCGAACAGTTGGTGATCTGCTCACTGGAACTGCTGCGCAAGAAGCGCCGTCTCGACCAGGCGCTGGATGCCGACTGGGATCTTATGGTGGTCGATGAGGCCCATCACCTGGAGTGGACCGAAGAGGCTCCGAGCCGGGCCTATCAGGTGGTTGAAGCTCTGGCGGAAGTGGTGCCCGGCGTACTGCTGCTGACCGCGACCCCGGATCAGTTGGGCCATGAGAGCCACTTTGCCCGACTGCGACTGCTGGATCCGGATCGTTTCTACGACTATCAAGCCTTTATCAAAGAGGAACAAGGCTACAAAGAGGTGGCCCTCGCCGCCGAGGCGCTGGCAAGTGGCAACAAGCTGCCCGACAATGCCATCAACAGCCTGACCGAACTCTTGTCCGAGAAAGATATCGCCCCCGCTATTCGCCTTATCCAGGCTGACGGCGTCGATGCCGAGCAGCAGCAAGCCGCCCGTGACGAGCTGCTGCAAGAGCTGCTCGATAGGCACGGCACGGGTCGGGTGCTGTACCGCAACAGCCGCGCCTCGGTCAAAGGCTTCCCGAAACGCATTTTCAACGCCTATCCACAGGCCATGCCGGAGCAGTACCTCACTGCGGCCCGAGTCAGTGCCATGATGAATGGTCACCGCACCCTGGAAATGAAGGCCGCCTACGCGCTGGCGCCGGAAAAAATGTATCAGGAGTTTGATGAAAACTCCGCCGCCTGGTGGAAGTTCGACCCCAGGGTCGACTGGCTCATCGATTTCCTCAAGCAAAACCGCAGCAAGAAAGTGCTGATCATCGCCAGTCAGGCCGCCACGGCGCTGAGTCTGGAAGAAGCGCTGCGCACCCGTGAAGGGATCC
Source organism: Shewanella chilikensis (assembly GCF_002836945.1). Lineage (GTDB taxonomy): Bacteria > Pseudomonadota > Gammaproteobacteria > Enterobacterales > Shewanellaceae > Shewanella > Shewanella chilikensis. Next base: position 39,664 of record NZ_NIJM01000024.1, read on the forward strand.
TCGCCACTGTGTTCCATGAGGGCATGTCCATCATAGAACGGGACAAAGCCGGTGCCTTCTTCGCCCAGGAAGAGGGTGGTGCCCAGGCGCTGATCTGCTCGGAAATCGGTTCCGAAGGGCGTAACTTCCAGTTCGCCAGCCAGTTGGTGCTGTTTGATCTGCCATTGAACCCGGATCTGCTGGAACAGCGCATAGGTCGCCTGGATCGCATAGGTCAGAACCATGATGTAGAGATCCACCTGCCCTTCCTCACCGACACGGCGCAGGAGCGTCTGTTGGCCTGGTACCATGAAGGCCTCAACGCCTTCGAACTCACCTGCCCCGGCGGTCATATTCTGTTCAAGGAGTTTGGCGCCCAGTTGCTGCCACTGCTGGTAGAAGAAAACGAAGAAGAGATGGCTAAGCTGCTGCGCGACACCCGCAGCCGTTATAAAGAGCTAAAGCAGGCAATGGAGCAGGGCCGCGACAAGCTGCTGGAACTCAACTCCCACGGCGGCGACAGGTCATTGGCATTGGCCGAGAGACTGGCGCAGATGGATAACGACACCCAGCTTATCGGCTCAGTGATCCGTCTGTGGGACATCATAGGTCTGGATCAGGACGATAGAGGCGAAAACACCATAGTGCTGCGCCCGAGTGAGCACATGATGTATCCCACTTATCCTGGCCTGCCGGAAGATGGCATTACCGTGACTTTCGACCGGGAAACCGCCCTGTCCCGCGACGATATCGCCCTGATAACCCAGGAGCATCCTCTGGTGCAAACCGGGTTGGATCTGATCACAGGTTCTGAGACAGGCACCACAAGTGTTGCCATCCTCAAGAACAAGGCGTTGCCGGCAGGTACCGTGTTCCTGGAGCTTATCTATCTGGCACAGGCCTCGGCGCCCAAGTCCAGCCAGCTGTATCGCTATCTGCCGCCGACACCACTGCGTATTCTGCTGGATAAAGACGGCAACAATCTGTCTGACAAGGTGAGCTACGAGCATTTTGATCGCCAGCTCAGCGCGGTTAACCGCCATATCGGCAGCAAACTGGTCAACGCCTCGCAGGCGATATTGCATCCACTGCTGGCCAAGGGCGAAGCCCACGCTATGGAGGCTATGTCCAACCTGCAGGCCGAAGCGCAGCAGCAGATGGAGCGCCAATTGGGCGCCGAGCTGGAACGTCTGGAAGCCCTCAAGGCGGTGAACCCCAATATCCGCGATGCCGAGCTTGAGTATCTGCAAAATCAGATAGCCGAACTACGCGGCTATTTGGATCAATGCCAGCTGCAGCTCGATGCCGTGCGCCTGGTGCTGGTCAGCCACGCCTGATAATCCACTCAAATATCATCCCCCAAGACCCGCTAACTGCGGGTCTTGTTTTTTGCGCTAAATTTCAGAAGCCCTGGTGCACCACGCCTTCAAGCATTGGATCGACACACAAACTTTCGATACAACAGCTACTAGTGCACAAATTTGCGGCTTATAATTTTGGCATTGAGTCAATAAAGGCTGCAGAATCATGCTATTCCAGCCTATGAAAAGTTTAAGGAGTTCCCTTGGCGCTGATATCCAGGACGATAGCTATGCTGTGCTTTTTCCCCTTGATGGCACTGGCAGCCGACGAACCAGCCAACAAAGACATGGCCAACCAGGCGCAGACTCAACCAGAGCCAGCGAGTCAAACGCCTGAAACAGCCCCTATGAAACCCAGAGACAATAGCCGGGCGTTGGAGCATGTCGCCGCCTCAGAACTGCAAAAGATCCAAGTAGATGGCGAGGAGCAAGCCGTTCTGATACGCCCCTGGAGTGGCCCGAAACAATTGGGCGCGGCGCTGTTACTGCCGCCTCCCGGCACCCACGCCGATGCCCCCGGGCTCAACGCCTTCTTGCGCCGCAACATCAATCCCGCAGGCTGGGCCAGTCTCAGCATCACACCACCGCCCTTTCCTGAGCAGCCCAACTTCACCACAGAGGCCCAGGAAATAAGCAAGGCAGGCGATGGCAAAATGCCGGGGAAACGCAACCAGGCAACGAGCCGCCGAGAGGCAGAGGAATGGCAGAAACTCAGGAAACAGCAACAGAGCTTTATCCAACAGAGTCTGGCGCAATTGGACACCTTGGGAGCCCCCTTTCCAGGCAAGCGCTTGCTGATAGCCCAGGATCAGTCCGCCGCCTTGGTAATTGAGTTGTTGGCAGCGCAGAAGTTGGCCAAACCGGACTTGCTGGTGGTGATCAATCCCTACCTTGACGATCCCGATGCCAATCTGGCCTTGCCAAAGCAGCTGGCCGGATTGGAGTTGGCGGTACTCGATATCCAATCCCCCGACGGTCATCAAGCCTCGCAGGCCACGGTAAAAAGTCGTAAATCGCTGGCAATGAGCCAGCCGGACAATCAATACCGGCAGCAATTACTGGCGCTGGATCTGCGTCAGGATGTAGCCTTTGAAAACACCTTGATGATGATAGAAGGCATGGCCAGAAAGGTGCTGAAACAGCTGGCAGCAAACGAAAAAACGGCCACTGAAGCCAATCAGTGACCGTCTAATACAGAAGTTGCTGCCGAAATCGGCTCCCAGGCCAAGCTTTCCGTAGAGTAAATGTCGGGAATGCGATTACTCTTTCTTGCCGCCATTGGAGAACATTAATGCCAGGGAGATGAGCACCACTGTGCCGCCCATGAACAGCAAGTCCAGTGCCGAGCTGGGTTTGATATCGGCAAAGAAGGAAAACACCTTGATGATCAACATCATCAATATCACTTTGCCCAGCTTGCTCTTGAGCGCATCTATGCTGGAGATGATCAATATCTTGCCGCCGGTATCCGAGTTACTGGCCGGTTCCAGGTTACGGATAAAGAGTTCATAGAGGCCGAAAGCGAAGATCAGCAGCACGGCCCCGAGCAGGAAGGTATCCAGTATCTCCACCAATACCATCACAAGATCATTGCGCACATCATAGCTGCCACTGAGCAGGTATTCCCACAGTAGGGCAAACATATGCAGCACGTCCTTGACTCCCATGACAAAAGTGACCAAGGCCGCCAACACACAGGAGAAGACTCCAACCATGACAGACAAGCGACTGCCCCAGAGCAAGCGTTCAAAAAAAATCCGCATCCCAATTCCTATTTATAAATAAAGTGACGGATTTTCAGGCGCTTCTGTCATATAGGTCAAGTTAATATTTATTTAGCCGTGAAGGATATCTCACCAGTTTCGCCGCGGTTCAAAGGCCCGCTCGGGGTCCTTGCCCTGCCGCACGGCGGCAATGGTTCTGTTACGCCCCAAGAGCAAACGTACCTGACTCCAGGACTCCCGCGCCAGCAGGCGCCTGCGGGAACCTTTCCAGCTGCGGTTGATACTCAGCTTTATCGCCGCCAACGCATCCGGAGAGCGCTCATTGAGCCCACATGCCAGTTCTTGTGCCCGGGCCAGAGGATCACTGCAGCACTCGGTCACCAGCCCAAGTTCCAACGCCTTGGGAGCCGGGATTAATTCCGCCGTCATACTGAGTTTCAATGCCTGATCTTTTGCCAGAATTTCCCGCAAACTCACCAGGCCACCCATGTCGGGAACCAAGCCCCACTTGGCCTCCATTATTGACAACTCGGCGTCATTGGCGGCAATACGAAAATCGGCGCCGAGCGCAATTTGCAAGCCGCCGCCATAGCAGCGGCCATCCAAGACGGCAATGACAGGAACCGGTAGCTCTCGCCAGGCGACAGACACCTGCTGCGCCAAATTGGCATTGCCCGGTAGCCACTTGAACAGCAGCTTCAGCGCTTGCCAGGGAGAGTTAGCCACACTCTTGATATCCAAGCCCGAGCTGAATTGGCCGCCCTCGCCTCTAAGGATCACCGCCCGCAAATGCCGTTGACGGCGCAAATGACGCGCCATCGCCTTGAGCTCGCTGAACATGGTGTAATTAATGGCGTTGAGCTTATCCGGCCGGTTCAAGCTAACGATAGCCAACTGTTGCTGCCATTCCAGGCTGAGAGTCTGCCACTGCATCTGCAGGTCCTTGAAAGTTGAAGTTATGTTAACGGTATCACCATCAAACAGGTCAGGCCAGATCAAAAATCTCTCTATTTCAATATCACAGCACAGTTTAAATTTTGGCTTACGTCAATAAACTGACATTGGTTTTGACTTAGTGGCGACAAGTGTTCACAATATCGACCCTCAACAGGCAAGCCATTGCACTAAATAAGATTTTATCCTGCCAAATATGAGAAACGGGCATAAAGTCCGTATCCGCCGGTATATTGCTATCGGCCCTGTCCTCACTGATCCAGCGGCATAGTCAGAGGATAATCACAAAAAATGCCGCTGTAGGTGTTATCTTCAAGTAATGCGGTAGAACAGGAAATCTCTATGGCGATTCCGGTACTCATATGCGACGACTCTGCACTGGCGCGAAAGCAGATGGCCCGTACTCTTCCCAAAGAATGGGAAGTCGACATCAACTTTGCTGCCAATGGCGCCGAAGGACTTGAGGCTATCCGCGCCGGCAAGGGTGAGATTGTCTTTTTGGATCTCAATATGCCGGTCATGGACGGTTATGAAGTGTTGCAAGCCATTCAACAACAAGATCTGCCGGCCATGGTGATAGTCGTCTCGGGCGATATCCAAATTAAAGCCCATCAAAGAGTCAAAGCCTTGGGCGCGCTGGATTTTATTCAAAAGCCCGTCAGTGCAGATGCCATTCGCAACATACTACAGGAATATGGCATTTTACAGTTGGCCGAAGGCGGCGACGGCAACGAAGAGCCAATGATCCAGGTGGATATGCGTGATGCCTGCCAGGAAGTCGCCAACGTTGCCATGGGTCGCGCCGCCGATCTGCTGGCCAAGTTGCTGGATGTATTTGTGCTCCTGCCCATTCCCAACGTCAATGTGCTGGAGGTCAGTGAGTTGACCATGGCACTCAAAGCCACAGAGCAAAGCCCCAAGATATCGGCGCTGTGTCAGGGTTTTATCGGTGCCGGCATTGCCGGTGAGGCGCTACTGCTGTTTCACGACTCCAGCTTCAAGGATATGGCCAAATTGATGGGCCTGTCAGACCCCGAAGACACCAACACGGAAATCGAGGTGATGATCGACACAGCCAACGTGTTGATCGGCGCCTTCCTCAGCGGCATCTCGGAGCAGCTGGATATGCAATTCAGCCAGGCACACCCTGTGGTGCTCGGACGGCATTGCACAGTGAACGATCTGATCCACGATAACTCAGATCGCTGGCAGCGCACGCTGGCGATGGAGATCAACTATCGCATCGAAGATCACAATGTGCAGTGTGATCTGCTACTGCTCTTTACCGAAGACTCCTTGCCGACGCTGAATTTCAAGCTCGGCTATCTGATGAACTGACAAAACAGGTTTGCCATGGCAAAGGATTTGAATGCAATAAATGAACTGCACTGGCTGATCGACATGGTGCAAACCATAGAGGTTGGCCTGGTGGTGCTGGACAGAGAATACAATATTCAGCTGTGGAATGGCTTTATGGAAAACCACAGTGGCGTCTCTCCCAACGATATCAAGGGCAACAACCTGTTTGAACGTTTTCCGGATCTGCCGGCCAGTTGGCTCAAGCAGAAGATGGAATCTGTGTTTCTGCTGAAAAACCGCGCCTTCATCAGTTGGGAGCAGAGGCCCTATGTATTCAAATTCAAGAACTATCGGCCCATCACAGGCCGCGCCGAATTCATGTTCCAGAATGTCACCCTGCTGCCGCTGGCCTCTCTGACCGGGCAGATCTCCCATATCAGCATTATTATCTATGATGTGACGGATATCGCCATCAACAAGCTACAGCTCAAAAGCGCCAACGAACGCCTGGAACACCTGAGTCAAACCGATGGCCTGACCCAACTGCACAATCGCAGACACTGGCAATTTTGCATGCAGCGGGAGTTTGATCGCCACACCCGCTATGGCGAGCCAGCCAGCCTGGTGATGTTCGATATAGATCACTTCAAACGGATTAACGACAGCCTGGGGCATATCGCCGGAGACAGGGTTATTCAGCATCTGTCCCATATTCTCAGCCAAAACCTCAGGGAAACCGACTGCGCCGGGCGCTATGGCGGCGAAGAGTTTGCCGTGGTCTTGTCCCACACCAGCGCCGAAGATGCCCGCTCCTTTGCCGAGCGGCTACGCACTCAGATAGAAAGTAGCCGCTTCAGCTTCAATGGTCAGCCGGTACCTTTTACTATCAGTTTGGGGATCTGCGATCTGAGTGACGAGGTGGAAAACAGCGACCAATGGTTGGCCAATGCCGATCAAGCCCTATATCAGGCCAAGGTTTCCGGCCGCAACTGCGTCAGTATTTTCAGCGATTGATTTGCCGGGAAGACACCAATAAAAAACCACTCTGAGAGTGGTTTTTTATTGGTCGTGCAACCGGGTCAGGAGAGGCGCTCTACCGAGCCACCTAGGCCTTTGAACTTATCTTCGATATGTTCATAGCCTCTATCCAGATGATAGATACGATCCACCACTGTGGTGCCTTCGGCCATCAGTCCGGCAATCACCAAACTGGCAGACGCCCGCAGATCGGTCGCCATCACCTGAGCACCATTGAGCTGTTCAATACCGTGAATAATACAAGTATTGCCTTCCAGCTCCATATTGGCGCCCATACGGTTCAACTCGGGCACATGCATAAAGCGGTTCTCAAAGATGGTTTCCGTGATAGTGCCTGTGCCTTCTGCCAGTGCATTGAGCACACAGAACTGCGCCTGCATATCGGTCGGAAATCCTGGGTAAGGCAGAGTCTTGATATTGACTGACTTGGGACGCTTGCCCTTCATATCCAGGGCTATCCAGTCGCTGCCGGTAAGGATTTCGGCGCCGGCATCTTCCAGTTTGGCCAGCACAGCTTCCAGCGAGCCAGGATCGGCATCCAGACAACGGATCCGGCCACGGGTCACGGCTGCAGCCACCAGAAACGAGCCTGTCTCAATTCTGTCCGGCATCACCCGATAACGGCACCCATTGAGTTTTTCCACCCCTTGAATCCGTATGGTGGCTGTTCCGGCGCCCTCAATCTTGGCCCCCATGGCGATAAGGCACTTGGCCAGGTCCACCACTTCGGGTTCGCGGGCGGCGTTTTCAATCACGGTTTCACCATCGGCCAAGGCCGCGGCCATCAGCAGATTCTCCGTGGCACCGACACTGACCATATCCATAAAGATATGCGCGCCCTTGAGGCGACCATCGACCCGCGCCTTGATATAGCCTTCATCGACTTCTATCTTGGCGCCCATCTGCTCCAGGCCATGCAGGTGCAGGTTCACCGGCCGGGCACCTATGGCGCAGCCCCCCGGCAGAGACACATCCGCCTTACCGAAACGTGCCAGCAAGGGCCCCAGGATCAGAATCGAGGCGCGCATGGTTTTCACCAGATCATAAGGGGCGCAAAACTCATTGATGCCGCTGGCATCGATACGTATCTGCCCTTTACCTTGCTCGCTGACATCGGCACCGAGGCAACGCAATAACTTACAGCTGGTGTTAACGTCCCTCAGATTAGGTACGTTGGAGACCAGGAATTCCGATTCAGTCAACACCCCGGCCATCAGGATAGGCAGAGCGGCGTTCTTGGCTCCTGAGATCACCACGTTACCGGCAAGCGCACCGCTTGCCTGAATTTTCAGTTTATCCACATTGATACTCTAGGCTGGCATGTTGAAGATTTTTTCACGCTGCCACTGGGTAGGCGTAAAAGTCTTAATACTGAGCGCATGCATCTCACCACTGGTGATCTTATCCATCAGGGGCGCATAGATAGCCTGCTGCTGCTTGATACGGCTCATGCCATCGAAACATTCACCCACGGCCACTATCTTGAAATGACTGCCTTCGGCGCTGACATAAACTTCCGTCAACGAGAGTGAGTCCTTTAATATTTGTTCTATCTCTGTGGTATTCATAGGAAACTTACCTAGTTTGGCCCTCTTTGGTAAAGAAGGCATCCAAATCATACAGGGCGATCAACTTACGCACCTGTGGCGAGGGAGAAGCCAGGGTCAGCTCCCCCTTTCTGAGACTGACAAGCTCCATTAGAAACGCCATGCCGGCACTGTCCGAGTATGTCAGCTCGCTGAGATCCAACCGGCGCACATCGGCCGGCAGCAGTGTCTTGCGCGTTTTCCACAAGCGGGTGACTTCTTCTTGAGTCAAACGCCCGCTCAACTTGCAGCTATCGCCCTGTGGCTCAAGCTTCATAGCGCATCCTTGCCTTTGGGGCCATCGGGATCCACGTGAGCCTGAGTGCGCTCTTTAAGCATCTCAATCACGGCATCTATGCCTTTTTGGCGAATGAGTGTAGTGACTTCCGATTGCTTGGAGGCCAGCAAGCTGACACCTTCGGCAACCAGGTCAAAGGCCTTCCAGGTATCGTCCTTCAAACGACGTGCCTTGAACTGCAACTTGATGGGCGGACGACCCGCTTCAATGATCTGTACATTCACCTCGACTATCTTTTCCTGGCTGAAGTCGATGGCGCGGCCAAATTCCACCTTCTGATTGGTGTACTCGGTAAAAGCCTGGGCATAGGTGGAAACCAGATAGCCCTCAAACGCATCGACAAAGGCATCACGCTGCTCTCTGGTGGTCTGCTGCAGGTATTGGCCCATCACCTTGTAAGCGGCGTACTTGTAATCCACATAAGGCATCAGCTCCTCTTTAACGATCACCTTGAGGTGATCCGGATTGCTGTCGATAATGCTCTTATCCTGGTGAAAACGGTTAAATGTCTTGTCGGCAACCTGCTCCACCATGACATAAGGGTTGCTGGTATCGATATCGGCCGCCTGTGCCACCGATGCAGACGCCAGGCAGGCGACGGCCAACAGATTACGGATTATCCCTTTAAACATCTCAGTGCTCCTAGTTGTCCTTTGAACCCATGCTATATAAAAACTGTCCGATCAACTCCTCCAGCACCAGTGCCGAACGGGTATCGTCAATGCGATCGCCATCTTGCAAAATCGCGATATCGTCATCCATAAACCCGGGCGTCAAGCCGAGAAACTGTTCACCCAGCAAGCCAGAGGTCAAGATAGCCAGGCTGCTAGTTTCAGGAAACTGGTCGTAACGCTTATCCATAGTCAGAGTCACCACTGGCACCATCTGCTTGGGATCCAGGGTGATCTGACTGACCCGGCCGACAACCACACCGCCCACTTTGACCGGCGAGCGTACTTTAAGGCCGCCAATATTACTGAACTTAGCTGTCAGAGTGTAAGTATTGCTAGCGGACTGCACCTCCACATTGGCCACCTTGTATACCAGCAGCAAAAAAGCCACCAGTCCCGCCAACAGGAAGAGTCCCACCATAAATTCAATTTTTCGTGTCAACATAGAGTCACCAGAGTTAATCATCCATTATGCGCCGGCGCCAAAATCAGCGGGCAAACATCAGCGCCGTCAATAAGAAGTCCAGCGCCAATACCGCCAGGCTGGACTGCACCACAGTCTGAGTGGTCGCGCGGCTAATCCCTTCCGGATTAGGCACCACCTGATAACCTCGATAGAGGGCTATCCAGGTCACCACTATGGCAAAAACAAAACTTTTAATCAGACAGTTGACTATGTCCTGCCGCCACTCCACCGCGGCCTGCAGAATCGACCAGAAGGCGCCATTGTCTATACCTTTCCATTCAACCCCAACCAGATAACCGCCATAGATACCCACAGTGGTAAACATCAAGGCCAGCAACGGCATGCTGATCACCCCGGCCCAGAAGCGCGGCGCAATCACCTGCCGTAGCGGATCTATCGCCATCATCTCCAAACTGGAGAGCTGCTCTGTGGATTTCATCAACCCCAGTTCAGCAGTCAGGGCTGAACCGGCGCGGCCGGCAAACAGCAGGGCTGTGACCACTGGCCCAAGCTCCCTGAGCAAGCTCAGCGCCACCATGGGGCCCAGGCTCTCTTCGGTGCCAAAATCCACCAAAATGTTGTAGCCCTGCAGCGCCAGCACCATGCCAATAAACAGCCCGGAAACCAAAATGATCACCATGGACTGCACGCCGACGACGTAAACCTGCTTTATCAGCAGTGGCAAGCCTTTGCGTGGCCGTGGCAGCTGCACCAGGGCGCCCCAAAGCATCACTCCGGCCTTGCCGAGACCTGTTATCAGACCCAGGGCATTGCGGCCAAGGTTGGCTATCGAATCAGTCAAGCTCACCGAGCAACTCCTTCTGATAATCCTGCGCCGGATAGTGAAAAGGCACAGGGCCATCCGGCATACCGTCGATAAACTGCCTCAGCTGTGGATTGTCGGCCTGCTTGAGCTCGGCCGGTGTGCCATGGGCTATGATGCGCTTGTCGGCAATCACATACACATAGTCGGCAATGCTCAGCACTTCGCCAACGTCATGGGAAACCACCACTGAGGTGAGATTCAAGGCATCGGACAGCTCTTTAATCAGCTTCACCAGCACTCCCATGGAGATGGGGTCCTGACCGGCAAACGGCTCGTCATACAGCACCATTTCCGGCTCGAGTGCTATGGCACGAGCCAAGGCTGCCCGGCGCTGCATACCGCCGGAAAGTTCGCTCGGCATCAACTGCGCCGCCCCGCGAAGTCCTACGGCTTCAAGCTTCATCAACACTATGCGGCGGATGATAGCTTCCGGCAGCCCTGAGTGCTCCCTGAGTGCAAACGCCACGTTATCGAACACATTCATATCGGTAAACAGGGCGCCGCTCTGGAACAACATGCTCATCCGCTTACGAGCTTCAAACAGCTCGTGGCGGCTCAGCTTGTGAAGATCCTGACCATCGAACAGCACCTCGCCATGATCCGGAGTCAGTTGCCCACCAATGAGCTTCAGCAGCGTAGTCTTGCCTATGCCGCTGGGTCCCATGATGGCAGTGACTTTACCTCTGGGAATCGTGAGGCTTATCTGCTCAAAAATCACCCTCGAGCCACGACTGAAGCCGAGGTTGTTGACCTCGACCAGGGGAGAAGGATTTTGCTGCTTGTTGGATTCCGGCATCAAAATGAAATGGAGACCTTGTCTAGTGGAATTCAAGTTACGGCGCGGCTGTAGCACCACGGCACATAAGGCCCGCCGTTATAAGGCTTGATACTGCCGCAGGCTTACTGAATTGACGCTGAATGGCGCCCGGTAACCCGTCTGGCCAAGCCAAAGATAAGCGATAAATTGTACGCAATTGAGGATAAGCGCACAACTGAATCAATAGTATCGCGCCGTGATACTTTCAATTTGTAGCAAATACGGCGAAAATGCACGCCAGAATCCGTAGCTTTATTTACTGCATGTTATTCAATATTTTCTTGCTGCTCGCCGGCTTATCCGTCCTGGTCTGGAGTGCCGATAAATTCGTTTATGGCGCCGGGGCTTTTGCCCGTAACCTGGGATTGCCTCCCATGTTGATAGGACTGACCATAGTCGCCATGGGCAGTTCGGCCCCGGAGATGTTCGTTGCCGCCAGCGCCTCTATGGCCGGCATGCCGGATACGGCCGTGGGAAATGTGCTGGGTTCCAATGTCGCCAATGTCAGCTTGATCCTGGGTTTAACCGCCCTGCTCGGAGCTATTGCCGTCAGCTCCAAGACCCTGAAGCGGGAGATCCCCATGATGCTGGGCGCCACTGTGCTGGCAGGCTACTTCCTGCACGATCAGTATCTGAGCCGCAGCGAAGGGGTTACTTTGCTGGCGCTGTTCTTCGGCTTAATGGGCTATCTTATCTGGCATGCACTGACCAACAAGAACAAGGATCCGCTCGCCGACGAAGCCGATGCCGAGATCCCCAAAGATGTGCCCACTGCCAAAGCGGTACTCTGGTTGATCATAGGCTTGGTACTCTTGCCGCTGTCGGCAGACTGGATGGTCGAAGGTGCTGTAGGTATTGCCAAGTCTTTTGGACTGTCTGATCTGGTTATCGGCCTGACCATCATTGCCGTAGGCACCAGCCTGCCGGAACTGGCGGCCTGCGTGGCCGGAGTACTCAAGAAAGAGGACGACTTGGCCATAGGTAATATTGTCGGCTCCAACCTGTTTAATATTTTGGCGGTACTGGCTATACCTGGTCTTATCGCCCCGGGCGTAATCGATGCCGCGGCAGCCGGACGCGACTTTTATATGGTTTTGGGCACCAGTTGTGCCCTGGCACTCCTGGTGCTGAGCACAGGCAAACAACGTGAACTCAAGCGCTGGCACGGTGCCTTACTACTGATAAGCTTCATTGGCTATCAATACAGCCTGTTTCAATCCCACTAGCGATGAAGGGCAAAAAGACGAGAGACAACTATGGCAGAAGCTAAGCAACTGCGCCAATGGGGCCGCAGAGTAATAGATATCGAGAAACAAGCACTGGACAACCTGTACCAGTTTGTTGATTCCCCCGAATTCGCCCAAGCCTGCGAACTGATCCTCAACTGCAGCGGCAAGGTGATAGTGATGGGGATGGGGAAATCGGGCCATATAGGCAACAAGATTTCTGCCACCCTCGCCAGCACAGGCACCCCGGCATTCTTCGTTCACCCGGGCGAAGCCAGCCACGGCGACCTGGGGGTGTTGAGTGAAAACGATATCGTATTGGCTATCTCCAACTCGGGCGAGTCCAGCGAAATTCTGACCCTGATACCCGTCATCAAGCGCCAGGGGATCCCTATGATCTCCATGACAGGCAAGCCAGAATCCACCATGGCTAAGCTGGCGCAGTTGCATCTGTGCATCAAGGTGCAGGAAGAAGCCTGCCCGCTGGGCTTGGCACCCACCTCCAGCACCACGGCTACCCTGGTGATGGGAGACGCCCTGGCGGTCGCGCTGTTGCAGGCCAAGGGCTTTACCAAAGATGACTTTGCCCTGTCGCATCCCGGCGGCGCTTTAGGACGCAAGCTACTGCTCAAGGTCAGTGATGTGATGCACAAAGGCGAAGAGCTGCCGTTGGTCACAGAAGATATCTGTATCACCGACGCCCTCTATGAAATCTCCAAAAAGGGCCTGGGTATGACCTCAGTGGTCAATCAACAGAAACAACTGGTGGGTATTTTCACCGATGGTGATTTGAGACGTGTCATAGACGCCGGAGTCAACCTGCGTACCACAAAAATCAGCGACGTCATGACCCGGAATTGCATCACCAGTGGTGACAATATCCTCGCAGCTCAGGCGCTCAAGGTGATGGACGAGAATGACATCAACGGTCTTATTGTCATCAATGGCGCCAATGAGCCAATTGGGGCACTCAATATGCTGGATATGGTCAAGGCGGGGGTTATCTGATGAGTCATCAAGGTTTCTACGGCCCCATAAGCGAAGATAACTGGCAAAGAGCCGCCAAAATCAAACTGCTTATCTGTGATGTCGACGGTGTCTTCTCCGATGGCCGCATCTATATGAGCAACAGCGGTGAAGAGCTGAAAGCCTTCCATACCCGCGATGGCTATGGGGTGCGCTCGCTGCTGTCCTGCGGTATCCAGGTGGCGGTGATCACCGGCCGCAAGTCCCAGATAGTCGAAAACCGTATGACGGCCCTGGGGGTAGACAAGATTTATCAAGGCATAGACAACAAGCTGGAGCCCTATGAGGCGCTGCTGAAACATTATGATCTCAAGCCTGAACAAGTGGCCTATATAGGTGACGACATTGTCGACTTGCCGGTGATGAAGCAAGTTGGACTGGCGGTTTGCGTGGCCGATGGTCATCCTTGGGTAAGGCAGCACTGCCACATGGTCACTCAGATTGCCGGCGGCCATGGTGCACTCCGGGAGCTGGCGGATCTTATCCTGCTCAGTCAGGACAAATTTGAAAATGCCCACGGAATGAGTATATGAATAGGGTCACCCTGGCCATTATTTTGTTTTTCTCCACTGCACTTATCCTTTACTGGCAGGTGCAGAACAAGCGCAACGCTCAACAGAGTGAGGCGCCTGTGGATGTGGTTAGGCCTGACTTTGTCGCCGATGACCTGCGCTCGGTCAACTTTGACGAGCAGGGCAATGTCGCCAGTAGGGTCGCCGCGGCGCACATGGAACATTATGAAGCCAGTGAAAAGACCTTCTTCAACCAACCGGTTTATCTGGTCTATCCGGACAAGGGCGAGGCACAGTGGCGTCTGTCTGCCAACGAGGGCAGGCTCAATCGCAAGAGTAACCGAGTGGTACTTGAAAATAATGTTATCATCGACGCCATTAGCCCCAATGAACCGATCCAGAGCCTGAAAACCAGTTATGTGGAGCTGGATCTGGACACCATGATCATGACCTCAGATCGCGAGATCCTGATCGAAGGCAAAGACTTTAATATCAAGGGATCCGGCCTGTACGCCGATCTCAATGCTCAGCAAGTGAAGCTGACCAGTCAGGTGAAAGGAACCTATGAAACCAAGTAAGCTTTTTATCGGTGCCCTCTTGTGCATCACAAGCCTGTCGGCAGTGGCCATTGAAGAAGATCTGCGGCAAAAAGTACAGATCAGAGCCGCCAATCAGTTTGCCGATATCAAAAACAAGCGTGTGGTATACGGCGGGCCTGTCACAGTCACCCAGGGCAGTTTGAAACTGCTGGCCGATGAACTCACGGCTTACACAGAAGACAAGAGTGGCGAGCGGATCCTGGTGGCCAAGGGCTCACCCGCTACCTATACCCAGAAACTGGAAGACGGCCGTCTGGCCAGTGCCAAGGCCAAAGAGATCCACTACAACATAGACAGTCGTATCATGACCCTGCTGGGCCAGGCCAAAGTGGAACAGGACGGCAGCGAAGTGACCGCCGAGAAGATAGTCTACGACATCAACAAGCAACAGCTTGAAGCGGAAAGCAGCGGCAAAGGCCAAGACAGGGTAACCACTGTTATCCAGCCGGAAAACTATCAGGATCTCAACAAGAAAGAACAGCAGCAGGAACCGCAATGACCAGCACCCTGACGGCACAAAACCTGGCAAAGAGTTACAAGAAGCGCAACGTAGTCAAAGACGTCAGCCTATCGGTCAACACCGGCCAAATCGTCGGGCTGCTGGGCCCCAACGGAGCTGGCAAGACCACCACCTTCTATATGGTGGTTGGGCTGGTACAAAGTGACAAGGGTCGTATCTTCATTGACGACGACGAGTTGACCTTGGATCCCATGCACCTGCGTGCCCGTAAAGGCATAGGCTATCTGCCACAGGAAGCCAGTATTTTCCGCAAGCTGTCGGTGCATGACAACATCATGGCCGTGCTGCAAACCCGCAAAGAACTCAACAGCGACGAGCGCGAGGAACAACTCGAACAGCTGCTGGAAGAATTCCACATTACCCACATACGTGACAGCCTGGGGATGTCCCTCTCCGGCGGTGAACGCCGCCGGGTGGAAATCGCCCGGGCATTGGCCGCCAATCCACAGTTCATTCTGCTGGATGAGCCGTTCGCCGGTGTGGATCCCATCTCAGTTATCGATATCAAGAAAATCATCGAACAGCTTAAGTCCCGCGGTTTGGGGGTGCTGATCACAGACCACAATGTTCGCGAAACGCTCGACGTTTGTGAGCGAGCCTACATTGTCAGCCATGGGCAGTTGATCGCCGAGGGCACACCCGCTGAAATCTTGGACAACCAGCAAGTGCGTGCTGTGTACTTAGGCGAACAATTCAGGCTATAGTTAGGATCATGTCATCCGGCGGCAATTCCGGGTATTATAGTTTGTTATTATTGAATTTTTTCCTTGAAAAATAACGAGTAGGGATTAGCGGTATAATGAAAGCGTCACTCCAGCTCAAACTAGGTCAACAGTTGACCATGACACCTCAGTTGCAGCAGGCCATTCGCCTACTGCAACTGTCGTCCCTTGAGCTGCAGCAGGAAATCCAGGAAGCCTTGGAAGCCAACCCTCTGTTGGAGATGGCCGAGGACAGCCAGGAGGAACAGATTGACGACAATCACAAGGAAAACGACGCCGGCGAACTGAGCGCCAAGCAGGAAGATGGTTCCACAGTAGAAACCTCAGAGGCATTGAACAATGAGTCTATGCCGGATGAATTGCCTATGGATACCACCTGGGATGAAGTCTTTACCGCCGCCAGCGCCTCAGGGCCAGCCATGGGCCGTGAAGATGATATGCCCTTTCAGGGGGAAACCAGCGAAGGTCTCTATGAACACCTGGAATGGCAGAAGAACCTGACCCCGTTTTCCGATACCGACGACGCTATTGCCACCGCCATCATAGATGCCATCGACGAGCAGGGCTATCTGACCCAGAGCACAGAGGAGATCCTCGAAGCCATGGGTAACCCTGAGATTGAGCTCGATGAAGTCGAAGCGGTACTCAAGCGGATCCAGCACTTCGACCCTGTCGGCATCGCCTCCAGAGATCTGCGCGAATGTCTGCTGATCCAGTTGCAACAGTTCAACGCCGACACCCCGCATCTGGCCGATGCCCGCTTGTTGATCGACGAGCATCTGGATCTCATCGCTACCCGCGACTTTCGCACCCTGATGCGCAAGACCAAGCTCAAGGAAGATCAACTGCGTGACGCCATCAACCTTATTCAGAGCCTCAATCCCCGCCCCGGTTTGCTGGTGCAGCCGATGGACGAGGAATATGTGATCCCGGATGTCAGCGTCTGGAAGAAGAACGGTCGCTGGGTGGTAGAGCTCAATCCGGACTGTATGCCCAAACTCGGGATCAACCAACAGTATGCTGCCATGGCCCGCAGCGCCCGCAGTCAATCAGACAGCCAGTTTATTCGTGGTCATCTTCAGGAAGCCAAATGGTTTATCAAGAGCCTGGAGAGCCGCAACGACACCCTGCTCAAGGTGGCCAACTGCATAGTGCAGTTCCAGCAGGGATTTTTCGAATATGGTGAAGAGGCCATGAAACCCATGGTACTCAACGATATCGCCGAGGCGGTCGAGATGCATGAATCGACCATCTCCAGGGTCACCACTCAAAAGTATATGCATACCCCCAGGGGAATATTTGAATTGAAGTACTTCTTCTCCAGCCATGTCGGTACCGAAGATGGCGGAGAATGCTCTTCCACGGCGATCAGGGCTTTTATCAAGAAGCTCGTGGCGGCGGAAAACCAGAAGAAACCTTTGAGCGACAGCAAAATGGCACAACTTCTGGCAGAACAGGGAATCAACGTTGCAAGACGCACCATAGCCAAGTATCGCGAGGCTATGATGATACCACCGTCGAACCAGCGTAAGAGTTTATAAATCCACAGTTGGAAATTGGAGGAATCTTTCTATGCAAATCAACCTGACAGGACATCATATCGAGATCACCGACTCACTGCGTGACTATGTGGAAAGTAAGTTTTCGAAACTTGAACGCCATTTCGAACAGATCAATAATGTGCACGTTGTGCTCAATGTACAAAAACTGCAACAGATTGCCGAAGCCAAGATCAACCTCACAGGCGGCGAAGTCTATGCAACTTCTGAACATGCCGACATGTATGCCGCCATCGACGTTCTGATTGATAAATTGGATCGTCAGGTCATTAAACACAAAGAAAAGCTGACAAAACACTAACGATGGAACTGAGTACCATCCTGCGGCCGGAGTGCACTACCTGTGCCACTCCGGGCAGTAAGAAAAAGGTACTGGAGCTAATTAGCGATCTCGCCAGCGCCCAGTACCCCACCCTTTCCTCTCAAGCGATTTTTGAAAGCCTTTTGGCCCGCGAAAAGATGGGGAGCACAGGTATAGGTAATGGTATTGCGATTCCGCATGGCCGGCTGCCTGATATCACAGAGCCGATTGCCGTGCTGGTCAAATGCGAAGAGCCTATCGCCTTCGATGCCATAGACAACCAACCGGTGGACATACTATTCGCTCTTCTGGTGCCCGCAGATCAATGCCAGCAACATCTGAGTACCCTGTCTGCCATGGCTGAAAAGCTCAGCGATAAGGCAATACTCAAGCAGTTGCGTAAATCCCGCGATGAAACAGAACTCTATCAGGTGATCACAGGATGAAACTCGCGATAGTCTCAGGCCGCTCCGGTTCCGGAAAATCCGTTGCCCTCAGGGTACTCGAAGACCTGGGTTACTACTGTGTGGATAATCTGCCCCTGCCCATGATAGGCAGCCTGCTGGAAAACCTCCGCGGCAGCAATGATCTGGTCGCCATCAGCATAGATGTGCGCAACATGCCGGATCAGGAAAAGGTGCTGGAAAAACAGTTGGCGGCGCTGCCGGAAAACACCCAACTGACCAGCTTCTTCCTCAACGCCTCCGATAAAGTACTCCTAAAACGCTACAGCGAAACCCGCAGACTACACCCTCTATCCAAAAGCACTGTCTCGCTGCAGGATGCCATCAAGCACGAAGGTAAACTGCTGGAGCCCATGTCGAAACTGGTGGATCACTACATAGATACTTCGGCACTGAATATCTATGAACTCAGTGACAAAGTGCGAGAAATTCTGCTGGGCAGCGTCGACAAAGAGTTGGTGATCAACTTCGAATCATTCGGCTTCAAGCACGGCATGCCCCAGGAAGCCGACTTCATGTTTGATGTGCGCTTTCTGCCCAACCCCCACTGGGAACCGGCGCTCAGGCCGCTGACCGGGCTGGATGAACCGGTGCAGGAATTCCTTATCCGTCAGCCATTGGTGAACAAGTTTATCTGGCAGATAGAAAATCTGCTGGAAACCTGGCTACCACACCTTGAGCGCAACAACCGCAGCTACCTCACCATAGCCATAGGCTGCACCGGCGGCCAGCATAGATCTGTCTATGTCGCCGACCAGCTGGCCAAGCGTTTTGGCAACAGCAAACACAAGGTACAGGCCCGTCATAGAGAGCTGGGCAATGGCAAAGGTTGAACGGGAAGTCACCATAGTCAATAAACTGGGCCTGCATGCCCGCGCCGCCACTAAGCTGGCGGTGCTGGCCAGCGAGTTCGAAGCCGATATCACTCTGATCCAAGGCGAGAAAAAGGCCTCGGCCGCCAGCGTGCTTGGGCTCTTGATGCTGGAAACCGGTCAAGGCAAAACCATACGCCTTATTGCCGAAGGCCCGGATGCCGAACCGGCGATGGATGCCATCTGCGCCCTGATCAACGCCCGTTTCGACGAAGCCAGCTAAAGCCTTAGCGCTGCACTCTTTGTTTCTATAACTCCCCTGTCTTGAGGTAACATATCCTCGCTTTGCATCACAGGGGGAACTGCATGCCAATAGAAGCGCTCGACCAAGAGCTGACAGAACAACGTCTTACTCAACTAAACCAAGCTCTTGGCAGTGGTATGTTCGTGCATGTGCGCGACATGCTGCAGCGAATGACGGCTTCGGATATCGCCTTTATTCTCGAATCTTCACCGCCACGTACCCGTCAGGTACTCTGGCAACTGGTGGATCAGGAACAGAGCGGTGAGATCCTCGAAGAGCTGGGTGAAGATATGAAAGACCAGCTGATCAGCCTGATGAGTCCTGAGCGTTTGGCACGAGCGACCGCGGGTATGGATACCGATGATCTGGCCTACGTGCTGCGAAGCCTGCCGGATACACTCTACAAACAGGTACTGCACTCCATGAGTGCCCAAGACAGGGCCAGGGTCGAACAGGCGCTCTCCTATCCGGAAGACAGCGCCGGTAGTCTGATGAATACAGATACCGTGACCCTGAGGCCGGACGTCAACGTCGATGTGGTGCTGCGTTATCTGCGCCAAAGGGGCGAGCTGCCCGAAGCCACTGATACCCTCTATGTGGTGGACAGGCGCGATATTTTGCTCGGTGGCGTTAAGCTCTCCACCCTACTGACCTGTAACCCCACCGCCGGGATCCGCAGCATAATGGATCCCGAGCTTGAGAGCATTCCCGTCACCATGCCGGACAATGAAGTGGCCCAGCTGTTTGAGCGTCACGACTGGGTTTCGGCGCCAGTGGTCGACAGTGAAGGCCATCTGCTTGGGCGGATCACCATTGATGATGTGGTGGACGTTATCCGAGAAGACGCCGAACACTCCATGATGGGTATGGCGGGGATGGACGATGATGAAGACACCTTCGGCCCTGTGTTCAAGAGTGCCTTTCGCCGCTCTTTGTGGCTGACCTTCAACCTGTTTGCCGCCTTGTTGGCCGCCTCGGTCAGCAATATGTTTGAAGGCACGTTGGAAAAATTTGCCACCATAGCGATTCTGATGACCATAGTGCCCAGCATGGGCGGCGTTGCCGGTAACCAGACTCTGGCGCTGGTGATCCGCGGTATCGCCCTCGGCCACATAGGTCAGAGCAACTCCCGCTGGCTTATCGGCAAGGAGTTGGCCATCGGCTTTCTCAATGGCCTGTTGTGGTCGGCGCTGGTATTCACTGCCGTGTGGATCTGGAAAGGCGATCTGGCACTCGGCGCCCTTATTGGCGGTGCCATGTTAATCAATATGACGGTAGCCGGTCTCGCCGGAGCCAGCATCCCTTTAATACTGAAAAAGCTCAATGTGGATCCTGCATTGGCCGGTGGCATGGTGCTGACCACAGTGACAGATGTAATAGGCCTGTTCGCCTTCCTGGGGTTGGCGACTCTAGTATTAATGGGCTGAGGCTCAGGTATTAATGGGCTGAGGCTCTGGTTTTAGTGAGCAAAAGTCTGCTTTTGAGGGTAGAAGAACGGGGGCCGAGAGCATCAAGCTCTGACCTTGATGAATAGAATAAATAACAGAGGGCGACCAAGCTCGCCCTTGGGCTGTGAAAGAAAGCGAGTCAGTCTTTAAGCCAATACACCTTGGGTTCATCCTGCTCACAGAAGACGGAGACACACTCGCCACGGCTCACCAACAGAAATTCCTGCAACTTGAGGTTGGCGCTGGCCATAAAGCCGCTGCGCTTGGCCTCCTGGCGGTACCAGCCGCCGTTGGAGATCTGAAATAACCAGCCATTGGAGAGGCTGCATTCGGTCCAGAACTCCATCAGATCGCCCTCATCCAACATTCGAAAGCCAACCACAGAGTCAAAATGAACCTGCGCCCTGCAGCCTTCGACACTTACCTCGATATCCAAGCCCTGACTGTCATAGCAAAGGCGAATAAACCTCACCTCATCACCGAGATAATCTGTCGCTATCGGTAAGCCTTTGGTTTCGAGCATGCTCCCCCCTGGTAAGGATATAATGCCTTACTTTAGAAGGATAATAATTGCCGGTGCAAGCTGATTTGGCCAAAAAGTAGCTATATACCCATAAAGAGAGTGTGCTTCAGTTCCGGGGAACTGAAGCACACTCTCCAAATATTTTCAGTTATAGCGCTTAAGGTTTAAGCGGCGCTTCAAAGCCGTAAGAGGCCAGAATGGATTGCCCCTTGGGAGAAAGAATATACATGGCCAGCGGCCAAGCGGCAGGGTCGGCCTTATCCAGCACCAGCATGCCATAGTTGGCACCTACTGCCAGCGACTCAGGCAACGCCACTATCTTGAGATCAGGCACTTCTTTCTTGGCCAATACGGCATTGGTGCAATAAGTTAAAAATACATCCGCCTGTTTATTGGCCATCACCCAGCCATAGGGGTTTTTGCCTTTAGGGGGTTTGGCACTGTCGGCACCACCGGTCAGCTTGAGCGCCTTGGCCGCCAATTTGGCCTGGCTACCGGGCTTGATAACTTCGGCGCGGTCAAACACCTTGAAAGCATAGTCACCGGCAGGGTCGGCCTTGGGAGTGGAGGTGCCCAGCTTGATTTTGCTGTCCAGCAGAGTATCCAGCATGTTTTCTGTCGTCAGCGGGACATTATCTTGCGCCAAGGCGCACAGGCGGTTACGGGCAAACATCACCACAGGCGCGCCCTTGCCTTCCTGCATCAGCTTCTGTGGGTGCTTCATATTGGCCGAAGCAAACAAGTCGACCTTCTCGCCCTCTTCAATTCGGCCTCTGAGCAAGCCTGAAGGGGCAAACTGGGCATTGACCTTAACGCCGCCATCGGCCTGATAACTGGCGATAACATCCGTCATGGCGGTCTTCAAACTTCCCGCAGCCCTGAACTCAAGATCCGCCGCCTGAGAGAAGGCGGGCAGTAACAGGGCGAGTAAGCAGACACTCTTTTTCATTTATTTTTCTCCGGTGTATAAGATACAGATGCCGCTAAACTCAACCAAACCGCATCACAAATCAACGCACCACGGCAAAACTTGTCATAAATTCCCCTCAAGATCACGCCATCTGACAGGGAAAACCGGAGAAAGGGACAATTTGACCCAATAAAAAGGGCCGCCGCAGCGACCCTTAAACTTAAAATCTTAGCCGAGAGGACTAAGAATAATCTCTACCCGACGGTTCTGTGCCCGCCCCTGAGGGGTGGCATTTGAGGCGATTGGGCTGGCCTCACCTCGGCCTTGGGTCAATACTCGCTGTCCGGATACACCTTTACGGATCAAGTAATTACCTACTTCGCTGGCACGAACCTGTGACAATCTCAGGTTGTAGGACTCAGAGCCGCTACTGTCGGTATAACCCACCACATTCAGTTGAGTCTTGTCATATTCCTTGGCCACCAGCACTACGCTGTCCAATACCCGCATGGCGCCGCTACTGAGATCTGTCTTGTCGACCTGGAAAGTCACTTCATTGGGCATATTGAGCACTATGGTATCGCCCACCCGGGTTACGCTGACGCCGGTTGAAGCCAGTTGCTGACGCAATTTGGTTTCCTGTACATCCATGTAATAGCCGATACCACCGCCTACGGCAGCGCCGGATGCTGCCCCGATCAGGGCGCCCTTGCCCCTGTCGCTCTTACTGGAAGAGGCCACACCTATGGCCGCGCCGGCTACGGCACCGATCAGTGCTCCGTTGGTCGCCTTGGCAGTCTGTTGTTCATTGGTATAAGGATTCACTGTGGTACAGCCAGTTGCCAGCAATGCCAGCAACAGAGGAGCTGTCAGAAAAGCGCGCTTTTTCATGTTATTTTTCCTTCGTCTGCTTGTTCCAACCTAAGCGGAACCTATCTGGCGCCAAAGTATATAGCAGCGCTTCAAGCAGACAATCCCCCGGAGGTCATAGAGGTGGCAAATCCGCACGGCATTCAGCATAGATTCAGTCAAATCCGACTTTTCCATCCCGGATTGTCAACCAAGTGTCATGGCGTTGACATCAAGTAAAACCCCAAAATAGAGCAGACTGCACTCTATTGGGTAGCGCCCGGCAGGCTCTATCGACAAGGAAATGAGTTAATTCACTTTTATATCAATGCATTAAAGTAAATATAAAAACTGGCATGTTTCTTACATACCTATAAAGCAGTATTCCACTGTTCAGGAGTCATGATGAAAACACTGATGAAAATACGCGACAGTTGGCATTCGCTCTGGCATTCACTCTGGCATTGCCTCAAGCACTTGGGCTACAGCCAATGGGATGTGGAATAACAGAGGTGGAATCACAGCTCTGGAAAACCATTCTTGGAGCATCAAGGAGGCAGTATGGAAATTAACGAGCAGAAGCTGCGACAGCAAGCCATTAAGGAAGTGACTCAAAACGGCAGGCTCATGTTTGACGTTGCCCGTCAGCATGGGATCTCCACCAAACTGGTTTATCAATGGCTGGCGCAGGATGAAGCGGCAGGCAGACCCAGACAATCCCGGCTGATGGGGGAACTGCAGCAACTGCAGCAGCGCATTCGTCAGTTGAGCCAGGAGTTCAGCTTAATCCGTTAAAGTTTCGACAGGAGCGAACCTGACACACAGTTATCGCCCCCAACGATAAAAAATGTACATATAACAATGATAAAGCGCTACATTTTTTAGGTTCGTTCCTGTCATTTTATTACCGTTACCGGCCGCTTAAGCGCTTGCCAAAAGAGATGGCATAGGCCGCGGATCTCAGCCGCAGCACAGGGTCGTCACTGGCGGCGATCCCTTTACTGAGCACATTGGGATCAAAGTTCAGCTTGTCACAGGCTGAAGTCGCAACCGAGTCTATGCTCAGGCGCCCGAGGGCGACTCTGGGCCGGTTATCCGGCCACTGCTGTGAAGGGTCCAGCAAGGGATCCCCCTCCTCGGCCAGGACCAGCTTAAGCTCAAACTGAGCCGGTCCAGTTTTCAGCCTCTGCATCAACCTGTCCTGCAGAAAATCATCCGGCAATTGTGCCAACTCGGCATCCGTCAGTGGTTGCTCCCCGTCCACAGGCCAAAGCTCCCAACGGCCAAAGCGCTTTTGCTGGCCTTGGTTACCAAAAATAAAACTGTGAATGCCAAAGTAGCTGACCGAGGTATAGGCCGCCGGTGGATTGTGCTGCTTGAGCCACAGCCCCTGGCGGGCAGCATCCGGATGCTGCTGTAGATAGCGTGCAACCGCGCCGGTTTCCCCCTCACGCTGAGCCAATGACGCGCGCAGCAAACCAAGAAAACTGTCGGGATCTTTACCCGGAAACACAGGCGTACTCAGCCCGGCCAACTGATGCACCTGCCCGTCTGGCAGTTCGATGCGCACGCCTATCCCTCTTGGGCTGCGACTGGTATCGGCCACAAAAGGATCGCCACCCGCCATGGAAAAACGTACCTGAGCGGGCAGTGCCTGCTCTGTGGCAAACAGAGGTAGTTCCTTAAGCCAGACCTCCCCGGCACTCGGCCGGAAACTGCCAATGGTGCAAATTCCCTTGGCATGTCCCTTGCGCTCTCCCGGATGTTGACCGGAAAGTGCTTCAAATACTTGAATAAAATCATTTGCCTGAGCCGCCATTACCGAACTGGAGCCCAAAACACCCAACTGAGTCCCCAAGAGCAATAACGCAGACCAAACCGATACTCTCATGCTTACTCCCTTTGTAAAAATCAGAATCCAGGCCTGAAACAGGCCGCCCAACCCAGACCGGGAACAGCGGCGGATTATTTCAGGAGTGGGCCAAAGGCCATGCTATGCTGAGGACGATGACAGACGACAGGAGGCGGCAATGCAATATCGGATTGAGCAAGACACTCTGGGCGAAGTCAAGGTCGAAGCAGACAAATACTGGGGCGCCCAAACCCAGCGCAGCCTGGAAAACTTCCCCATAGGCCCGCAAGCGAGTATGCCAAAGGCCATCATCCACGCCTTCGCCCTGTTGAAAAAAGCCGCAGCCCAGACCAATGCCGAGCTTGGGCAACTGCCCAAGGACAAGGCGGCGCTCATCGCCAGAGTTTGCGACGAAATCTTGGCGGGCCAACTGGAGCAGCACTTTCCACTGGTCATTTGGCAGACCGGCAGCGGCACCCAAACCAATATGAACCTCAACGAGGTGATAGCCAATCGCGGCATGGCTCTGGCAAACAAGGCCATCAACCTGAGCCCGAATGATGATGTCAATCGCAGCCAGAGCAGCAATGATACCTTCCCCAGCGCCATGCATATTGCCGTGGTGCTCAAGACCTGTAGGCACACACTGCCCGCCATAGCTGCGCTGCGCGATAGCCTAAAACACAAGTCACAACAGTTTGCCGATATTCCCAAAACCGGCCGCACCCACTTTATGGATGCCACCCCGCTGACACTGGGACAGGAGATCAGTGCCTGGGTGACTCAGTTGGATAAAGGCATAGGCGCCATAGAGCGGGCGTTGGCAAACTGCCGTGAATTGGCCCTTGGCGGCACAGCCGTGGGGACAGGGCTCAATGCTCCCGCAGGTTACGCCGAGCGCGCCGCCGAGCTGATATCCTCATTCAGTGGTGAGCAGTTTGTCAGCGCCGCCAACAAGTTCGAGGCACTGAGTGCCAGCGATGCCATGGTGGAACTCAGCGGCGCCTTCAAGCGCCTGGCGGTCAGCCTGATGAAGATAGGCAATGATATTCGCATGCTCGCCAGCGGCCCCCGTTGCGGTATAGGGGAACTGCAGTTGCCTGGCAACGAACCCGGCTCCAGCATAATGCCCGGCAAGGTTAACCCGACTCAGTGCGAGGCGCTGACCATGGTGGCGGCTCAGGTGATGGGCAACGATCTTGCCGTCAGCATAGGTGCCAGCAACGGTCAGTTTCAGCTCAATGTCTTTCGGCCGCTCATCGCCGCCAATCTGCTGCAAAGCGCCGAGTTGCTGGGTGATGCCTGTCTGAGCTTTGATGAGCGCTGCGCTTCGGGGCTGGAACCCAACCGCCAGATGATTGCCAAGCAGTTGCAGCGCTCCTTGATGCTGGTCACCAGCCTCAATCCTCACATAGGCTATGCCAAGGCTGCCCAAATCGCCAAGGACGCCCACCAAAGAGGCATTAGTCTGAGGCAAGCCGCGTTGGAGTCAGGACTGGTAACCGAGGCCGAGTTTGATACTTGGGTCAACCCGGCGAACATGTTAGGTCCTTTCGAGGTTAAATTGTAAATTTGTATTAAAACGTATCAACATTAGAGCTAATCGCTGTATTATGCCAACTCCTCGCCATGGATTAGGCTTATTCAACTGATAAGCAGTCATTTACAGAATGAAATACCAAAATATCTTATTGGCACTGAGCGCGCTCATGCTGACCCAATGCAGTTCACTCGACCTCAACCAATGCCAAAACTCAAACTGGTTTTCCCTCGGGCTTCAGGATGGCAACAATGGCGCTCATGCCAGCAGAGTCAATGATTATGCCGAGGATTGTGCCGAGTTCGGCATTCGGGTTGATCATGGCGAGTGGCGCGATGGCTATCTACAGGGGTTGCAAAACTACTGTCAGCCGGAAAACGGCTACCGAGTCGGCCTGGCGGGTGAAGGCTATGCCGGGGTCTGTTCCAGCAACGCCTTTGTCGAACAGTACAATGCCGGCTACCGCCAATACCAGCTCAACAAACGCGCCGATGAGATCCGCAGCCGCCTGCGTCAGATAGATTATCAAATCCGCGATCTGGATCAGAAGCTGGTGTCCATGACAGACAAGGCCAGCACCCTGGAGAAGAAAAAACAGCTGCTGAATGAAAAAGACAAGCTGGTGAACGAGCTCAGATATCTGCAAGTCCCGGATGTGCAGTTCAGGTGGCAATTCTGAGACTTACCGACCTTGAGTTAAACCGCCGACAGACCGCACAGGCAGATAAGCAAAGGACTAAGCAAGAAGCTTAGTCTCGCCGCTTATCTGTCGCTCGGGCAAGAGACAGAGAAGCGCTGAAACAACAGCCTACCTCAGCAAGGAAACATACCGGCGATAGCTGACGGTAAAGCTCTAGGCGGCATCGAATAACAACTCACCTTTGATTCGGTCACCAAGATGCATATCCAGAACAAGGTTTGCTGATCGACTCATATCCAGTCCCCCCATATCCAGTCCCGCCCGGTCGAATCAACATCGGGCTTGGGCAGCGCCAGCAGACGGATCCCCAAACCATCGAGTATCTTGAAGACAGTAGAGATATGGACATCTTCAGCTATCTTACCCCGGCTCAAGGTTTTGTTGGTGACACCACAAAGCATTGCCGCCACATCCTGAGTGAGTGCCGCTTCCTTTCTGCGGGCCTTAATCCAAGCGCCCGACGCATATGGAGTTAATGGGGCCACAAGAACGACGCAAAGTGTAGTTAAATACACTTTTTCATCCATTCAAGCTGAAATCACCATGCCTGTTACTGCGGGAACAGACCGCCGATACCGGCGATAATGGCCGCGGGCAGGATTGCCACCACAGCCAGCACGGCGACGGCGCTACCGAGGCAGCCGGAAAGCTGGCTCTGTCTGGCCTTAAGCTCAGCCTCTTGTATCGGCCCAAAGGCCTGCTCAGCCGCCTGAATTCTTTGCTGCAACTGCCGCTCGGCAGCAAGGGCCATCTCTTTGGTGTCACAGGGCTGCTTTTCAGTGACCAGGGCCAACTCCCCCTTGAAAGCATGGCCGGTAAAGCGATAGTTGCCTTCAGAGAAGGTCTTCTTTTCAAACTCGAGCCCGAGCACGGCATTGCAGCCACACTGCTTAGCCAGTTCTTCTATATACTGGCGCCCCTTGGCCGGATCCTTGAAAAAACGGGTCGAAATAGGCAAGCGCAACGCAGCATCACCATGCTTGGGGTTGCTGCCCTTGGAGGTGAAGAAATTCAGCAATCGTTCTCTTATATAGACCTCAGGAATACGGATCTGCTTGGCAGACAATCCCTTGGGAGTTGGCGTAGGGTCAAACTCGACCAGCACATTCTTAACCAGCTTAGCCTCATCACTCCTGTTCACCAGGGCCGAAACATGCAGAAAATAGCTTTCACCATCATCCCCATTGATAAAGCCAAATTTTTTAGATGAGACATACGAAACGACTTTTCCTTTCACTACACAATCCCGATAACTTTCTCTACGACTTCCAAAGCCCCATACAGCAGCAGCCACAAAAAACCGCCGCAGCAACAGAACAGATTCAAGCAACCGATACTAACATCTCAACCCGGCAGCTACTGCTGCAACATCCTCAAAAACCGGTTAAAACCGTTCACTTTTCCCTAAAAATCATCGCCGCTTCCCCGCCAGCCACTTTTTGCCCGTTAACAGGCCAGCAAAACCATTCACTGAGGCCACTAGCCCAAGCGAGCAACTTAAACGGGCAACTCAAGCAGGCAACTCAAACAAGTCACTCAAACAAGTCACTTAAGCCAAACAGCACAACAAAACCCCATGCGGTAAAGCTTGTTTTTCACCGCAGCAATACTGTAGGATTGGCTAGGCTTTTAACAAAAAACCAACGAAAAGCAATACTTAAGCGCAAACTAAAGTGCGAACAACAATCAGGGATGGCGGCCGCTCTCACCCGGAGCAGGCAAAAGGCAAGGATAAGCTTTCAACACCTCACCTCATATTCCTCCCTGACCCAAGCCACTTTAACCGCTGTGCAACTTGTGACCTAGACAAAGGTTTCACCGGC
Organism: Shewanella chilikensis; assembly: GCF_002836945.1. GTDB lineage: Bacteria > Pseudomonadota > Gammaproteobacteria > Enterobacterales > Shewanellaceae > Shewanella > Shewanella chilikensis. The sequence goes on from NZ_NIJM01000024.1 coordinate 68,373, forward strand.
AACAAATTGATAGCTTAAACGTTGTTTTAAAAGAATATTCAACATGACAGAAACTGCTGTCTGATAGCCGAAATCAGGGGCGGTAGCGTCAAAATATTAATGTCCAATAAATTAAATATAACCACAGAAAATTACAGAAAATTAGCATGCAGACTTCAAACAACAAAGAATGATAATGATGAAAGAGCTACCTTCTAAATATATTGAAATAAAAAGTCTAGAAAAAATATGCAAGCTTATAGGGAAAGACTTAAAATTAGCAAAAGACACTCTTATTGCAGTTTATAATGATAATACGAACCTATTTCATTCAACTCCATTAAAAATTAAGAATAAAGTAGCATTAAAATTAGAAAGTGATCAAGGAATAATACTAAGCAACTACATATCAAATATAATAAGAACAGTTTCAAAATCAAAACAAGAAAATAGAAACAATATAATTAGTTCAATAATACAATTACTCAATGAAGATACTAAAAAGTACATATATAGATTAGATGTAAAGAAGTTTTACGAATCAATATGTATAAATACTTTATATAACAACCTATTAGATGACCAACGTATCTCACCACAAACTAAGAGATTTATCAGGATTTACCTCTCTGAAATAGAGAGTAAAGGAGTTGAAGGTATAGGACGAGGAGTAGGATTAAGTGTAGCTCTATCTGAGTATTTCATATGTAATTTTGACGATAAAATCAACAAGATTGATGGGGTTTATTTTTATTCAAGATTTGTTGATGACGTCCTAATTTTCTCGCACAAAAAAATCACAGAAAACAATACATTCTTCCAGGATTTTCTACCAAAACCATTAGAGTTACACACATCGAGTGACAAAAGCCATATCGTTGAACTTATTGACAACACCGAAAACAAAATAAGTTACCTCGGGTATGAATTTATATGTAATTCAAAATCAATCATAAGCATTGATATTAGTGACAACAAAGAAAAGAAGATAAAGAATAGACTAGCTAAAGCGGTTCTAGATTATGGAAAAACTGATGACTACACTACTTTTAAAAACAGAATAAGATATATAATCGGCAATAGAAAGGTAAAACTTAAAAATGGCCGAACTATACACACAGGATTCTACTATAGTTACAAACATATAAATATAGACAGCTCAGAAAAAATAAAAAGACTTGATTTATTTTACAAAAGTTTATTCTACTCTAAGAATAGCAGATTAAACAAAATTTTAAGATCAAAGTCAATGACAAAGAGAGAGATTAACGATCTAAATAAAATGTCGTTTAAAGATTCATTTAAAAAAAGGCAAATGTATAACATTAAGAATATAAATATAATAAAGCAGTGTTGGAACAATGACTAAATTTATAATAAATCAAGAAGATAAGTACAGAGTACTTGCCACCGAACTCACTCCATTCGAAACCCCGCTAATATTTTCAAACCAAGGGTTTTATGAAAATATAAAAAGAGATGACTTGCCGGAAGAGTTAAAAATATTAATAAATTCAAGAAGCAGAAAAAAGCCTGTCCACTCCATACCATACACATATAAAATTGACAAAGGGGATAACTCATCAAGACATCTTTCTTTAATTCATCCTTCTCAACAATTAGAAGCTTGTGAGTTTTACAAATCATGTGAATCAAGAATATTATATCATTGTAGCAAAAGTGATTTCAGCTTAAGGAGACCAAGCAAAAAGGCTTCTATGTTTTATACAAAAAAAACGATAAAAACCGAGGAGAAGGTAAAGTCAGAAGAGAGTAACAATGCAAACAACGATCACGAAACACCATATCAGAACTCATATTTTTCTTATGAAAAATATCAACATATAAATGGATTTACATCATCAATAGAATTCTTAGAATATGAAGAAAACTATAAATACTTACTAAAATTAGATATACAATCATGTTTTGACTCTCTATACACGCATGCTATATGCTGGTCGATTAAGGATAAAGAATTCTCAAAAAACAATAGCAGAAAAAATAATTTTGAGAACAATTTCGACTCACTAATGCAGCGCTCAAATTACAATGAAACAAACGGAATTATTGTTGGCCCAGAAATATCTAGAATTTTCAATGAAATAATACTCCAGAAAATTGACAATGAAATAAAGGCGGTGTTAACAAAGAAATCAATATTTTTTGAATCAAACTATATAATAAAAAGATATGTAGATGACTTTTTTATTTTCTCCAATAGCAGAGAGATATTACAAAAAATTGAAAGCACAGTGGAAAGCATATTATTCAAATACAAGCTATCATTAAACAAACATAAAACAAATTTCTCAGAACGTCCATTTTTCACCCCCAAAGATATAGCCATTGACAAAATAAGAAAAGTTATAAAGTCAACTCACAATTCATTAACCAACCTTGAAAAACATGAAAATTTCACTCTTAGACTTCCTAAAGAAAGAATAAAAGACAGAAATTTTTTAGTTTCGAAAACCATCAGGGAGATAAAGTCAATTATAAAAGAGGAAAAAATAAAGATTAATGATGTAACACCATACATCTGCAAGGCATTAAGAAATATAATATTTGAATTCATAGACAAATCACAAAATTTTAAAATATCAATAGATGAAGGTAATTTCGATTTTTTAGCCTTTTATTTTGATATGTTATTATACTTTTACTCACTAGACAGAAGAACAAGTTCATCTTTTTCATTCTGTTATACTACCTTGACATTACACGATTATATAAAGGAGTTAAAATCACCATATTTCATGTACTTTTACGATAAACTATCTCACTATTTTCAAAAAAAAATCATCACTTCTAGTGAAAGAGAGTTTAATGAAAATGAAACTATTGAAATCCTAAACATTATGTTATCCACTCAGTATATTTCACACATACTGGAAGGTAAACTACAAAGTAAAATCATAGAAGAAATATACCATAAAATTCCTGAGTCATACTTCAAGTTCATTACCTTCGCCTTCATATTCAGCTGGAGCAGTCAGTACCATCGTGAAATGAAAAAATTATCAGAAGAATTTAAGACATGGATAATCAACAACATAAGAGAATCTGGATTATCAAAATCAGAAACAGTACATGCAATATTAGACTTATTAAGTTGCAAGAAAATATCAAAGGAGCATAAGCATGAAGTTCTTATGGTAGTAATTGAAAATGAAGATTTTAAGAAAACACAATCAACATTTAACTATACAACCCCTAAAACAAATAGTTCAAAGCTCATAATTTTTGATAAAATCATACAATTTTGCGAGACTCAAAACTGGTTTACAAACTGGGATGAGATAAACATCCGAAAAGTATTAATGAAAAAAGAGTTGAACCCAACTTACTAGCAGTGCTATGATGAAATCGAAAAGCTAATAGATACCAATTCGTACTAGCTTATTCGACTTATAAAGAGTAGAGTTAGGAATGAATTTTTAGATATTATCTTCGTATAGTAATATTCGAAGTACCGCCCGACAAACCTAAAAATTGGGTTGCAAACCAATTCTACAGGTCAATAAGGCTGGCTTATTTATTTAAGCACACACATTTAGCATTTTCGCTAAGGCCACTTCGGTGGCCTTTTCTAATGTACAAGGATAATTTTAATTTCAGTATTATTCTTACTAAACAAAAGTCAGGACACCACAACACTTTTGGGTAGTGTTCATAAATCTGTGTCATTTGAGTAATATACACCCAAAAGGATATTCA
>NZ_NIJM01000025.1:0-16557 GCF_002836945.1 Shewanella chilikensis
TTGTGCTTCTTGCAAAGGACTAGGGCCATTTGCTGCGAACCACGCCTTGCATCCAAGCCCGTAAGCCGACGCAGAGCACACATGGGACTTGCTTGCACCTTCCCTAACTTAGGTTGGTATTTTATTTGCATAGCCTTACCCCAGTGAAAGGAACTTGGCGCTAATAGAGTTAGCCGTGGTGCGAAATGACAACCTCGGAGAAAGTGCGGCATAAGTCAGATCGGCCAAGGTTCACGCCAGGTCCATGAGTCGCCAGGTTCCTCAATAAAGTAAGTGCCCGCTAGGGTACCAGAGAGACGGATATTATGTATAAAGCCCTGTGTATATTGCCTTTACTCTTGCTGCCTGCTTGCAGTACGACAGCACAGCAACCGCAGGCTGAGTTCAAGCCCCAACAAGCACCAGTCAATCTATTGGCGCATCAGTTGGTGGATGAATTGGTAACCCATAACGATGCTCTTAAACCGACTCAGCCGCTATTGGTGATGACGCCTGCGATGGTGGAAGATATGCAAGGCAGTAATGCACTGGCCTCACAACTACAGCAGAGCTTAATGACGGCTTTTCATCAGCGCGGCTTTAACCTGGTGGATTTGAACCTGGCCGAAGCGGTGCGGGTAACGCCACAGGGGGATTTTATTCTTACCCGCGACTGGCAACAATTGCCGACGGATATTGCGGTGGATCATGTACTGGTCACCAGCATGAGCCAGGCTAAAGGTGAAATCTTGTTCAACAGTCGGATTGTCAACGTCAATAACAATCGGGTGCTTTCGACGGCCGGGGCGCGGGTGCTTGAGGCGCAACTACCGGGTTATCTGGCGCCATCCCATAGGGTGGTGTCAAAAGAAGGCTTGCTTTATCGCTATGAAAATCGCGGAGAAGACAAGAGCCGGATAGTGGGAGACAAGTAATGAAGTATTGGAACAACACACTGACATTGGTCACGCTGGCGCTCGCGTTAGTTCTGGGTGGCTGCGCCGATAAGGACAGATATGTGCAGTGGGAGACAGAGGCGCCAAGCAGTTTCCCCAAGTTGACGGCAATAGGCTATGCTCCGCTGGCCAGCCAACCGGGCAAGGAACAGTCGCAAAAGGTGCTGATGGCGATGCAAGCATCCAAGATTGCCGCTTATCGGGAATTGGCCGAACAAGTCTATGGTCAACGTTTGTCGGCCGACAGCAAAGTCAGTGACTGGATGCTGAAAGGCGATAATATCCAGGCCTCGGTTTCCGGGGTGATCCGCGGCGCCAAGGTGGTGCGCAGTTATCCGGCCGGAGATCATTATGTGACCGAACTGGAGCTGGATTTCGCCCGAGTGTGGGATCTGTATCAGCAGCAAAATCGCCCCCAGCGAATCAAAGAGATCACTTATTTTTAGGGGAATGGGTATAAGTCCAAAGCAGCCTTGTTTGGCTGCTTTTTTTGTGGCTTTTTTGTGGCTTAAGAATCTTTGCTGAATTGAGAGCAGGGTATACGTTCTGTTCTGGAGGACAGGAGCTTGGGGCGCACCAATAAGCCGAACTTACTGAATTAGCTTAAGCAATGGGACAGGAGCAGGGCTTTAAATCAAGCCTTGAGATCGTTGCCCAGGGTGGCGATGGTTGAAGTCTTGCCTTTGCCGTCATAAGTCAGGCTGGAGGCATTGCGGCTTACTTGCAGCGCCTGTGCCAGACGATTGATACTGGCCATGCTCAGCTCTATCAGGCCGGCATTTTCCTGATTGCGCAGTTGGCAAGTAGCCAATAGTTCGCGGGCTTCACTGACCTGTTCGGCCAATGGCGATTGACTGAGTTTGGCTTGTTCAGGATGAGAGGAGAGCGCCTCATCTACTGTCTTGACCTCATTGAGCAGATCGCTCTTGTTTTGGGCCAGTTGCAGCAGATTATCGGCATTGCGATCGAGCAGGGCGTTTTTTTCCTGCTCAATCAAGTTCAGCAGACGCTCGAGTTGAGTCATCTGCTGTGCTATCAGGCTGGTTATATCCGGGGTATCAGGCATCAGGATCCTTTATTGAGTGCGCTCAGTTCTGATTCAAATTGAGATATGTTGGCTGCCAGTTTTTCCGGGTCAACCTTGTATCTGCCTTCGGCGATTGCCAATTTGATTTCGCTGATCTTCTTTTGATCTATTTCCGGCAGGGAGGCCATTTTACTCTGAACTCCTTGCAGCTGCTGCGCTTGCTGCGACACCACAACCGAGTCGGTTTTCTGCGGAGCAGCCCCTTGCTGAGCTGTTTGATTGCTCTGAGCCGTGTTCTTGGGGAGTGAACCTGTATTCACCCTGGGTTGATTTTGCAGTTGTTTAATATCCATAGCCATCGCGGCTCCAGCCTTTTCTCTGATTACCTTGCTGTCTTATCGGCATAGCCAAGGAGAACTTTAGCATTTTTTACATTCGAACTTCCACTTCGCCCACATTGGTGACGGTAGCCTCCAACACTTTGTCTGAGCGAGTGTTTTTTACCCTAATCTGTTCTCCAAGGTTACCATCATGCAGGGCTTCACCAACAGTTTTTATTTGAAACTTCTCGTTACCTGCATAAATAGAGACTCTGTCGCCTTTGCAAACAAAACAGAGATTGGCGGCAAATAACGGATAGTCTTTGGCTATGCGCCGCTTGAGGCGGGTACCCGTCACTGTGGCAATATCCTCGAACTGCTGGCCGCGCAGACTGGTTTCATCTATGTAACGCAGCGCCAGATTTTCCGGCCCCAGCACAGTGCCCGGAGCCAGAGTTTGAGTGGCCACCACCACAGGATAACTGATATCTACCCGTACCGAGACATAGATTTGCCACGGGTAGCTTAGCTCGGGGCTGTTACAACCTATGCGCACAGTATTGTTGCGGCTTATCTCTCTGTCGCTGGCAAGTTCGGCCGTCAAAGGTGAATTGCATCTAGGGGGCGTGAGCCTGGAATCCAGTCGTTGCGGGGTGATGGTAATTTGTGCATCTGTGCCCGCCAGCACTTTTTTGGCCACTGCCTCTTTAGCCAGGCTTTCCATGGCCGATATACTGGGAACAAAGCTGCTCTCTGCCGCCATTGTTGCGATGGGCATTAAAATTGTAGCCAAAAGGTATGCAATATTTACTTTCATAATGAACAGGCTAGCTTGTCTCGCCAGATTACACCTATACTTTCAATGATTCGCGGTTCCCAGTACTGGCTTCACCTTAGGTTTAGTCAGAAATTTGACTGGGCATCAGTGTCTTGGATAAAGCAAATAGTATGCCTGTCTGTGGGACAGCGGGTATTTCTCAATATAAAGACAACAAGGCAGCCTTATGTCGAGCATTCTTGAATCAGTCAATAAACGCACTCAACTGGTTGGACAAAATCGCCTCGAACTTCTGTTGTTCAAACTTAACGGCAGACAAAGATTCGGTATCAATGTATTCAAAGTCAAAGAGGTTTTGCAGTGCCCACCACTGACGATATTGCCCAAGTTGAACGCCTTTGTTAAGGGCGTGGCCCATATTCGTGGTACGACTGTGTCTGTTATCGACCTCAGTGCGGCGACCGGCGGTAAACCCATAGATGATGTCAAGGATTGCTTCATCATTATTTCCGAATACAACCGCAGCGTGCAGGGTTTTCTGGTTCGTTCAGTTGAGCGGATCATTAACATGAATTGGGAGTCTATCATGCCGCCGCCGGAAGGAGCGGGACGATACTCTTACCTGACCGCTGTGACGGAAATCGAAGGTGAACTGGTTGAAATCCTCGATGTGGAGAAAATTCTTGATGAAATTTCACCGGTCAAGACAGATATCAGCCAAGAAATGGATGAATCTCTCACTATCGACAGGGAGCAGCATTATCATATTATGGTGATTGACGACTCCTCTGTGGCGCGCAAGCAGATCATTCGTGCATTGTCTTCGTTGAATCTGCAGATAGATACCGCTAAAGATGGTCGGGAAGCATTGGAAAAACTGAAGAATATAGCGTCTGGTATGGACAATGTTGCCGATGAAATCCCGTTGATTATTTCGGATATCGAAATGCCGGAAATGGATGGTTACACTCTGACCGCCGAGATCCGTGATGATCCCAAGCTGAAAAATATCAAGGTAGTGCTGCATACCTCGTTGAGCGGGGTATTCAATCAAGCCATGGTACAGAAAGTGGGCGCCAATGATTTTATTGCCAAGTTCAACCCCGACGAACTGGCTTCTGCTGTTAACAAGCATCTGAGTCTATAGCCTTTGTCTGCTGTGACTTTTTATGGCTATAGTGAGTTGGTCTGCTTGTGTTGCAAAGGGGGCTGGGGTATAACGCAGCCCCAGTTTTTAAATGTTGCTGCCTCAATTCGCAGTGACGTTTTTACGGATAGTTAGGACACTAAGGTGCCAGATAAATCTCTCGCGGAAACTGAGTACAATCAATTCAGGCTGTTTCTTGAGCAGCACAGTGGCATTGTATTGGGTGAGAACAAACAGTATTTGGTTCGCAGCCGTTTGGCGCCTTTGATGGGGAAATATGGTTTGCCATCCCTGTCGGACGTTGTTAAGCAATCGATGCGACCCACAGAGCGCCAATTACGGGCTGAAGTCATTGATGCCATGACGACCAACGAAACTCTTTGGTTTCGGGACAAGTATCCTTTTGAATTACTTGGCAATACATTATTGCCCGGTTTTGCCAAGTTGGGTCGGCCGTTGAAGATTTGGTCGGCAGCCTGTTCATCCGGCCAGGAGCCCTATTCACTGGCGATGACAGTGCTCGAATATCAACAGCGTAAGCCGGGAGCTCTGCCGGGTGGGGCGATAATCCAGGCCACCGATCTATCGCCGTCCATGCTCGAGCGTTGTAAAAATGCCGAGTACGATAAGCTGGCATTGGCCCGGGGGCTGTCTGAAGAGCGTAAGCGTCAGTTTTTTGAAGCCCTGCCCAATGGCAATATGCGGGTAAAGGACAATGTTCGTCGTTTGGTCAGTTTTCGGGCTCACAACCTGCTTGAAAGTTACACCTTGCTTGGCAAGTTCGACATCATTTTTTGCCGTAACGTACTTATCTATTTTGCCCCGGAGGCAAAGGCAAAAATACTGCGGCAATTTGCTGCCGCTCTCAATCCCAAGGGGATATTGTTTTTAGGGGCCAGTGAGTCGATTGCCGGTTTGACCGATGAATTCGATATGGTTCGCTGCAATCCCGGTATTTATTATCAAAAGAAAAATTAGTTATCTAATTCCTTGATTTTCAATGTTTTTCAATGACCGCCTGTCAAGTTTGATGGGCTCTTTCTTTTTTATCTCTCAAGTCAATCGCAATCCATTTCTCATCTGTTGCTATAGCCATCATTCCTGGCACAAAGCTTGCTTTGTTTTTGTCGAGTCATTGGAGGAGGCGGTTTTATGGCGATCAGTTTTGATAAGGCCCTTGGCATACATCAATACACTCTGGGTATTCGCGCCCAGCGTGCCGAAGTGCTTGCCAGCAATATAGCCAATGCCGATACCCCGCACTACAAGGCTCGGGATGTGGACTTTTCTTCGGCGTTGCAGGCGGCCAAAGGGCGGCAACAGGGAATGAATATGGCGGCAACGTCTGAAAAGCATTTCGACCTCAAGGCGCTGACAGCCCAACATGTGCAATATCGGGTGCCGGATCAACCGGACACTGGGGATGGCAACACAGTCGATATGCAAAAAGAGCAGCAGGCCTTTATGCAAAATGCGCTTGAATATCAGATGTCGCTTGGGTTCCTCGACGGTAAGTTCGCCGGCATGAAAAAGGCATTGAAAGGAGATTAATCATGAGTTTGTACAATATTTTCAATGTTGCGGGTTCGGGAATGTCCGCGCAGTCGGTACGTTTGAATACTACCGCCAGTAACATAGCCAACGCAGATTCTGTTTCTTCCAGTATCGATAAGACCTACAAGGCACGGCATCCCATTTTTGAGGCCGAACTGGCCAAGGCTAATGGCCAACAGCAACAAGGGGCAGCGGTCAAAGTCAAAGGCATAGTGGAAAGCGATAAACCCTTGCTGAAAGAGTATTCGCCGGATCATCCCATGGCAGATGCCGACGGTTTTATCTACAAACCCAATGTCAATGTAGTGGAAGAGATGGCCGATATGATTTCCGCCTCCCGTTCCTATCAGATGAATGTTCAGGTAGCCGATGCAGCCAAGTCCATGCTGCAACAAACCCTGAGAATGGGCAAATAACGGAGGCATAGCCCATGAGCGTCAATTCAGTTAACCCTTTTCTCGACAGTATCCAGGTGCAATCGGGTACTGAAACCAAGAAAAGCAATAATCAACAACTGACCCAGGAAGACTTCTTCTCGCTCCTCAGTCAGCAGTTGTCTATGCAGGATCCTTTCAAGCCGGTGGATAACGATCAGATGATCGCCCAGATGGCGTCGTTTGCCACAGTGGATGGTATCTCTAACCTGAATGAAGAAATAGTTAACCTCAATTCGTTAATGACTTCGAGTCAGGCATTGCAGGCATCAGGCTTGGTGGGGCAGAAAGTGCTGATCCCGGCGGGCACCGGCTATGTTTCCGAGGAAGACCCAACGCTCAAAGGGGTGATCACATCACCGGAAAAGATCCCTTCAATTAAAGTAACGATTGAAGATGAAGCCGGTCAGGTGATCAAAACCTTCGAGGTCGACGGTAGTGCCGGCGGCAATATAGATGTGGAATGGGATGGCCTGGATAAGGACGGAAACCCTGTCGATACAGGCATCTATACCATGAAGGCCAGCGGGGTTGTTGATGGTAAGTCCCAGGATCTTATCGTTAGTTCCTATGCCCACGTGACCAGTGTATCACTCAACTCTGCCACCGGCGCCGTGTTGAACCTAAGAGGTATTGGCGGGATCAGGCTCGCCGATGTGCTGGCTGTTTCCGAGGTTTAATTCTGTTTCTGCCCCGGCGGTGCCGGACAGTATCTAAAAATCATGAGGTGAATTATGTCTTTTAACATTGCTCTGAGTGGGATTGCTGCGGCGCAGAAAGATCTCAATACCACGGCCAACAATATTGCCAACGTCAATACGATAGGCTTTAAAGAATCCCGGGCCGAGTTTGCCGATGTGTACGCCAGCTCGATTTTCTCCAACGGCAGAACCACAGTGGGCGGCGGTGTCACCACCACTCAGGTGGCGCAGCAGTTCCATCAGGGTAACCTGAACTCCACCAACAACGCGCTGGATATGGCGATCAACGGTGGTGGTTTCTTCGTGACATCATCCAGTGTCGGCAGTCAGGATTACTCTTTCACCCGCGCCGGAGCCTTCAAACGTGATGACAACGGCTTTCTGGTCGATGCAGCAGGTAATTATCTGCAGAGCTTCCCGGTCGATAAAGATGGTAACTCCACTTCTGTGAGTCTGACCACCACCAAGCCGGTACAGATCCCGGATACTGCCGGTAGCCCGCAGAAAACCAACAATGTTGGTATCAGCATGAACCTGGACTCCACTCAAGAAACTAAAGACCCGGCTTTGTTTGACCCATCCAAGTCAGACACTTTCAACAACTCAACCGCAGTGACTATTTATGACTCTTTGGGTAACTCTCATACCCTGACCACCTATTTTGTGCGTCCGGAAAATGGTGCTCATACCGGTGAGAGTAACTGGGTGGCCTACTACGCTATTGACGACAAGCCGGTCAATCTGGGTGGCGGCGCCGGAACCTACAACACGGACACTAACGGTGACGGTACTGCGGATGGTACAGGCACAGCACAAACTGCAGGTGGCTGGACCGGAGCTGTGCTCAAGTTCAACGATGTCGGCGGTTATATAGGTTCAGATCCTGCGGTGATCACCACAGAGCAGTTGGGAGTTGGCGGGGCCAACGTTCTTGGTCCGGCTGCTGACGGCACTCAAGCGATAACCATAGATTTCAATAATCCGACCCAGTTCTCGGAAAAGTTCAACGCCACGGAATTGACGCAGGATGGTGTGACAGTGGGCCGTTTGACCAATGTTGAAGTGGGTACTGATGGTTTGATCTCTGCCAAGTACAGCAATGGCTCAACAGTACCTCTGGCACGGGTGGCGTTGGCACGCTTCTCCAATGAGCAGGGACTGAGTCAGGTGGGTAACACCTCCTGGAAAGCCAGCCTGGATTCAGGCGCGGCGCTGGCCGGTGAGGCCAACAGCGGTGTGTTTGGCAGTATCCGCTCATCAACACTGGAGCAATCCAACGTCGACCTGACCACTGAGTTGGTGGATTTGATTTCGGCCCAACGTAACTTCCAGGCCAACTCCCGTACTCTGGAAGTGAACAACACACTGCAGCAAACCGTATTGCAGATCCGCTAAGCCTTCCTGTGCAAGACATTGCCGCCCCGGCAATGTCTTGCCGCACCTTCGCCTATTAACTCCCAAGTTACTGAAGTTCTTCTGCTGTCCTAGTGCTCAACTGCTCATTTTATTGGCACGATGTTTGCTTTTACCTGAATAGGTAAAAAGATTGACGGAGCAGCAGGTGGACAAACTTCTCTATGTCGCCATGACTGGCGCCAAACAAAACATGAATGCGCTGGCGGTTAGGGGTAACAACCTGGCCAATGCCAATACTGATGGTTTCAAGGCCGACATGGCTCAGGCTCGTGCGATGCAAGCCTTCGGCGAAGGCTTGCCGACCCGGGTGTTCGCCATGACAGAGTCGCCCTCGGCCAATTTTCAGTCCGGCCCTATCAAATCGACCGGGCGGGATCTGGATATTGCCATCAAAGATCAAGGCTGGATTGCGGTGCAGGCCGCCGATGGTAGTGAGGCCTATACCCGCTCCGGTAGTCTGAGTTTTGACACCACAGGTTTGCTGCGTAACGACAGGGGCAACCCTGTGATGGGTGATAACGGCCCAATAGTGCTGCCGCTGCCGATAGACAAAATCCAGATTGCCACAGACGGCACTATCTCCATTCGTCCCCAGGGCGCAACCGCCGAGGTGATAGAAGAGGTGGGGCGCATCAAGCTGGTCAACCCGGGCAATCAGAACCTGATGCGCGGTGAAGATGGCTTGTTCCGCACTCTGGATGGTAATCCGGCCGCCGCCGATCCCTTTGTCAATGTGGAAAGCGGCGCAGTGGAAGGCAGTAATGTCAATGCCGTGGATGAGATGGTCAACCTGATTGAGCTGCAACGTCAGTTTGAGCTGCAGGTAAAAATGATGAAAACCGCAGAAGAGAACGACAAGTCGTCCGCTTCACTGATGCGCATTAGCTAGGAGTAATTGATATGCATCCCGCGTTATGGATAAGTAAGACTGGGTTAGATGCCCAGCAAACGGACATCTCGGTGATTTCAAATAACGTCGCTAATGCCAGCACCATAGGCTACAAGAAGGGCCGGGCGGTATTTGAAGACTTACTGTATCAGACGGTCAATCAGGCCGGTGGTATCAGTGCCTCCAACACCAAGTTGCCCAACGGCCTTAACCTGGGCGCAGGCACTAAAGTGGTGGCCACCCAGAAAATTTTTTCCCAGGGTAATTTGCAAACCACAGATAACGCGCTGGATATGATGATTGAGGGCCCGGGCTTCTTTGAAATTCAACTGCCTGATGGCACCACTGCCTACACTCGTAATGGCCAGTTCAGTTTGGATGACACCGGCCAGATAGTGACTTCCGGCGCCGGCTATGTGTTGCAGCCTGCTATTACCATTCCGGACGATGCCACCAGTATTACGGTTTCCGCCGAAGGTGAAGTGTCGGTTAAAACCCCTGGAGCCGCCGAAAACCAGGTGGTGGGCCAACTGACTATCTCTGACTTCATTAATCCATCCGGCCTGGATCCCATAGGGCAAAACCTCTATCTGGAGACGGGCGCCAGCGGCACCCCAATTCAGGGGACTGCCTCACTGGACGGTTTGGGCTCTATTCGTCAGGGGTCGCTGGAAACTTCCAACGTTAACGTGACCGAAGAACTGGTTAACCTGATTGAAAGTCAGCGGATCTATGAAATGAACTCCAAAGTCATTTCAGCCGTAGACCAGATGCTGGCCTACGTGAACCAGAATCTGTGATGAGGTGATGTGATGAAACCCTTGTTCCTTATCATTCCGGCTTTACTTCTGGGGGCTTGCAGCTCTACCCAGAATAAACCCATAGCCGATGATCCCTATTTTGCGCCTGTGTATCCTGAAGCGCCGCCGACCCGAATAGCACCGACCGGCTCTATCTATCAGGACAGCCAGGCATCTTCACTGTATTCGGATCTGCGGGCGCACAGGGTAGGGGACATCATCACTGTGGTATTGGTGGAGTCGACCCAGGCGAAAAAGAGCGTCGGCAACAAGATCAAAAAAGGCTCGGACATGTCAGTGAACCCGCTCTACATGGGCGGCAACAATGTCACTATTAAGGGCAACCCGTTGGATTTTCGCTACGGCGATAGCATGGATACCAATCGTGAAGCCGATGCCGATCAGAGCAACAGTCTCTCCGGGCAAATTTCGGCCAACGTGATGCAGGTGCTGGGCAATGGCAACCTGGTTATTCGCGGTGAAAAGTGGATCACCATCAATAATGGCGACGAATTTATTCGGGTGACCGGCATTATTCGGCCGCAGGATATTACCCCCGAGAACACCATAGATTCGCCCAAAGTCGCCAATGCCCGTATTCAGTACAGCGGTACCGGCACTTTTGCCGAGTCGCAAAAGGTGGGCTGGCTGAGCCAGTTCTTCCTCTCTGACTGGTGGCCTTTCTGAGGATAAGCTCATGAAAATCAAATTAATCATGGCACTTGCCTGTTTGCTGGTTTCTCTGCCGGGGCAGGCCGAGCGCATCAAGGATATCGCCGATATCCAAGGGGTCAGGGATAACCAGTTGATAGGCTATGGCCTAGTGGTGGGTTTGCCGGGAACCGGGGAGAAGACCCGTTACACGGAGCAGACTTTCAAGACTATGCTGAAGAATTTTGGCATCAATCTGCCGGATAACTTCAGGCCCAAGATCAAGAATATTGCTGTGGTGGCAGTGCATGCCGATATGCCGCCCTTTATCAAGCCGGGACAAACCCTGGATGTGACGGTATCGAGCTTGGGTGAAGCCAAGAGCCTGCGCGGCGGCACTCTGCTGCAAACTTTCCTTAAAGGGGTGGACGGCAATGTTTACGCCATCGCTCAGGGGAGTCTGGTGGTCAGTGGTTTCAGTGCCGAGGGCCTTGATGGCTCCAAGGTTATCCAGAACACCCCAACTGTGGGCCGCATTCCCAACGGCGGCATAGTCGAGCGTGAAGTGGCCAGCCCCTTCGGTAATGGCGATCACCTGACTTTTAACCTGCACCGAGCCGATTTCTCCACCGCCAAGCGTACCGCAGATGCCATTAACGGCTTACTTGGCCCGGGTATGGCACGGGCTCTCGATGCTTCTTCCATTCAGGTCAGTGCCCCCAGAGATGTGTCGCAGCGGGTATCGTTTTTGGCCACCCTGGAAAATATCCAAGTTGAGCCTGCCGATGAATCGGCCAAGGTGATAGTCAACTCCCGCACCGGCACCATAGTGGTTGGCAAGGACGTTAAACTCTTGCCGGCGGCTGTGACCCATGGTGGCCTTACCGTCACCATTGCCGAAGCAACTCAGGTTTCTCAGCCCAATGCCCTGGCTGGTGGCCAAACCGCGGTGACCAGCAACAGCACCATAGATGTGGCTCAGGATAATAGACGTATGTTTATGTTCAACCCGGGCACTTCCCTCGATGAACTGGTACGGGCGGTGAATATGGTGGGTGCGGCGCCATCGGATGTGTTGGCAATCCTCGAAGCCTTAAAGATGGCAGGGGCTTTGCATGGTGAACTCATCATCATCTGATTAATGGCACATTGGTTTATCGACTATGAACAAAATGGCTGACGCGGCGCAATTTCTGGATCTCGGTGGGCTGGACAAGCTCAGAGCTCAGGCGCAGCAGGATCAAAAAGCAGCGCTTAAGGAAGTCGCGCAGCAGTTTGAAGGCATTTTTGTGCAGATGTTGATGAAAAGCATGCGAGATGCCAACGCGATATTTGAATCCGACAGTCCGATGAACAGCCAGTACACCAAGTTCTACGAGCAGATGCACGATCAGCAGATGTCGGTGGAGCTGTCCTCCAAAGGCATGCTGGGGCTGGCGGATCTCATGGTGCAGCAGTTGTCACCGGAAAACTCCGGCATTACCCCGGCCTCAGTGCTCCGCGGCGATGTTGATAACCGCAGTGTCGCGGCCTTGAGCGGCGGCCAGGCAGAGAAGATATCCGGTGTTGAAGCGACTGCGGCCAAAGCATCCGCGCTGCCAAGCAGTGACAGTCTGCAGCAGGTATTGAGCGGCAAAGTATTGCCGTCATGGCGGCAGGCGCGGCCGGCAATCGGCAGTCAGGAAGAGTTTGTCAGACAGCTTTATCCTCATGCCAAGGCTGCTGCCGATGCCTTGGGGACTCAACCCGAAGTCTTGCTGGCGCAATCGGCTCTGGAAACCGGTTGGGGCCAGAAAATGGTCCGTGGTCATAAAGGTGAGTCCAGTAACAACCTGTTCAATATCAAGGCCGACAGACGTTGGCAGGGTGAGAAAGCGGCGGTGTCGACCCTGGAATATGAGCAGGGCACAGCTGTGCGGCAAAAAGCTGACTTTCGGGTGTACGACAGTTTTGAGCAGAGCTTTAACGACTTTGTCCGCTTTATTTCCGATAACGATCGTTACAGCCAGGCGCGCAAGATGGCCGCTAATCCCGACGAGTTTATCAAGGCACTGGCCGAGGCGGGATACGCCACGGATCCTCAATATGCCAACAAGGTGATGAAAGTGCTGGATACCATCAAGGCCGATTTTGGTCAGTTGTTGCAGGAGTTCGGCTCAAAGCCGGGCCAGTAAAGGTGCAGGAGCGATAACCCATGTCTATGGATCTGTTCAATATAGCCCGCAGTGGGATCCTGGCTGCCCAATCACAATTGGGGGTGACCAGTAACAATATTGCCAACGTTAATACCGAAGGCTATCACCGCCAGGTGGCTATTCAGGGCAGCTCCACCTCAATGCGTCTTGGCAATAACTTCTATGGCACAGGTACTTATGTGCAGGATGTAAAGCGTATCTACAACGATTATGCTGCCAGAGAGCTGCGTATCGGTCAGACAGGGCTCAGTGCTGCCGAGGCCAGCTACACCAAACTCAGCGGGCTGGATCAGCTGTTTTCCCAAATAGGCAAGGCGGTGCCAGCCTCATTGAATGACTTTTTCTCCGGTCTCAATAGTTTGGCTGACCTGCCAGCGGATCTGGGGATCCGCGGCTCTGTGCTCAATTCGGCCTCGCAACTGGCGCAGAATCTCAATCAAATGCAGAGTCATCTGACAGGTCAGGTGCAGCAAACCAATGATCAGATTGAAAGCATTACCACCAGGATCAATGAGATCAGTAAAGAGATGGCGCAGATCAATCTTGAACTGATGAAGTCACCCGGTAACGATGCGCAGCTGTTGGATAAGCAAGATGCGCTGATTAAAGAATTAAGCCAGTACGCCGAAGTCAATGTGATCCCGCTGGAAAATGGTGCCCGCTCCATCATGCTGGGCAGCTCTTTTATGTTGGTATCCGGTGAAGTGGCCATGACCATGGGCATGACCGCAGGTGACCCCTTCCCCAATGAGCCAGAGCTGACCTATAGCCTCGGGGGCAACGAGTTGAAGGCTGACCCCGCCAAGCTTGGGGGGCAACTGGGCGCCTTATTTGATTTTCGTGACAACACCCTGATGCCCGCCAGCCATGAGCTGGGGCAGTTGGCGCTGGGGATTGCCGATGCTTTTAACGAGATGCAGTCCCAGGGTTTTGATCTCAATGGCGAGCTCGGACAACCCATTTTTACCGATATCAATGACCCTGTGATTGCCGCAGGTCGTGTCGGCGCCTATTCCAGTAACGCGGGCACAGCTTCTTTGAGCGTTAATATCGATGATGTCGGCGCCCTGTCCGGCAGCAGTTATGAGCTGAACTATACCAATGCCGGAACTTATGAACTTAAGGACATGAAGACGGGGGCGGTGACCAATTTGACGCTCAACGGCGATACCCTGGAAGGCGCCAACGGCTTCAGTATCAAAATTGATACCGGTGCCATGGCTGCCGGTGACAGGTTTGAAATACGGCCAACGGCCAATGCGGCAGCCAACATAGGTGTGGTGATGTCAGATCCCAAGGGTATTGCCGCTGCGGCGCCGAAAATCACCGCCAACGCAGGTAATTCAGGCAGCACTTCAGTGAAGTTGGTCAGCATAGACGACAGAAGCGCGGCCAATTTCCCCGTGACTGACAGTGAGCTGACATTCACCCTGGATACCAGTGTCAATCCGCCTTCCTATGAAGTATTTGATGTCAACGGCGCTTCTTTGGCAACCGGGACGGCTGCGGGTACTCCGCCGCAGATCAGCGCCTTTGGTTTTACTTTTGAAGTCGATGGCAGTAGTGGCGGTAGTGAGAGTTTCACCTTTGATCTCAGCTTTGCGCCGGGTGACAACACCAATGCCTTGACCATGGCCAAACTCAGTGACAGCAAGATAATGAATAACGGTAAGTCGACCCTGGGTGATGTGTTTGAAAAGACCAAGCTGGATATTGGCAGCCAAACCAAATCTGCCCAAGTCAGGGCCGGTTCGGCGGAGGCCATTTACAACCAGGCCTATGCCAGAGTGCAATCGGAATCCGGGGTTAACCTGGATGAAGAAGCGGCCAATTTGATGCAGTTCCAGCAGGCCTATCAGGCATCGGCACGGATCATGACTACGGCCAATGCCCTGTTTGACACCCTGTTCAGTTCGGTTCGATAGGAGCTTGAGAGATGCGTATTTCAACTTCACAGATGTATCAGCAGAATTTAAACAGCATTCTGCAGAAGCAAACCGATACCAACAGGATCCTCGAGCAGCTATCCAGCGGTAAAAAGGTCAACACTGCCGGTGATGACCCGGTGGCAGCTATCGGCATAGACAACCTCTATCAGCAAAACGCGCTGGTGCAGCAGTATCTCAAGAATGTGGATTACAGCAAAAACCGCTTATCTTTGGCGGAAAGCAAGCTCGGCAGCGCCGAAACTTTGGTCACCGGCATTCGTGAACAGATGCTGCGTGCAGTAAATGGCACCCTTGGTCCCTCGGAGCGGCAAACTATTGCCGATGAAATGCGCAGCAGTTTGGATGAACTTCTAAGTATTGCCAATACCCAGGATGAGTCAGGCAATTACCTGTTTGCCGGATACAACACAGATACTCAGCCCTTTGCCTTCGATGCCAGCGGCAACATGGTTTACAGCGGTGACAGCGGCGTTCGTGATGCCTTGGTGGCACAAGGGGTTGCTATGGGCACCAATATTCCCGGGGACTCGGCTTTTATGAATGCAGCCAACGCCTTGGGTGACTACGGCGTCAATTATTTGGCCCCGCAAACCGGGGAGTTCAGGGTACTCAGTGCCAAAATAAGCCCTCCTGGGAGCCATGTGGCTGATACCTACACCTTTAACTTTACCGATAACGGCGCTGGTGGGGTTGATTTGCAAGTGTTGGATTCAAGCGGTACGGCTGTCAGCAATGTGGCTAACTTCGATGCCAGTAATCCAGTGAGCTTCAACGGTATAGAGGTGAAGCTGGATGGCACGCCGGCTGGCGGGGATTCCTTCACCATGGAACCTAAGGCCGAGGTGCCGATTTTCGACACCATTCAACAGGCGATAACCCTGCTGGAGGATCCCGATCTGATCAATACCCCCAACGGACAAGCTGAGTTGGCACAGTTATTGGATAATCTTGATAGTGGTATGACTCAACTCGGTGTAGCCAGAGGCGTTGCGGGCAATAGTCTTAAGAGCCTCGAAAGCTACAGCAGCAATCATGCAGAAGAAGAGTTGGTGAATAAGTCGGCATTGTCACTGCTGGAAGATCTCGATTACGCCGCGGCGATAACCGAATTTCAAAAACAGCAGTTGGCCTTGAACGCCGTTTCAAATGTGTTCAGTAGAGTGGGTTCTGTTTCCCTGTTTGACTTTATTTAACAGTAAACAAAGACCTACCCGTCTGTCAGATAAGTTGTTAACAATTTTAGCCAAGCTCCGAGTCTTGGCGCTAAAACTAGGAAGAGGAACTCAACATGGCTATTACCGTTAATACCAACGTAACTTCATTGAAGGCGCAGAAAAATCTTAACGGCGCCAACAATCAGCTGCAAACCTCCATGGAACGTCTGTCCAGTGGCTTGCGTATCAACAGCGCCAAAGACGATGCTGCCGGTTTGCAGATCTCCAACCGTTTGACCAGTCAGATCAACGGCCTGGATGTGGCCCAGCGTAACGCCAATGATGGTATCTCCATCGCCCAGACCGCCGAAGGTGCCATGCAGGAGTCCACCAATATCCTGCAGCGTATGCGTGATTTGTCACTGCAATCGGCCAACGGCTCCAACTCGGCCGAAGACCGCGCCGCCATGCAAAAAGAGTTGTCGGCCCTGCAAGCAGAGTTGACCCGTATCTCTGATACTACTTCCTTTGGTAACCAAAAACTGTTGGATGGTAGCTATGGCAGTCAGGTATTCCAAGTAGGCGCCAATGCGAATGAAACAATCAG
>NZ_NIJM01000025.1:17472-71790 GCF_002836945.1 Shewanella chilikensis
TCAGACTTCCTCTGCGATGCTGGCCCAGGCGAACCAGTTGCCTCAGGTGGCCCTGTCACTGCTCTAAGCGATGATGCTCTGATAACGGCAGGCTGACATAAACGCCGCTGCGATTTGAACCGCAGCGGTATATCAGGAGGGGGAGGGCACGATGCCCTCCCTTTTGTTTGAGGACGCCATCTGTTTGCCATGCCCGGCGCAATGAGCTGGTTTAAGGCATAATAAGACCATGCTGTCGCAGCCTGTGTTTACATTAGGTATATGGCTGCCAAATGGTTACACTGGGCCCGTACGGCGACGCTGGAAATGTATAGCGGCATACGGCAAGAACAGGTATGTGTAGGGAGGAAACCCATGAGCGGTGAAATACAAATAGCTTCCACAGCCACATTTGCTGGGACATCGGCAACATACGACCGAGCCTTGCCGCCGGACGGGGCAAACAATGCCAGTCAAGTTGGCATAAAAAATGCTGGTTTTGCCGCGAAGGGCGAAGAGATTGGCAAGGTTGCCGCCTCAGAGCAGGTCTCTGGCACCCAGGCAACCAGCGAAGCAGATACCGAAGCCCTGCTGGAATTGACCGAGTCACTCACCGACATGATGAGCCTGATGCGTAAAGGCCTGGAGTTTAGGGTAGATGAAACCCAGGGCGCACCGGTGGTCAGTGTGATGGATATGGACTCGGGTGAACTGATAAGACAAATTCCTTCCGAAGAGGCTTTGGCCTTGGCTGAGAAAATGTCTGAAATTGCCGGTGTATTGATGAAGACTGAGGCGTAACTGGTACGTCACAATATGTAGGAGGTTAGCATGGCGGGTTTAACTGCGACCGGCATAGGTTCTGGGCTGGATATTAGTGGTATTGTTTCTGCTTTGGTTAATGCCGAGAAGGCACCCAAGGAGGCTAGGCTCAATCAGACTGAAGGGTTGATCAACACTCAAATTTCGGCGATAGGTGCGTTGAAAAGCAGTATTTCCGAGTTTATGGATAAGTTGAAACCCTTGTCTGAAAGCAAAACCTTTACCGGCTTTACTTCCAACTTATCCAAGAGCGATTATTTATCGGCCAAGGCGACGCCGGATGCTGTTGCCGGCAGTTACAACCTGGTGGTTGAACAGTTGGCGCAGAGCCAAAAGCTGGGTTCGGCCAATGTAACCGATGTGACCTCCCCTATTGGCAGTGGTTCGCTGGACATTGATGTTGCAGGTGAAAGCTTTGCAATTGAGGTCAATAGTGATGATTCGCTGCAGGATATAGTGAAAAAAATCAATAGCGCAGAGGATAATGTAGGGGTCACGGCGACTATTATCAACAGTGATGCCGGCCCCCAGATGGTGCTGACTTCCAATAAGACCGGAACAGACAATCAGATTCAATTATCGGCTACAGATGATACTGGCACTGCGTTGGCAGATACTTTCGCAATGACGGAAGTTCAAGCCGCTAAAGATGCCATATTGTATGTTGATGGTTTGAAGGTAACATCAAATTCCAATGAGGTTGAGAATGCCATTCAGGGGGTGACATTAAACCTCAAAGATGCGGATGCCGATAAAAGCACAACTCTGACCATAGAGCCGGACAGGGCTGGGGCAACCAAGGCGATTAAAGAGTTTGTTGATGCCTATAACAGCATGATGGAAACGGCCCGTGGGATGTCGAGTTATGATCCTAAGACCAAGCAGTCAGGTGTATTTCAAGGTGACTCTCTTATCCGGAGTTTACAAGGGCAATTTAGGGGTGCCATCTCATCGTCTTACGGTGAAGGTATGGCATTGGCCAATCTGGGGATCAAGACTACCCGCGATGGTTCCTTGGAACTTGATGAAGATCGTCTAAAAGAAGTTCTGGAAAATGATTTAGCCAATGTCACAGACTTTTTTACCAATGAAGAGAATGGGTTCGCGGCTAAAATGAAAAGCGTTGGTGATACCTATGTCCAAACTGGCGGATTGCTCGATAGTCGTGATGAATCACTGGATAATCGTCTGGCCAGGATTGGAGATGAACGCGAGTCTCTGGAATTAAAAATGAAGGCTTATGAGGATAGGCTCACTAAACAATACAATGCGATGGATTTATTGGTTGGTCAACTCAACTCTCAAGGAGCCTTGCTGAGCCAGCGTTTGAATTCTCTCCCTGGATTGGTATCCAATGATAAGTAACTCTATTATGGAGGTTAATTGAATTTGGAGCAGCAGATACTGTTGGACGAGTTGGCAAATTTGTCCAAGAAGCTTGTGGGGGTAGTAGACCAACTTGAGCAATGCTTGATGGAGCAGCTGGAAGAACATGAAGAGTTGGCTAGAGTCTTGCAGGGTTTGGTATTCGAGCGCCAAAAATTAATCGAACAGTTGGTAACATTACCACTGGAAAGTAGTCAAGATGTATTGGAACAACAACACCAACTGACTTTGGACATAGAACGTCGGATTTCTGTTGTTAGGAAAGCCTATGCCGATACTTTGATTACGCTCCGGGGGAATGATCGCAAACTGAATGTTTATCGAACCCTAGATTTTGAAAGGTAGGAACGAGCTATGAGAGGTTCACTGCAGTCGTATAGAACAGTTTCTCTGGAAAGCCAGCTTTCTGAGGCGAGTCCTCATAAAATCACTCAAATGATGTTCAGCGGGGCTTTGGAAAGAATCGCGCAGGCCAAAGCTGCGATGGAGCAAAATAATGTTGCCCAAAAAGGCGTCCTCTTGGGTAAAGCTATTGGTATTATCCAGGGGTTAAGAGGAAGCTTGGTAATGGAAGCCGGTGGTGAAATCGCTACCAACCTCAATAATCTGTATGACTTTATGCTGCGGCGTATTACAGAGGCGAATCTCAACAATGATGTGCAGGCTCTGGATGATGTTGCGGCTGTGCTGCGGGATATCAAAGAAGCCTGGGATGCTATCCCCGCCGATAAACATCACCTTACGGCTCATGAAGAAAATCGCTGAGTTATTGCTCACTCTGAACAAAGGCGCTTAAAGCGCCTTTTTGACATCCGTCATTTAATTGACGATATCGGTGTTTGTACCCTGAATTTAGACTAAAATCTGGAAGGGGTAGGCAGAAAAGCCATCCTAGGCTTGCTTATATCGTGCCGATAATACAATATTCAGCATTGCTAAAAATTTAGCTGAGTATGTGAAGAAAGCATTGCCAGACTTTCCAGAGCAACTAACACTAATAATTAATGCGAATCCATAATTGCCAAAGCTTAGCGGCCCACTGAATGATGCATACAGATCAACGAATTTTACTTGTCGGACCCCCCTCTGAGCGTACCAATCGCTTGTCTTGTGTTTTAGAGTTTATTGGTGAGCAAGTGGAAGTCGTGGCTCCCGATACCATTGATGCGCAATCTCCGGAAACTCGATGTCGGGCCATGATTTTGGTTGCAGATAGCGTAGAGGGTGATGCATTACAATCTCTGATGTTCAAACTGCCATGGCAGCCTATGTTGCTGCTTGGGCAGAGTAGCATTAGCTCCTCGAATCTGCTCGGCCGGATTGATGAACCCCTGAGCTATTCCCAGTTAACCGAGTTGTTGCACTTCTGTCAGGTTTTTGGCCAGGTCAAGCGGCCTCAGGTACCTACCAGTGCCAATCAGACAAAACTGTTCCGCAGTCTTGTTGGCCGTAGCGAAGGTATCGCCAATGTGCGCCATCTGATCAACCAGGTGGCCGGCTCTGATGCTACTGTGTTGGTGCTGGGGCCCTCTGGTACAGGCAAAGAAGTGGTTGCCCGTAATATCCATTATCTTTCAGAGCGTCGTGATGGCCCTTTTATTCCGGTCAATTGCGGCGCCATTCCACCGGAACTGTTGGAAAGTGAGCTGTTTGGTCATGAGAAAGGTTCTTTTACCGGCGCCATCAGCTCCCGTAAGGGGCGTTTTGAACTGGCCGAAGGCGGCACTTTGTTCCTCGATGAAATCGGCGATATGCCGCTGCAGATGCAAGTCAAGTTGCTGCGGGTGTTGCAGGAGAGAGTGTTTGAACGTGTGGGCGGCAACAAGGCGATTAACGCTGATGTACGGGTAGTTGCCGCGACTCACAGAAATCTGGAAACCATGATTGAAGAAGGAGAGTTCCGCGAAGACCTCTTCTATCGTCTCAATGTATTTCCCATCGAAATGCCGCCCCTTAGTGAGCGCCGGGATGATATCCCGCTATTATTGCAGGAGTTGGTCAGCCGGGTGTTCAATGAAGGCAAGGGCCGGGTGCGTTTTACCCAGCGTGCCATCGATTCGCTTAAGGAACATGGCTGGTCAGGTAATGTCCGTGAACTGTCCAATCTGGTTGAGAGGTTAACGATTCTCTACCCGGGTGGCCTGGTTGACGTTAATGACTTACCGGTTAAATACCGTCATATTGATGTGCCCGAGTACTCGGTTGAGGTTAGCGAAGAACAACTTGAGCGTGATGCTTTGGCATCTATCTTCAATGACGAAGAACCGGTTGATCTGCCTGATACCCGTTTCCCCAGTGAGCTGCCGCCTGAAGGAGTCAATCTTAAGGATCTCTTGGCTGAGTTGGAAATCGATATGATACGCCAAGCACTGGATCAGCAGGATAATGTCGTTGCCCGCGCGGCTGAAATGCTGGGTATTCGCCGCACCACTTTGGTGGAGAAAATGCGTAAATATGGCATGAGTAAAGATTAATATCCTGATAATTTTGACTTTTAAGTTGGCATAAAGTCTGCATTAACCCTGTCAGCATCGTATTTTTGACGGGGTTTATATGTCCGCAAGCCCGCTGGCACAGCTCGAAACCATCTCTCATCATGGCCGCGAATGGATCCCGGTAAGGGAAGCCGCCAATATGTCCAATCGTATGGAGCATATTCTGCAGGCCATGCCTTCGGGCGTCGTTATCCTCAATGGTGACGGCTTGGTCAGCGAAGCCAACCCGGTTGCCGAATCTTTGTTGGGTGTTCCTTTGGTGGGTCAGCGCTGGCTCACTATTATCAATCGCGCCTTCGCGCCGCAAAAAGACGATGGTCATGAAGTTTCCCTGCGAAATGGCCGCCGGGTGAAGCTGGCTATTACGCCGCTGACACCTGAGCAGGGGCAGCTGATTATGCTGACCGATCTCACCGAAACCCGGCTATTGCAGCAAAATCTTTCCCACCTTGAACGCCTGTCTGCTCTGGGAAAAATGGTTGCCACGCTGGCGCACCAAATACGCACTCCGCTTTCTGCCGCTTTACTTTATGCCGCTAATTTGGGTAGTCCAAGACTGGATACCGGCTCCAGAGAGCGTTTTCAGGGCAAACTGCTCGACAGACTTTCCGAGTTGGAACAGCAGGTCAATGACATGTTGTTGATTGCCAAAGGTAAGCAAGAGGAAGCCTGCGACAGAGTGCCTTTCTCGACAGTGCTGGAAAAAGTGATGGCCAACTGCGAGCCAATTGCCGCCAAGCAAAACGCCGAATTGAGTCTGCAACTTGAAGGTGACCGCGAGATGCAGGTCAATCTTCATGGATTGAGCTCTGCCATCAATAATCTGGTGATCAATAGCCTGGAAGCCGGTGCCACAAACGTCATTCTGCGCCTGAGCTGTGACCAGGCACTGCGCCTTGATGTGATAGATAACGGCAAGGGGCTTGATAGCAAGATGCAAAAACAGGTGTTGGAGCCTTTCTTTACCACCAAGCGTCAGGGCACAGGGCTTGGGCTGGCGGTGGTGCAGTCAGTCGTGCGCAGCCACGGCGGCAAATTGGATCTCAGCTGTGAGTTGGGCGCCGGTTGTACCGTTACGCTGAGCTTCCCACTGATGACAGCTTCTCAAGGGGGGACGGTATGAGCGAAGCAAAAATTCTTTTGGTGGAAGATGACGCCGCGCTCCGGGAAGCGCTGCTCGATACCTTGCTGCTGGCCTGTTACGAGTGTGTTGACGTCGCCAGCGCCGAAGAAGCGATAACGGCTTTGAAAGGTAATCGTTTTGACATGGTGATAAGCGATGTACAGATGGAGGGTATCGGCGGTATGGGGCTGCTGGATTATCTGCGTCAGCAACATCCGCAGTTGCCAGTCCTGTTGATGACGGCCTATGCCACTATTGATAATGCCGTCAGTGCTATCAAGTTGGGAGCGGTAGATTATCTCGCCAAGCCGTTTGCTCCTCAGGTGCTGCTTAATCAGGTGAGTCGTTATTTACGCCCCAAGGTGGTTAGTGGCAGCCCCGTAGTGGCTGATGAAAAGAGCTTGGCCTTGCTGGCATTGGCGCAGCGGGTAGCCGCTTCTGACGCCTCTGTGATGATAAGTGGCCCCAGCGGCTCGGGCAAAGAGGTGTTGGCTCGCTACATTCATCGGCACAGCCAAAGACCTGACGGGCCTTTTGTGGCGATTAACTGCGCTGCCATCCCGGAAAATATGCTCGAAGCCACCTTGTTTGGCTACGAGAAAGGCGCCTTTACCGGGGCTTATCAGGCTTGCCCCGGCAAGTTTGAACAAGCTCATGGTGGCACACTGCTGCTCGATGAGATTTCCGAGATGGAGCTGTCTTTGCAGGCCAAGCTGCTGCGGGTGCTGCAGGAGCGTGAGGTTGAACGCCTGGGGGGCCGCAAGACCATTAAGCTCGATGTCCGGGTACTGGCAACTTCCAACCGGGATCTGAAAGAGATGGTGGCCAAGGGCGAGTTTCGCGAAGATCTTTATTACAGGATCAATGTGTTCCCGCTTGCCTGGCCGGCATTGAATCAAAGACCGGCGGATATCATTCCGCTGGCCAAGCATCTGTTGGCACGCCATGCCGAAAATGCGGCAATTAACCCGGTTCCAGTTCTCAGCGATGCTGCCGTGCGGCGTTTGTTGGCCCATCGCTGGCCGGGGAATGTCCGTGAGCTGGATAACGTGATCCAGCGAGCACTGATCTTGAATCAAGGGCAGATAGAAGCCGGCGATATCATTATCGATTTGCAGGATGTTGCGCTGGGAGATACCACAGCCCAGGAAACGCCTGAGGCGCTCGGTGATGAGCTCAAGGCTCAGGAGCATGTGATTATTCTCGAGACTCTGGCCCAGTGTCAGGGCAGTCGCAAGCTGGTAGCCGAGAAATTGGGGATCAGTGCCCGCACTCTCAGATACAAGATGGCGCGCATGCGCGAGATGGGCATAGAGGTGCCCGCCTGAATATCCCCCAAAGCGGCCGTCAGGCCGCTTTCCAATCTTTATGTTTTTCCTCTGGCTCTGCTTGAATTCAGGGCCTTTAGCCATCTCAATTTTGATTATTCCACTTTTGGCAAACTAATTGCATAGAGTCCGGTAACCCAGATTTTTCGTCAATTCGCTGACGACAGGAGTGAGAAGATGCAAATAGGTGCCAATTCTTTATTGCAGGAAATGCAATCACTTAAAGGTGAAATTGCCCCAACGGGATTTCAGTCTTCGCCTGTACGTCAGGTGGGCAATACCTCAGGGGCCGACTTTAGCCAATTGCTGGCCCAGGCGGTCGGCAATGTCAGTGAGTTGCAAAGCACATCATCCAATCTGGCTACCCGGCTGGAGATGGGCGACACCACTGTGTCTCTGTCTGACACTGTTATTGCCCGCGAGAAAGCCAGCGTTGCCTTCGAGGCCACAGTGCAGGTGCGCAACAAGCTGGTTGAAGCCTACAAAGAGATTATGAGCATGCCTGTTTAAGGCCTGCTTGCATCACAGATCCCGGATAACAGGAACGCACAGTGAGCACAGAATTAGTAGCAGGATCCAATGTTTCCGCCGCTGGAACTACGCTGGATGGGGCCCAACAGGAAAACAAGTCGGGTGTATTGGGCTCCCTCGGGGGAGTGGATATGCTGCGGCAGATCACCATGATCCTGGCATTGGCTATCTGTCTGGCACTGGCGGTATTTGTGATGATTTGGGCTCAGGAGCCTGAATATCGGCCACTGGGCAAGATGGATACCCAGGAGATGGTACAGGTTCTCGATGTACTGGATAAGAACCGGGTGCCGTACAAGATTGAAGTCGATGTGATTACTGTGCCTGAAGACAAGTACCAGGACGTGAAGATGATGCTGAGCCGCGCCGGTATAGATTCCAGCGCCGATGCCAAGGATTATCTGAGCCAGGATTCCGGCTTTGGTGTCAGTCAGCGGATGGAACAAGCCCGGCTGAAGCAGAGTCAGGAGATGAATCTGGCGCGGGCGATTGAAGAGCTCAATAGTGTCAGCCGTGCCAAGGTGATCCTGGCGCTGCCAAAGGAAAATGTATTCGCCCGCAATCGCGCCAAACCCAGTGCCACAGTGGTGGTCAGTACCCGCAGGGGCGGTTTGGGCCAGGAAGAGGTTGATGCAATAGTAGATATTGTTGCCTCTGCAGTTCATGACATGGATCCCAGCCGGGTGACTGTGACAGACTCCAACGGCCGCTTGCTGAACTCAGGCAGTCAGGATGGGGTATCTGCCCGCGCCAGACGCGAGCTTGAGCTGGTGCAGCAAAAAGAAAACGAATACCGCAACAAGATAGATTCGATTCTGATGCCGATCCTCGGCCCGGAAAATTTCACTTCCCAGGTGGATGTCAGCATGGACTTCACCGCCGTCGAGCAAACAGCCAAGCGTTTCAACCCGGATCTGCCATCACTTCGCAGTGAAATGACAGTGGAAAACAACAGCGTTGGTGGCAGCAGTGGCGGCATCCCCGGAGCCCTTTCCAATCAGCCGCCGATGGAGTCCAATATTCCTGAAAACGCTGCCGATGCCGCAGAAAGCAGCAGTGTTACTTCAGGCAACAGCCATAGGGAAGCGACCCGTAATTTTGAGCTGGATACCACCATCAGCCATACCCGTCAGCAGATAGGTGTGGTACGCCGGGTCAGTGTCTCAGTGGCGGTCGACTACAAGGCAGGTGCTGCCGGTGAAAATGGTCAGGTCGCCAGAGTACCTCGCACAGGTGAAGAGATGGCCAATATCCGTCGCTTGCTGGAAGGCGCCGTTGGCTTCAACAGCCAAAGGGGCGACATGATAGAAGTGGTGACTGTGCCCTTTATGGATCAACTGGTTGAAGATTTGCCTGAGCCACCTCTGTGGGAGCAGCCCTGGTTCTGGCGGGCGATGAAACTCGGCATAGGTGCCTTGGTGATTTTGGTGCTTATCCTGTTCGTGGTGCGTCCCATGCTCAAACGCCTCATCTATCCCGATGGCCAGAATATGCCGGATGAACCTGCGCTGGGGCATGAGCTGGCAGATATTGAAGATCAGTACGCTGCCGACACCCTGGGCATGCTCAACCGCCCTGAAAGTGAATACAGCTATGCCGATGACGGTTCGATACTGATACCGGATCTGCACAAAGATGATGATATGATTAAGGCCATACGTGCTCTGGTGGCCAATGAACCTGAACTGTCCACCCAAGTGGTGAAGAACTGGTTGCAAGAAGATGCCTGAAAAAAAAGCGGATAAACCAGCCGAGAGCGGCTTCGACGTCAAGAATCTCAACGGGATTGAGAAGACCGCCATTTTGTTGCTGAGTCTCAGTGAAGCCGATGCGGCCTCTATTCTCAAACACTTGGAACCCAAACAGGTTCAAAAGGTGGGTATGGCCATGGCGGCCATGCAGGAGTTCGGCCAGGAGAAGGTGGTTGCGGTTCACAAGCTGTTTCTGGATGATATCCAGAAATACTCCTCCATAGGCTTTAACAGCGAAGAGTTTGTGCGCAAGGCACTGACTACCGCGCTGGGTGAAGACAAGGCCGGTAACCTTATCGAGCAGATTGTCATGGGCAGTGGCGCCAAAGGCCTCGACTCGCTCAAGTGGATGGACGCCAGGCAGGTGGCGACTATCATCCAGAATGAACACCCGCAGATCCAAACCATTGTTTTGTCCTATCTTGAACCGGATCAGGCAGCGGAAATCTTTGCCCAGTTCCCGGAAAACACCCGTCTCGATTTGATGATGCGTATCGCCAACCTTGAAGAGGTACAACCTGCAGCACTGCAGGAGCTTAACGACATCATGGAGAAACAGTTTGCCGGTCAGGGTGGCGCCCAGGCCGCCAAGATGGGTGGCTTGAAGGCTGCTGCCAACATTATGAACTACCTGGATACCGGGGTGGAGAGCCAACTGATGGAAACCCTGCGCGAGTCCGACGAAGAGATGGCGCAGCAGATCCAGGACTTGATGTTCGTGTTCGAAAACCTTATTGATGTCGACGACCGTGGTATTCAGACGCTGCTGCGGGAAGTGCAGCAGGATGTACTGATGAAGGCGCTCAAGGGCGCCGACGAGCCATTGAAGGAAAAGATCCTCGGCAATATGTCCAAACGTGCCGCCGAATTGCTGCGTGACGATCTCGAGGCCATGGGGCCAATTCGTATCAGCGAAGTGGAAGTGGCCCAGAAAGAGATATTGTCCATCGCCCGTCGCTTGTCCGATGCCGGAGAGATTATGCTCGGTGGCGGCGGCAGTGAAGAATTCCTCTGACAGGCGAGTTTGAATGACTGACAAAAAGGTGTCCCACAACATTTTGCCGCCGGATGAAGCGGACGAGTTTGTTCATTGGCAGTTGCCCGATGTGGGTGACGCCATGCCGCTTAAGCCGAGTAATCTGTTTGGCTATAAGCCTGGACGCATAGAGCCCAAGGCCGCCGAAGAGGCTGTATCACCACCGACTTTGGCTGAAATCGAATCTATCCGCGAGCAAGCCGAGCAGGAAGGTTTTGCCGAAGGCAAGGAACAAGGGCTGGCCAAAGGCCTGGAGGAAGGCCGTCTTCAGGGCTTGGAACAGGGCCACAGTGAAGGTTTTGCCCAGGGGCTTGAGCAAGGCCGGGAAGAAGGCTTGCAACAGGCCGCCGCCATGATAGAGCGTTTCGACGCCTTGCTCGCTCAGTTCGAGGCGCCGCTGGCGCTGCTGGATACCCAGATAGAAGAATCTTTGCTGACCTTGGTCGGCACTTTGGCGCGCAATCTTATTGCCCATGAGCTGAAGACCCACCCGGAACATATACTGGCGGCGCTCAGGCAAGGGATAGATGCCCTGCCTCTCAAAGAGCAGAAAGTGAATCTGCGCCTGCATCCCGAAGATATGGCTTTGGTCAGTGAGCTCTATGGTGAAGAGCAACTGACACGTAACCGCTGGACACTGGAAGCCGATCCCGGCCTCAACCGGGGCGATTGTGTGGTGGACAGCCAACGCTCGCAAGTGGATATGCGTCTGGAAACCCGTTTGGAAGGGGTGTTTGCCAATCTTGAAGCCGAACAATCCATGTTGGCGAAAAAGGCAGCCCAGCAGCAGGCCGCAATAGACGATAGGCCAAGCCTGCCTATACCGGACAGCGAGCAGGAGCAAACGCTTGCCGATGAACAAACTGCCGCGATAAACGATAAGACAGAGACTGCAAGCCAAGAGGGCGAACAGCCCAGCGAAGGAGACACTCATGATGCAGCAGCGCCGAAGCCAACTGCTGAGTGAACTCAAACACTTGGCTGAAAAGCAGGCGCCGTTTCAAGCGGTTGCCAGCGGCCAGTTGGTGCGGGTGGTTGGCCTGACGCTGGAAGCCAGTGGTTGCCGGGCGCCGGTTGGTAGTCTCTGCGCCATAGATACTATGGCGGGTAAGCTTATTGCCGAGGTGATAGGTTTTGACGATGAGCTGCTGTATTTGATGCCGGTGGAAGAACTCAGGGGCGTGCTGCCCGGCGCCAAAGTGATGCCGCTCGGTGAGCAAACCGGGCTCAGTGTTGGTTTGAGTCTTCTTGGTCGGGTGCTGGACGGCAACGGCCAGCCGCTTGATGGTATGGGCGCCCTGCACACAGACGAACAAGCCTCGCGCCACAGCCCGGCAATCAACCCCTTGGCCAGACGGGCGATTACCGAACCGCTCGATGTAGGCGTCAGAGCCATCAACGCCATGCTTACCGTGGGCAAGGGCCAACGTATGGGGCTCTTTGCCGGCTCCGGCGTGGGTAAGAGTGTGCTCCTTGGCATGATGACCCGCGGCACCACGGCCGATATTATTGTGGTTGGCCTGGTGGGGGAGCGTGGCCGGGAGGTGAAAGAGTTTATCGAAGAGATCCTGGGCGCCGAGGGGCGGGCCCGCTCTGTGGTCATAGCCGCCCCGGCCGATACCTCCCCCTTGATGCGCCTTCGCGCCTGCGAAACCTCGACTCGGATAGCCGAGTATTTTCGCGATCTCGGCTATGATGTTCTGCTGTTGATGGATAGCCTGACCCGTTACGCCCAGGCGCAGCGGGAAATCGCCCTGGCGGTCGGTGAGCCGCCGGCAACCAAGGGGTATCCGCCTTCGGTATTTGCCAAGTTGCCCCGTTTGGTGGA
Organism: Shewanella chilikensis; assembly: GCF_002836945.1. Lineage (GTDB taxonomy): Bacteria > Pseudomonadota > Gammaproteobacteria > Enterobacterales > Shewanellaceae > Shewanella > Shewanella chilikensis. Next base: position 29,752 of record NZ_NIJM01000025.1, read on the forward strand.
GCGCGCCGGTAATGGCGGTGAAGGGCAGGGCTCGATCACTGCCTTCTATACTGTGCTTACCGAAGGGGACGATCAGCAAGATCCCATTGCCGATGCCTCGCGGGCTATTTTGGATGGTCACATAGTGTTGTCACGGGCCTTGGCCGACTCTGGGCATTATCCGGCGATAGATATTGAAGCTTCCATCAGTCGGGTGGCACCTATGGTGATAAGCGAGGGGCACCTGGAAGCGATGCGACGCGTCAAGCAGGTTTATTCGCTCTACCAGCAAAACCGGGATCTGATCTCCATCGGTGCCTATTCCCAAGGCTCGGATCCGCGTATCGATAACGCCATACGCCTGCAACCCGCCATGAACGCCTTTTTGCGGCAGGGGATGCGCGATGCCATCAGTTTCAGCGATTGCCAGCAGATGTTGGGGCAGCTTGCCGCCCAATGTAAGGTGTAATGCTATTGAGTGCGGGAGTTTGCGTGCTCGACAAAAATGCAGTGACAATAGGGGAGCCTGATCTCAATAGAGCGCCGGGTTAAGGCCCGCAAGGCAGGCAATTTTAAGGAATAGTATTACAGATGGCGAAACCCGATCCTTTGCACACTGTGTTGAAATTGGCGGTCGAAGCCGAAGAGCAGGCGGCACTGCAGCTTAAAGCTGCGCAAATGGAATGCCAGAGGCGTAAGTCTCAGCTGCAGGCGCTGCAGGAATACCGTCTCGACTATATGAAGCAACTCGATGCTCAGCAGGGGCAGAGCATTGGCGCCTCCTATTACCAGCAGTTTCATCGATTTGTGCGTCAGGTAGATGATGCCATAGGGCAACAACTTGCTGTGGTCGCCGAGGCCGATAAGCAGCGGGGCTATCGGCAGCAACATTGGCTGGAGAAGCAGCAAAAGCGCAAGGCGGTGGAGATGTTGCTGGAGAAAAAAGCTCTGCAGGCCGAAGCCAAAGCTGCCAAACAGGAGCAGAAACTGATCGATGAGTTTGCTTCCCAGCATTTTTTCCGTCGTAAGCTCAAGCATTGAGCCCATTCCGACATCCATTCCCGGACAATTCCTTGAGAATTCATTCTATATTTTTTGTTGGCGTGAATTTTGCTTTGTTTGAGACAGAGACATTAATTCTGACTCGGCCTATCTTTATCTATTGAGGGCCTAGGTGCTGGAGGAAGGCATGCAGCAGTTATCCAATATCCTGTTCGGCAATGCAGGCAGCAAGGGAGTGGCCGCTACAGATGCGCTGCAATCAACTGATAACGAAGCTTTTTCTGCTGCTTATCAAGAGGCGCAGACTAAATTCTCATTCGACTCGCAAGGCGTTAAGCCGACATTTCCCGGCGGCAGTCTTGACAGTGAAAACTTCCATGCAAAGCAGGCTGTCGATGTCTCGCTCATTTTGGGGCAGATAGCCATGGGCAAGAACTTGCCGTCTGAAGACGGCACTATGGTCAACACTATGGCCACCAATATGGCCACCGAAGTCGATGAGCAAAGTCTGCTAACACAGATTGCCGCACTTACCGGGCTCAAGGAAGATGAGATCAAGGCCATGTCTCCCGAAGAACAGATACAGCTCCTGGAAAACCTTAAACAGAGTGGTGTCGAGCTTGGCATAGTAGCGATAGATAGCCCGGAAGGTGCAGAACTGATTACCGCTGACGAAAGTGACGAGAGTGAACAAGACAGCGCCAAACTGACCGATACTGATCAGGAAGCGGCAAGCAAAGGCGATAGCGAAGCAGAGGATGAAACCTTAGATGCTCCTTTACTGGCTCTTGATAAGACGGTTACGGCAGATAAGGCCAAGTCTCAGCAAGGCGAGCAACAAATGGGCTGGGCGGATGCTGATAAGTCAGCGCGTAAGGCGGCGACTCAGGATGGTATGGCTGCTGTGGCTCGTGAAGCAGTGCTTAATGCTGCTGAGGAAAAGAGTGACAAGATCTTGGCGCAAAGCGCAATTGCCGATAAGGCCAAGACAGATACTGCCGGCAAGTTGGACGCTGCGGTGGCAACGGCGGCAACGTCTGTTGGCGCTGACGGCAAGAGTGACAAAGCTACGGCCAAGGATGTTCTGGCAGGCGTGCTGAAGGCGGAGGCGAAAGGTGTGCAGAGCGCTGCCGAGGTACGAAGCCCTGTGAGTGACGCCATACATCAGGCGCTCAAGGGGGATGCGGCATCAACCCAGACAGATATCAGCCCATTCCAGCAACAGCTGCATCAACAAGGATTACAGCCTCCCCTGCGGGGAGAGATGGCCCAATATCAACTGTCGTTGAGGCAGGGGATGGAGCAATCACTGCAAACCGCCGATATGGTACAGCGTTTTGCCCCCGTGATGCGGCAGCAGTTGATTACCATGGTCAGTAATGGTGTGCAGCAGGCTGAAATTCGTCTCGACCCACCAGAGCTTGGAGCCATGATGGTCAGGGTTCAGGTGCATGGTGATCAGACTCAGGTGCAGTTCCATGTCACCCAACCACAAACCCGGGATATGCTGGAACAGGCCATGCCCAGATTGAGAGAAATGCTGCAGGAGCAGGGAATGAACCTGGCCGATAGCCACATCTCTCAAGGTGGTCGGGAGCAAGGCGAGCAGCAAGGTGGCAATGGAGGTGGTTTTGCCCAAGAGGGTGCCAATGGTGAAATTTCCGCCGAAGAAACGGCACAAAGCACAAATCACACAACAAGTTATGGCTCGGGTATAGATTATTACGCCTGAGCAGGTAACCTATAGGGATGGTATTTTCCGCGGGCATTGCGGTTGATTAAGGGAAAGGGTAGAGAATGGCAGAGCAAGAAGAGCTTGAGCTGCAAGAGGCGCAGGCGCCTAAAAGTAAAAAGAAACTCTTTATCTTCGGTGGCATAGGTCTGGTGGTGTTGCTGCTCATTGGCGCTGGCTTGTGGTTTTTCCTGGGGGGCTCAGATGATTCTGCGAACGATGCGGCCAAGGGTGAGCAGGAAACCGAAGTCACTCAGGTCAACGACAGCAGGGAAGCCTTCTATGTCGCTATGCCCAGGCCGTTTCTGTTTAATTTGCCGGGAGCCAATCGCTCCAGGCTGGTGGAGATCAAGGTGCAGCTTATGGTGCGGGGCAGTGATGACGATGTCACTATCAGGAAGCATGTTCCATTGATTGAAGATGCACTGCTGACTACCTTCAGTGGTGCCGATGTCGAAAAGCTCAGCAGCCAGGCGGGTAAGGATGAGCTCAGGCAGTTGGCGCTGCTCAATGTGCAAAACACGCTGCAACCGGTGACAGGCCGAAAAGTGGTTGAAAAAGTGCTGTTTACCGGCTTTGTGATGCAGTAACAGGGACAAGAGGCGAAGGCAATATCGTGAGTGATTTATTAAGCCAAGACGAAATTGATGCGCTGCTGCATGGCGTGGACGACGTCGAAGAAGATGATTCGCAGGAGTCGACTCTTGAAGCTCAGTCCTATGACTTTTCTTCCCAGGATCGTATTGTCCGTGGCCGGATGCCGACCCTGGAAATTGTCAATGAGCGCTTTGCCCGTCATCTGCGGATCAGCATGTTCAACATGATGCGCCGGGCCGCCGAAGTCTCCATTAACGGCGTACAAATGCTCAAGTTTGGTGAATATGTACATACTTTGTTTGTGCCAACCAGCTTGAATATGGTGCGCTTTAGTCCGCTCAAGGGCACGGCACTGATCACCATGGAAGCCAGATTGGTGTTCATTCTGGTGGACAACTTCTTCGGTGGTGATGGCCGTTTCCACGCCAAGATTGAAGGACGGGAGTTCACCCCGACAGAGCGGCGCATAGTGCAACTGCTATTGAAGATCATCTTTGAAGATTACAAAGATGCCTGGGCGCCTGTGATGGATGTCGAATTCGACTATCTGGACTCAGAGGTTAACCCGGCGATGGCCAATATCGTCAGCCCGACTGAAGTGGTTGTGGTTAACTCCTTTCATATTGAGGTAGACGGTGGTGGTGGCGATTTCCACATCACCATGCCTTATTCTATGATCGAGCCAATCCGTGAACTCTTGGATGCCGGGGTTCAAAGTGACAAGCAAGATACTGATATGCGCTGGTCTCAAGCGCTGAAAGACGAGATCATGGATGTCGAGGTGGGGCTGGATGCGCGCTTGCTTGAAAAAGAGATGACCTTAAGAGACGTGATGGAGTTCAAGGCCGGTGATGTGATCCCGGTTGATCTGCCTGAGCATATAGTGATGAAGATTGAAGACTTGCCTACTTACAGATGTAAGTTGGGGAGAGTCAAGGAAAATCTGGCGCTGAAGATCTGCGATAAGATCCCGCGTCCGGAAACGGTCAAGACCGAACTGCAGCTGGTAACCCGCAAAGGGAAATCCAAGGATATCTCGGAAATATAAGGTGAGAGAGAATGAGTACTGAAGAGATGGACGATTGGGCTGCCGCCATGGCTGAGCAGGCTGAAGAAGAGGCCAAAGCGGTTGATTTGGATGAGCTGAAGAATGATGCCAAGCCCTTGTCGGAAGCGGAAGCCGCCAAACTGGATACCATTTTGGATATTCCCGTGACTATCTCCATGGAGGTGGGACGCAGTTTTATCAGCATTCGCAACCTGTTGCAGCTTAACCAAGGCTCGGTAGTGGAACTGGATAGAGTCGCCGGTGAACCTTTGGATGTGATGGTCAACGGCACCTTGATTGCTCATGGTGAAGTGGTTGTGGTCAACGACAAGTTCGGTATCCGTTTGACGGATGTGATAAGCCAGACAGAACGCATCAAGAAACTTAAATAAGCCGGTGGCCATGACTCAAACAACGACCCAGGCGGCAACCGCCTTGACTCACGACGGCGGCAACAGCCTGGCGACCATGGCCAGCATGATGGGTGGGCTTATCCTGGTACTGGCGCTGATTTTTGTGCTGGCTTATCTGGTTAAACGCCTTAATCTGGTGCCGGGCAGCCAATCGGCTATCAAGACGCTGGCGGTTACCCCGCTCGGGCAAAAAGAAAGGTTGGTGTTGGTGGAGCTGGACGGTCAGCAGTACCTGCTGGGAGTTACCGCGGCGCAAGTTTCCCTGGTGGATAAGCTGGAGCGGCCGGTGACCATAGACAACGAGAGCTTCGCCGCCAAGCTCAGACAAGCCAGGGTGAAACCATGATGAAATATTGGCCACTCCTGCTACTTCCCCTGATATTGTTGCCAGGCTTTGCTCAAGCTCAGGATGCGCTGTTTCCTGCGGTAACCGTGACTACCGGGCCGGATGGTTCGACCCAGTATTCGGTGACCATGCAGATCTTGCTGCTGATGACCGCCATGAGCTTCCTGCCGGCCATGGTGATTATGCTGACTTCTTTCACCCGTATCATAGTCGTCTTATCTATCTTGCGACAGGCGATAGGGTTGCAACAGACTCCCTCCAACCAGGTTCTTATTGGTATGAGCCTGTTTATGACCTTCTTTATCATGGCGCCAGTGTTTGACCGTATCTATGATGACGCAGTGCAGCCTTACATGAATGACAGCATGACCTTGCAGCAGGCATTCGATGCCGGACAATCGCCGCTTAAAAAGTTTATGTTGTCGCAGACCCGCACCACAGATCTCAACTCCTTTATTGAGATCTCAGGTTATCAGAATATCAACAATCCTGAAGATGCTCCCATGACTGTGGTGATCCCGGCCTTTATCACCAGTGAGCTCAAGACCGCATTCCAAATAGGCTTTATGCTATTCGTGCCATTTCTGGTACTGGATTTGGTGGTGGCCAGTATCCTGATGGCCATGGGTATGATGATGTTGTCCCCCATGATTGTTTCCTTGCCGTTTAAGATCATGCTGTTTGTACTGGTCGATGGTTGGACCCTGGTGATGGGTACACTTGCCGGCAGCTTCGGTTTATAGGAGGCATAAATGACTCCCGAAGCACTGATCGACATTTTTCGCGAAGCCCTGGCGGTGATTGTGTTGATGGTTTCGGCCATAGTGGTGCCCGGGTTAGTTATAGGTTTGATTGTGGCCGTGTTTCAGGCGGCAACCTCCATTAACGAACAGACATTGAGTTTTCTGCCCAGGCTCTTGATGACTCTGTTCGCACTCATGTTTCTTGGCCATTGGCTGGTACGCACCATGATGGAGTTCTTTATCGAGATGGTTCACAGGATCCCACAAGTGGTGGGCTGAACCATGGAGATACTGTTCGACAGCATTCAACAAACCCTGGCCGCCTATCTTTGGCCCCTGTTTCGGGTGGCCAGCATGTTGATGGTGATGGCGGTTTTTGGTGCCAATACCACGCCCGCCAGAGTCCGTTTATTGCTTTCGCTGGCCCTGACGGTGGCGATAGCACCTGTCCTGCCGCCCATGCCCGGGGTGGACCTTTTCTCTCTGGCGGCGGTATTTATTACTGCTCAGCAAATTCTTATCGGCACTGCCATGGGTTTTGTCACCTTACTTATCATGCAAACCTTTGTGCTGACCGGGCAGATAATCGGTATGCAGACCAGTTTGGGTTTTGCCTCTATGGTGGATCCCAGCTCAGGGCAGCAGACACTTGTGATAGGTAACTTCTTTTTGCTGCTCACCACCATGATCTTCCTGGCGGTCGATGGTCACCTGGTGATGATACGTATGTTGGTGGCAAGCTTTGAAACCTTGCCGGTATCCAATGAAGGGATAAAAATCGCCAATTATCGAACTCTGGCCGAGTGGGGCAGTTATATGTTTGGTGCCGCTTTGACCATGTCTATCTCGGCCATTGTGGCTTTGCTTACCGTTAACCTTTCTTTCGGGGTAATGACCCGGGCGGCGCCACAGCTGAACATCTTTGCCATAGGTTTTCCCGTCACCATGATAGGCGGGCTGATTATTCTGTGGCTGACGCTGGGGCCTGTAATGGCTCACTTCGATGAGGTTTGGCATGCGGCGCAGCTGTTGCTGTGTGACATGCTGGAGCTGACCTGTAATCTGGATGGAGTGCCCTGATGGCAGAAAACGAAGATGGGCAGGAAAAAACCGAGGAGGCAACCTCCAGGCGCTTGCAACAGGCCAGAGAGAAAGGGCAGGTTGCAAGGTCAAAAGAGTTAGGCACTTCAGCGGTATTATTGGCTGCAGCTCTAGGTTTTGCCATGTTGGGGCCAAGTCTGGCTGCCAGTCTGGCCTCGGTCATGAGCCGTCTCTTCTCCATGGAGCGGGATCAGATATTCGATACCAATAGTCTGTTCAATGTCTGGGGTATAGTTGCCGCCGAGCTGGGTTGGCCTATGGCCGGTTTTATTCTGTTTCTCGGTTTCGTGGCCTTTGTCGGTAATATTGTCCTCGGTGGTATTAGTTTCTCGGCTCAGGCATTTATGCCCAAGGGCAGCAAGATGAACCCCTTGAACGGCTTTAAACGTATGTTTGGGGTACAGGCGCTGGTGGAGTTGGCCAAGGGGATTGCCAAGTTTTCTGTGGTGGCACTATCGGCTTATCTGCTGCTGAGTTTTTATTTCGACGATATCCTGAGGTTGTCGCAGGATCACTTGCCGGGCAATATACGCCATGCACTGGAGCTCTTGGTATGGATCTTTATTTTGCTCTGCGCTTCGACCTTAGTGATAGTGGTGATCGATGTGCCGTTTCAAATTTGGAATCACGCCAAACAGTTGCGGATGACCAAACAGGAAGTCAAGGACGAGTACAAAGACACTGAAGGCAAGCCTGAAGTCAAAGGCCGTATTCGCCAGTTGCAAAGGGAGATGGCCCAGCGGCGGATGATGACCGAAGTGCCCAATGCCGATGTGATAGTGGTTAACCCTGAGCACTTTGCGGTGGCGATAAAATATGATGTCGACAAGTCACCGGCGCCCTTTGTGCTTGCCAAAGGTGTCGACGATGTGGCCTTTAAAATCCGTGAAATTGCCAGGGAGCACCAAGTCGCCATAGTGTCGGCGCCGCCATTGGCGCGGGCGATTTACCATACCACCAAGCTTAATCAACAGATCCCCGAAGGTCTTTTCACCGCTGTGGCCCAAGTGCTCGCCTATGTGTTCCAGCTCAGGCAATACCAAAAAGGCAAGGGCACACGGCCCAAACCCATTCCTCTCAATCAACCCATTCCGGATGAATACAAGCAGTATTGAGGTGAACTTGGCGTGAAACTTGCTGAACTCAGCCCAAGTGTCAAACTTCAGGCTAATAGTGAATGGATGTTAAAGCGACGCTCGGGCAACTGAGGCAAGTAAAACCGGCAAACTTCAAGGGCGTAGGCACGCCGCTTCTGGTGCTGGCGACATTGGCCATGATAGTTTTGCCTATGCCGGCCTTTCTGCTGGATATCCTGTTTTCCTTCAATATCGCTTTGGCGCTGGTGGTGCTCTTGGTGGCTGTTTATACCCAAAGGCCGCTGGATTTTGCCGCTTTCCCGACCGTTTTGCTGGTTGCCACTTTGCTCAGACTGGCGCTTAACGTCGCCTCTACCCGGGTGGTGTTGCTTGAAGGTCACAATGGTGGTGATGCAGCCGGTAAAGTGATTGAAGCCTTCGGCTCGGTGGTGATCGGCGGTAACTATGCCGTGGGTCTAGTGGTGTTCCTCATTCTGATTATCATCAACTTTGCCGTGGTGACCAAAGGTGCAGGGCGTATCTCTGAGGTAAGTGCTCGCTTTACCTTGGATGCTATGCCGGGTAAACAGATGGCGATTGATGCTGACCTCAATGCTGGGATCCTTAACCAGGAGCAGGCCAGGGTGCGCCGCGAAGAGGTGACCCGCGAGGCTGACTTCTACGGCTCTATGGATGGTGCCTCCAAGTTTGTTAAAGGGGACGCGATTGCCGGTATTTTGATCTTGGTGATCAATATTCTCGGTGGTTTCATCATAGGTATAGTCCAGCACGGGCTGAGTTTTTCCCAAGCGGTAGAGATTTACACCCTGCTGACCATAGGTGACGGCTTGGTAGCGCAGATCCCAGGGCTGCTGTTGTCGATTGCTGCGGCGCTGATGGTGACCCGCCAGAATGAGTCCGGCGATATGGGACAGCAGGTCGTACAGCAGATGTTCGACAATCCCAAATCTTTGATGATCGCTTCGGCAGTGCTCTTTGTGATGGGAATAGTACCCGGCATGCCACATCTGGCATTTTTAACCTTTGCAGTACTGACCTCTGTGGGCGCTTTCTTTATCTATAAGCGCAATGAAAAGAACAAACAACAGGCGCTGGAACTGGCCAAGAAAGGGCCGACCGAGAAAAGCCTTAGTGAACCTAAAGAGCTTAGTTGGGACGATGTGCGTCATGTTGACACCATAGGCTTGGAGGTGGGTTATCGCCTTATTCCTTTGGTGGATAAAGGTCAGGGCGGCGAGCTTCTTGGCCGTATCAAAGGGGTTCGCAAGAAGTTGTCTCAGGAGCTGGGATTCCTGGTGCCGGCGGTGCATATCCGCGACAACCTGGACCTTTCCCCAAATGCCTATCGTATCTCCTTGATGGGGGTGGCCAGTGGTGAAGCCGAAGTGCGTCACGATTGCGAATTGGCAATCAACCCGGGCCAGGTATTTGGTAAGCTGGATGGCATAGAAACCAAAGATCCCGCCTTTGGTCTGGATGCGGTATGGATTGCACCCGAGCTCAGAGAACACGCCCAAACCCTGGGTTACACGGTTGTGGATGCCGCCACTGTGGTCGCTACCCATCTCAGCCAACTTTTGACCAACAACGCCTCCAAACTGCTGGGTTATGAAGAAGTGCAACAGTTGCTGGATATGCTGGCCAAGCATTCGCCCAAATTGGTCGATGGTTTTATTCCCGATGTGATGACCTTGGGGAATGTGGTTAAAGTGATGCAAAACTTGCTTAATGAAGGGGTGTCGATTCGGGATCTGCGTACCATAGTGCAAACTTTGCTTGAGTATGGGCCCAAAAGTAATGATACCGAGGTGTTGACCGCCGCCGTGCGTATTGCCCTCAAACGTATGATAGTGCAGGAGATAGCCGGTCCTGAGCCGGAAATCCCCGTCATAACTTTGGCGCCAGAATTGGAACAGATGTTGCATCAGTCAATGCAGGCGACAGGGGGCGAAGGTCCGAATATCGAGCCGGGACTGGCAGAGCGTATGCAACAGTCACTGGCAGGCGCAGCCCAGAAGCAGGAAATGGTCGGTCAGCCCGCCATATTGCTGACATCCGGCATGCTGCGTTCTACCCTGTCTCGTTTTGTTAAGCACACTATTCCCAATCTGCGGGTGATCTCTTATCAGGAGATCCCAGACGAGAAACAGATACGTATAGTGTCAGCCGTTGGCCAACAGGGGTAACCGAGAGTGAAGATTAAACGTTTTTTTGCCAAAGATATGCGCGCAGCCCTGGCTCAGGTGAAAGAGACTCTGGGCGCAGATGCCGTGATCATGTCCAATAAAAAGGTTACCGGCGGCATCGAAATAGTGGCAGCGGTTGATTATGACGACCCCAAGCCAGCAGCGGCACCAACCGCATCGCCTTTTATGGAATTGGGAGAGGATAAAGTCTCCCTCGGCGCTGGGCATGTACACACTAGCAGAAAAGCCAAACCAGAGCCTGTGGCCGACTCTTTGCAAGCTTTACTTGAGCGGCAACAGAGCCGTTTGAATGAACAGCTTGGGCAGCAAAGTAACGTCAAGGAACTCGAGATGCCGGCTTGGGCCCAAGGGCTTACTGAAGAGCACAAACCTGCACCACAGCTGCGGGAAAAGACACCGGAGCGGGTAAGCAAGGGCAACAGCGCCAAGCAACAGCAAGAGATGGAGGCCATGCGTGAAGAGCTGGCTTCGCTGCGCGGCTTGTTGACGCACCAGCTGTCCAGTCTAATGGCGGATCAGCGCAGCCGCACCGATCCCGTCGGCGCTATGCTGGAACGTAAATTATTGGAAGCTGAATTCTCCCCCGAAGTTGCCGAGCGTCTGGCATCGCTGAGTCAGCACTATCAAAGCGCTGAGCTTGGACATGCCTTGCCGCAAAGTCTGGCAAACCTGCTTGATAATCAGGGGGATGATTTAATGCGTCAGGGTGGAATTGTCGCCCTGGTCGGCCCTACAGGAGTCGGTAAAACCACGACATTGGCTAAACTGGCGGCCCGTTTTATTGCCCACCATGGCCCGGATTCCGTATTGTTGGTTACCATGGACCATTATCGCATCGGAGCCTTTGAGCAATTGGCAACTTATGGCAAAATAATGGGATGCCCGGTGAAGCAAGCTCATGACCTCAATGAGTTGGAGCAGATACTGTATCAGTTCCGCAGCCGGAAGCTGGTTTTGATAGATACCGCTGGTATGGGTCAAAGGGATATGCGCCTGTACCAACAACTGGATAATCTTGCCGCCAATACCCGTTTGCCTATTCGTAGCTATCTGGTGCTCTCGGCGACCGGCCAACGTCGGGTGCTTGAAGAGGCGGTAAGTCATTTCCAGCGAATTGATCTCGCGGGGGCGGTTTTAACTAAACTTGATGAGTCCGTCTCTTTGGGGGCCGCGTTGAGCGTGTTGATCCAAAGTGGATTATCATTAAGTTATATTACTGATGGTCAAAGGGTTCCTGAGGATATGCAGGTCGCCGATACCCTGACCTTGGCCAAGCAGGCATTGGCCATACTGAACAAGACTGAAGCAAGTCATTTTAATAATAAAGCCAGGTCAGAAGAGATGACCTATGCATTTGAGTAAAGCTATGACCCGGGACCAAGCGAGCGGTTTACGAATGATGAATCAACCAAATAACGAAAAAGTAAAAGTAATTGCCGTGACCGGAGGCAAGGGGGGCGTGGGTAAAACCAGTGTCTCCATCAATACTGCGGTTGCTCTGGCAGAAAAAGGCAAACGTGTCCTGGTTTTGGATGCTGACTTAGGGTTGGCTAATGTGGATGTGATGCTCGGCCTACGCGCCGAACGCAATTTGTCCCATGTGCTATCGGGAGAGTCTGAACTTGATGATATTATCGTTCGTGGCCCAAAAGGAATAGGCATTATTCCTGCCACCTCGGGGACTCAGGCCATGGTCGAACTGACTGCGGCACAGCACGCCGGGCTTATCCGCGCCTTCAGCGAAATGAAAACCCAGTTTGATATCTTGGTAGTCGATACGGCCGCCGGGATCTCGGATATGGTACTCAGCTTCTCTCGTGCATCACAGGATGTACTCGTGGTTGTCTGTGATGAACCCACCTCTATTACCGACGCTTATGCGCTGATTAAGATACTCAGTCGTGAGCATGGTGTGTTCCGCTTCAAAATTGTCGCAAATATGGTACGGAGTTTGCGGGAAGGGATGGAGTTATTTGCTAAGCTCAGTAAAGTAACAGACAGATTTTTGGATGTGGCACTTGAACTTGTGGCAACTATCCCGTTCGACGAGAATCTGCGTAAGTCGGTGCGGAAACAGAAACTGATAGTGGAAGCTTATCCCAAGTCTCCGGCCAGTATTGCTTATCATGGACTGGCAAACAAGATTATGAGCTGGCCTATACCTCAGCAACCTGGAGGGCATCTCGAGTTTTTTGTTGAGCGCTTGGTTCAAAGGACAGATTACCGAGAGGATGGTACGAGTGAATAAAGCGGCTGCATACGCAGGTTTAAACGATAAGACACAGATCGTTGAGCATTATGCACCGCTGGTAAAACGAATAGCCCATCATCTGCTTGCCCGTCTGCCTGCATCGGTTCAACTCGATGACCTGCTGCAGGCCGGCATGATGGGATTGCTGGAAGCTTCATCCAAGTTTGATGGCAGCAAAGGCGCCAAATTTGAGACCTTTGCCGGGATCCGCATCCGTGGCGCCATGATAGATGAGATACGCCGTGGCGACTGGGTTCCGCGCTCGGTTCATCGCAATAACCGGCGAGTCGCTCAGGTGATGGATGAGCTTGAACAGGAGTTGGGGCGGGATGCCCGTGATAGTGAAATTGCCGAGCGATTGGAGATGTCGTTGGATGAATATCATCATATTCTCAATGATGTTTCTACCGGTAAAATCATAGGAATAGAAGATTTGGGGGTAGCGCCCGATGTGTTGATGTCGGAAGATATGCCGGCAGATGACACTTTTGAGGGCCTGGCTCAAAGCAAATTCCAATCAGCCTTAACCGATGCCATTAAGCGCTTGCCAGAGCGCGATGCCTTGGTTTTGTCGCTGTATTATGACGAAGCACTGAATTTAAAAGAGATTGGTGTCATTCTTGAGGTAAGTGAGTCCCGGGTGAGCCAGATCCATAGTCAGGCCATGCTGAGGCTGAAAGCCAAACTCAAGCATTGGACACAAGCGTAATTAATGATTGAGCAACTTATAAGTATGTCAGCTCACCGGAGGAAACCTTGGACAAGAATATGAAGATTCTTATCGTTGACGACTTTTCAACGATGAGACGGATCATTAAGAACTTGTTGCGAGACCTGGGGTTCAATAACACCCAGGAAGCAGACGATGGTTCAACAGCTCTGCCTATGCTGCAAAAGGGCGACTTTGACTTCGTCGTGACCGACTGGAATATGCCCGGGATGCAGGGAATCGATCTGCTCAAGGCGATTCGCGCCGACGAGCATCTCAAACATATCCCTGTGTTAATGGTAACTGCCGAAGCCAAACGTGAACAGATTATTGCGGCGGCTCAGGCCGGTGTGAATGGTTATGTTGTTAAGCCTTTTACCGCGGCTACGTTGAAAGAGAAATTGGATAAGATTTTCGAACGGCTCGGTTGAGTGGGGTGATGCAATGAAAGCAGAGACATCCGGGCTGGTGACTTTGGAGCAGGCACAGGAATTGGTTGCCCTGCTCAGTCAGGGAGAGCAGGACAAGGCCGACGAATTGCTGCGGGAACTGGCGGCTCCCCTGCAAAGGGATCTGTTCGAAGAAGTCGGTAAGTTGACCCGCCAGTTGCACAACGCCTTAGTGGATTTTCAGGTAGATAGCCGCCTTATTGAGCTTGCCAACACTGATATCCCCGATGCCAAAGAACGTCTTACCTATGTCATTGATATGACAGAGCAAGCAGCCAACAAAACTATGGACGCAGTCGAAGAATGCCTGCCTTTGTCGGATGCTTTGAGCACCAACCTGCAAAATGTCAAACCAGCCTGGGATAAGCTGATGCGCCGTGATTTGGCCTTGCATGAGTTCAAGGGCCTGTGTCATGACGTACAACACTTTATGCAACAGAGTGAAGCTGATGCTTGTCGGCTGCGGGAATTACTGAATCAGATACTGATGGCTCAGGATTTTCAGGATTTGACCGGACAGATGATCCGTCGGGTCATAGAACTGGTGCGGGAAGTGGAAAACAGCTTGGTTTCTTTGCTGACCGTGTTCGGTGAGCAGCCGCTGGATGATCTCTGTGGCGCTGAGGATAAGAGCATAGAGGCAGAAGGTCCCATACTGAACGCAGAGCAACGCGAAGACGTGGTGAATGGTCAGGATGAAGTCGATGATCTGCTATCAAGTCTGGGTTTCTAATTAGGAGTCAATTTAATGGCCTTTGATGTTGATGAAGAGATACTCCAGGATTTTTTGATTGAAGCTGGCGAGATCCTTGAGCTGTTGCAGGAACAGCTGGTATCTCTGGAAAATAATCCGGAAGATACAGATTTGCTCAACGCCATCTTCAGGGGATTTCACACGGTCAAAGGCGGTGCAGGATTCCTCGGGTTGGGGCCCATGGTGGATGTCTGCCACGAGGCAGAAAACACCTTCGATTTATTGCGTACCGGTAAGCGCAGTGTCAACTCCGAGTTGATGGATATCATACTGCAAGCGTTGGACACGATTAACACCATGTTCAACCAAACCCAGTCCGGTCAGGAGCAGGAAGCTGCAGATGAAGTGTTATTGGCGAAACTTAAGCTGCTTAGCTCAGGTGCGCCTTTGCCTTCAGAACAGGCTCAGGCGGAAACGCCTGCCGCAGTTGAAACCGGCGATGAGAGTGTTGATGAGTTATTTGATGGCATGCTTGATAGCGCCGCGGTGGAGCTGTTTGAGGAGCCAACTTCACAACCCCCCGAGACATCGAACCAAAGCGGTGCAGCCAGTATAGATGAAATCGATGAAGCCGAGTTTGAAGCCTTGCTGGATGCCTTGCATGGTTCAGGTAAGGGACCTTCTGCCGGTAGTACTCCGGCCCCGAGTAGTGATGCTACCAACTCCAGCGACAGCGCCTCTGTAAGTTCTTCTTCGGATGACATCACTGACGATGAATTTGAACGACTGCTCGATGAGTTGCATGGTAAGGGGCAGTTTGCCGCGGCGCCTGCAGCCAACAGCGCAGTCGTTGAGGAAGCCGCATCTGCCAGTGTCGATGCCGATGAAATCTCCGATGATGAGTTTGAAAAGCTCCTCGATGAGTTACATGGCAAAGGCGCCGGTCCAGGGGCTAAAGCCAGTGGTTCAGAGCCTGCTGTATCCCAACCCTCGGCATCTCAAGCTTCTACATCTCAAGCAGCCCAGTCCAAAGCGCCTGCAGCGGCTACACAAAAGGTCACAGCTGCAACTGCCAAAGTCGAGGCTCCTAAAGCCGCCGCCAAACCTCAGGCCAAGTCTCCAGCTGTTGCTAAAGAGGCTACACCTGCCAAGGCTGCAGCCAGCGTGCCGCAGGGGGAAACCACAGTTCGGGTTGATACGGCTCGTCTGGATGAGATCATGAATATGGTCGGTGAGCTGGTATTGGTGCGTAATCGCCTGGTCAGTCTTGGGATATCCCGTGAAGACGAGGAGATGTCCAAGGCGCTGGCCAATCTGGACCTAGTGACTTCCGATCTGCAGGGTGCTGTGATGAAGACCCGGATGCAGCCGATTAAGAAAGTATTCGGTCGTTTCCCTCGGGTGGTTCGCGATTTGGCCCGCAGCCTCAATAAAGAGATAGATCTGCGGATGATAGGTGAAGACACGGATCTGGATAAGAACCTGGTCGAAGCCCTTGCTGACCCTCTGGTGCACCTGGTGCGTAATTCAGTGGATCATGGTATTGAAATGCCTGATGTACGTGAGGCCAATGGTAAACCCAGAACCGGGGTGATTACCCTGGCAGCCAGCCAGGAAGGTGATCATATTCTGCTTAAAATTGAGGATGACGGCGCCGGTATGGATGCTGGAAAACTCAAAGAGATTGCTATTAGTCGTGGCGTGCTGGATGAAGACAGCGCTGCCCGTATGTCCGATCAGGAAGCCTATAACCTGATTTTCGCCCCCGGCTTCTCGACCAAGGTAGAGATTTCTGATATTTCCGGCCGTGGGGTGGGGATGGATGTGGTTAAGACCCGTATCACCCAACTTAACGGCTCTGTACATATCGATTCAGCCAAAGGTAAAGGCACCCGTCTGGAGATTAAGGTACCCTTGACCTTGGCGATTATGCCCACTCTGATGGTGGAAGTTGCCAAGCAAGTGTTTGCCTTGCCGCTCTCCAGTGTGAATGAAATTTTCCATCTGGATCTGACCAAGACCAATATAGTGGATGGACAACTGACGGTAATTGTCAGGGAAAAAGCGGTGCCGCTGTTCTATCTCGAACGTTGGCTTAGCCGTAAACCCATGAGCTTCCAACATGGTGACAAGAAGCATGGCCATGTGGTTATAGTGCAGCTTGGCACTATGCAGATAGGCTTTGTGGTGGATGCCCTGATAGGTCAGGAAGAGGTGGTGATTAAACCGCTGGGCTCCATGTTGCACGGTACGCCGGGGATGGCGGGGGCCACTATAACATCGGACGGCGGTATTGCGCTGATCCTCGATGTACCAGGATTATTGAAGCACTACGCCAAGTCCAAGCGTTGAAGTGCTGTATAAGGATTTAAATGACCATTAAAGTTTTGGTTGTCGATGATTCGAGCTTCTTTCGACGACGAGTCAGCGAAATAGTCAATCAGGATCCTGAGCTTGAAGTGATAGGAATGGCCAATAACGGTGCCGAAGCCGTTAAGCTGGCCGCTGAGCTCAAGCCTCAGGTAATCACCATGGATATTGAAATGCCGATAATGGACGGAATAACCGCCGTGCGGCAGATAATGGCCACTCATCCGACACCTATCCTGATGTTCTCCTCTTTAACCCATGATGGCGCCAAGGCGACCTTGGATGCGCTGGACGCCGGGGCTTTGGATTTTCTACCCAAGCGTTTTGAAGATATTGCCACCAACAAGGATGAAGCGATTCGTTTGCTGCAGCAAAGGGTCAAGGCGTTGGGACGCAGGCGGATATTTCGCCCCATAGTTCGGCCGAACGTAACACCTACGCCTGCTGGTTCGTCAAACCGACCAGCAGCGTCAAGCAGTTTGCAGCGCCAGAGCTCTACAGCAGCAAGTATTGCTGCCAATCGCCAATTGCAGAGACGCAATACGGGGGCGGCGCCTGCAAGAGCCAGCGGCAAGCAATATAAATTGCTGGTGATAGGCACTTCCACCGGTGGGCCTGTGGCATTACAGCGAATATTGACCCAGTTCCCGGCGGACTATCCACATCCCATTTTATTGGTGCAGCATATGCCGGCAGCTTTTACACCGGCCTTTGCCAGCAGGCTTAATGGTTTGTGCAAGATAGAAGTCAAAGAAGCTGTCAACGGTGACATGCTCAGGCCCGGTTGCGCTTATCTTGCGCCCGGCGGCATGCAAATGATGCTGGAGCGTTCAGGGGCCTCAGGCCGGATTAAAATTCTCGCCGGCAATGAAGACATGAATTACAAGCCCTGTGTCGATATCACTTTTGCTTCAGCTTCCAAGGCGTTTGGTGGTGATGTTTTGGCGGTTATCCTGACGGGAATGGGCGCCGATGGCCGTGAAGGGGCGCGCATGCTCAAAGGTGTTGGCGCTACCATCTGGGCCCAGGATGAAGCTTCCTGTGTTGTTTATGGTATGCCGCAGGCAGTGACAACCGCCGGTATCTCCAGCCAGTCCATTTCGCTGGATAATATGGCTGAAGCGATATTGCGAGAGTCGGCTCGTGGCTGATAACGAAACGCGCATACTGGGATACCGGTTGGCGCTGTTTTTATGTTTGGTTGCCCTGTTGGTTGTGGCTGCACTTTACTGGGATTTGCGACAAAAGAACCGGCAACTGAGTGAGGAAGTCACCCAGCTTGAGTCGTCCCAAGTGCTCTTGATGGTGCCGGATGAACAGGCGGCGATTATTGCCGATTGGATGAGCCGTCATCCGCAGCAGACTGCATCCTTATTGGATGTGATTAGACCTAAGGTGGCATCGGGGGCAGAGACGGCAGCGGATGTATCGCCTCAAGTGCAAGCTCCCCGGGCGGCAGTGGCTGCAGAGAACCCTGAAAAAATAACGGTTCAAGGCACTGCTGTAACGCCAGCGCCCCAAGCTGAGACTGAAGATGCCAGGGTGACGGAGTTGGAAAATGGCGTAAAAGTAATACGTTTACCTCACGGTGGGATCCGGGTCACTACCCGTGAAGAGGGTAATGAGTAGCCGTACAAGACAAGAACGACAATAATAGTGGCTCGTTTCACGAGTTGGCCGACAAGGCGAGAATAAGGGGCAGAAAGTGAAGGTCTGGACCATTGCAAACCAAAAAGGCGGAGTGGGCAAAACCACAACAGTAGCCAGTTTGGCGGGCACGCTGGCCAAGCGTGGTCAGCGGGTTCTGATGATAGACACAGATCCCCATGCTTCGCTGGGTTACTATTTGGGCATAGATTCGGAAGAGGTGCCCGGCTCATTATATGACCTGTTTCTGGCTCATAAGCAGCTTGACACCTCTTTGGTAAAGCAGCATGCGGTTCCCACCTCGGTTGAGGGAGTCGATCTTTTGGCGGCAACTATGGCGTTGGCCACTTTGGATCGCGCCCTTGGTCACCAGGAAGGCATGGGGCTGGTGCTGCGTAATATTCTCAAGTCGGTTGAGGATGACTATGATGTCGCCTTGGTCGACTGTCCTCCTGTGCTGGGGGTATTGATGGTCAATGCTCTGGCAGCCAGCCAACATATAGTGATCCCGGTTCAGACCGAGTTTTTGGCGATTAAAGGCCTGGATAGAATGATCAAAACTATGGAGCTGATGGGGCGCTCGAAGAAGATCCGCTACAGTTACTCCATAGTGCCAACCATGTATGACAGACGCACCAAGGCTTCGCCCGCAGCTTTGCAGCATCTCGGCGAGGTATACGGCGATACCTTATGGCCGGATGTGATCCCTGTGGATACCAAGTTTCGCGACGCCAGTTTGGCCCACCTGCCGGCGTCCCACTATGCCCCCAACACGCGGGGGGTGAAGGCCTACGAGCGTTTGCTCGATTATCTGCTGGCGGGGGAGTTTAACCATGTCAAAATCGGTTGATGAGACTGTTTTTGATTATTTCAACCTGTTGCTGACTGAGTCTGACCCGGCAGCCCAAACGACACCCACTGGGTTAAGGGATAATACTGCTGCGCCAATAGAGGCTGAGCCCAAGATGACGGTCATTTCCCGGCCTGATACAAGTGCCGAGCAATATCCGGCAGCGCAGAAGACGCCGACACTTGACCGCAATGCGCTGGAGCAGTTGTTGGCGCCGGTGTTTAAAGAGGCGGTTGCTGAGACGAAAGCGGCTGAAGTGGCTACAGAAACGCCGTTGAAAACGGTTAACAAGCTTGAACCGCAGGTGGAAGCTATTGCCGGGCAGTTGAATGTTCAAACTGATGCCGCCGTGAGCGAACAGGCTCAGCTCCAAGAGCTAACAGAGCCTGAGCGACAGGAAGTGGTGCAATTGGAGACGCAAGTCGGCGCACCGGCAGTGCCTCTAGAACCGCTTAAGGATCAACTGGAAGACGAGTTTCAAGTATTGTTCTTTAAAGTGGCGGGACTGACATTGGCGGTGCCGCTGATAAGTCTGGGCGGTATCGTCAGAATAGAGCGTATTAATCATATTTTTGGACGCCCAAGCTGGTTTATGGGGGTTCAGGGCTACCGGGATTCACAACTGAATATCGTTGATACCTGCGCCTGGGTTATGCCGGAAAAATACGACGATAAACTGGCGCAATCCGTAAATTATCAATATCTTGTAGTATTGGAAAACAGTAATTGGGGTTTGGCTTGTGAGTCTTTGGTCAATGCGGTCAAAATTGACAAGTCGCAGGTCAACTGGCGAGGCAGTCAAGGTAAACGCCCCTGGTTGGCCGGAGTAGTGAAAGAACAAATGTGTGGCATTTTACATGTGCAGGCATTGATTGAAATGCTCAATGCCGGGTTAGGTTGTCAGGATCCGATAGACTGAGGTAAATATGACTGATTCAAGAAATGTAGCAGCGGTATCTGCAAGCAAGGACGATGCCGTTCTCCAGTGGGTAACCTTCAGGCTGGATAACGAAACCTATGGCATCAACGTGATGCAGGTTCAGGAAGTATTGCGTTATACCGAAATTGCCCCGGTCCCGGGGGCTCCTCACTATGTATTGGGGATCATCAATCTGCGCGGTAATGTGGTGACTGTTATTGATACCCGCTCGCGTTTTGGCTTACCTTCCTCAGAAGTGGACGACTCTACCCGAATCGTAATTATCGAAGCGGAAAAGCAGGTGATAGGTATCTTGGTCGACAGTGTCGCCGAGGTGGTTTATCTGCGCCGCTCTGAAATCGATAACGCGCCGAATGTGGGTACCGAAGAGAGTGCCAAGTTTATTCAGGGGGTCAGCAATCGTGGTGATGAGCTATTGATCTTGGTCGACTTGGACAAGTTGCTTTCAGATGATGAGTGGGCCGAGTTGGCACAAATCTGATAAGTCTTGGTGGAAAAGGAGTTTTAACCCATGATGGGCGATGGTTTCTTGATCGCTGCGCTGGTATATGTCATTGCCTGTCTCGGACTGGTACTTTACTTGCAAAAACAAAGCAATAAGCTCAGGAACAAGGTTGAGGCGTTAACTGTCCTGGTCAAGGAAAGCGACAGGCAAAGAGAGGCCTTCAAGCGGGAACTGCAGGAACTGCGTAGCGGTACCATAGGCGTTGGCCGTCGGGTGTTGGAGCTGGAAAAGCGTCTGGCGCAGCAAAATGCTCGTCTCGATGAGTCAATGCAGCAGGACCCTCAGGCCAAGCTTTACAGCCGGGCTATGAAAATGGTGCAACTGGGAGCCGGAGTCGATGAGCTTATCCGCGAGTGTGAGCTACCCAAAGCGGAAGCAGAACTTTTAATTCGCTTGCATGGCAAGACAGCCCGGGCCTGATATTCAATCAAATAAAAAGAGCGCATTTAAAATGCGCTCTTTTTATTTCTATCGTCAGGAAAACGAACGAAGCCCCTTCAAGGTAATTCTTTGCCTGTGTTAGCTCTCTTTCTTTAGGCCTGGTCGACAATTCTTTGATGCAGGTTATTCCACTGCTCGGGAAACTTGCCATCCAGCATATAGACAAAAGCGATCAGCTCGGCGATCAGTTGATAGAGTTCCTTGGGGATCTCTTGTCCCAACTCCAGCATTTGCAGAAAATCACTCAAGTAAGGGTCTTGATGGATATGAATGCCCGCCTCTTTTGCCAAAGCGATAATCTCCTCAGCCAGCAGATCTTGCCCTTTGGCGGTGATTTTGGGCGCAGTTTTGCCATCATAACTCAGGGCCACCGCCTGACGAGGTTTGCTTGGCTTGTCGGTTGAATCTTCGGACATGGTTTTTCCTCAGGCCTTCAGTTGTACCAGGTAATGATCGCCGGGCAACAGGGAAGCGGGTACAGGGGCAACGTGGGCGTTCAATTCATTGGGAGTGAGTCCTAACTGAAGCAACTTTTGCGACAATGGTTGCAGGAAATTACTCACTCTATTGATCAGGGTTTGGGTGCTGCCGACAAACTGTAGGTCGACCTTGGTATCCTTCACTTGCGCCTTAATGAGCAAGGAGCCCATTCCCAAGTTAAACTTGAGCTGCAACTGCCATGCTTTGTCTTTGTTTGTGTCCTGATCCGACTCTTGATGCTCGAATTTGCCTTCCAGCTGCTCATTTCTTTGGTTGAGATAGTAGGGCAGCATAAAATACCAATATTGACCGCCGTTATCTGTATTGGCCTGTTGATAGAGTGCTACTGCCTGAGACATCTGCTGCAGCGCATCCAGTGTACCGTGCTTTTCCAGCGAGGCCAGTTGGTAATTTTGCAGACCGGATTGACTTTGCAACCCTTCTAAATATTGCTTCAAACGCTGAGGTACACTGAGGTTTTGATTGCCGGCCCTGATGCCAAGCAACAGCTGAAACAAGGTGGTAATGGCACCGGCTTGTGTCAGCGTTTGCGACGGTGCTTGTTGGTGGGTTAGTTGTAATCCAGTGAGGCCCAGTAGTTCAGCTCTCAGCAAAGAGGGCTCGGTCAGTTCACTCAGGGGGACAGGTGATAACGCCGGTAGCTGCTTGAGTAGCTCTGTCGCCTGGTTGTATTTGACTTCAAGAGCCATCGCCTCGGCCCTCGGCATGGCTCCGGCTTTGTTAAAGGCGCGCTGAAGAAAGTTGAGTTCGGGCGTTTTCGGCGCCTCTGGTGTTACTTTATCGGATCTTGTCCTAGTCGTTGGTTTTTCCGTTGGGGCGGTTGGTTTTTCTGCTGTAGTCGTCCTTGCCAACTGTTGTAAAGCCTGAAGTGAAGCTTTGTCTGTCCTTGGTAAAACAGCCGCTCTTGACTCAACCAAGCTAATTTTATCAAGTGTTTGCTGTGTCAAAGGTAATGCAGCTGTCGATACCTTACTGCCAGGCGCCGTTATTGAATTGGTTTTGGAGTCAATACTCGCTCGGGTCTCTGAGTTTATTTGCGGCGCTTGAGCTTTGGGTTGTTGTTCCAGAAGTTTGATTAACCTGGCATAGGTTTGGGCGAGTTCCGGCTTGGTTATCAGACGCTCATTTGCCACATCGGTCGTTGTTGTTGACAAAGCAGGGGCCGGCGATAGTTTCACATCCAGTCTTGCGTTAATAGGGCTTAATTCCAGCTGCAGCCCTTGATTGTTGCTGATGACCTTGGCGACATATTCTCCTGCCGGTAGTTGTAACTGCGCCGGAAAGGCTATGCTGGTACCGTTGGCAAAGCGCATATCAGCCTGAGAAACAGTTAACATGGGTAGCGGGTAGCCTTGTGGTCTGGCTGCCAACTGTTGCAGTACGGTTTGGCTGATGCCATTTTTGGCTGCCAGCTGCATCAGTGCATCCGGCAGCTTTATCTGTACTTCATTCGCCAGCCACAGCAATTGCACCGGCCTGCCTTGAATAATCTCCCCTAAGGGACGGGTCAGCTCCAGCAGGGCAGTATTGGACTGATATATAAGTGCTTTAGCTTGTGTGTTGGCCTGAGGTTCGACGAACTGCAATTGGTACTGAGTATTTTGCAACTCTAATCTGAGCTCGCTACCTAAATCCACTACAGTTACCGGTAACAGCGGAATAGACACGTTTGTTTGAGAGGAAGGCCCTGGCCCTGAAGGCGGGATTGTACCTTTGATTGGATCCATTGTTGCAAACCCCACTCCTCTAGTTGATTTCTTGATGGGCAATCGTAAATTTAAATTTGATCTATTTCCTCAGCGAAGTATCCTTATCCGTCCGAATCGGCATTGGTAGAAGGTTGATTGTCGCACCGGATAATCTTGTTATCGGCGCATAGTAATCAAAGCTTTAACAGTTTTTCGGTTTGACTACAGTGGTACTTATACAAAGAGAGTAATATGAAGTTTAAATGGATTCTGATGCTTGCGGCTGCCCTGGGGGTTCATTCGGCAGTGGCTGCAGAAAGCGGTGAAGGAAAGAATACACAGGACGTACGCATCAGCTACAGTGACCCGCGGGATCCTATCGAAGGGTTCAACCGAGCCATGTGGGACTTCAACTACCTTTATCTGGATAGGTATCTCTATCGTCCAGTTGCTCATGGTTATAACGATTATCTGCCCATTCCGGTTAAATCAGGCATTAATAACTTTGTTCTTAACCTGGAAGAGCCCCACAGTCTGGTAAACAACACGCTGCAAGGCAAGTGGGGCTGGGCCTTGAATGCCGGAGGCCGTTTTACCGTTAACTCAACCGTGGGGTTGCTCGGCCTGATTGACGTCGCCGATATGATGGGAATGCCCCGTAAACAGGACGACTTCAACGAAGTGCTGGGTTACTACGGTGTACCTAACGGGCCTTACTTTATGGCACCATTCTTCGGTCCTTATATCACCCGTGAACTCGCTTCAGATTGGGTGGATGGTCTATACTTTCCTTTGTCAGAATTAACTATGTGGCAGTCAGTGATCAAGTGGGGGCTGAAGAATCTCCACGCACGCTCAGTTGCCATAGATCAAGAAAGATTAGTAGACAACGCGCTCGATCCATACACTTTCGTTAAAGACGCTTACATACAGCACATGGACTATAAGGTGTACGACGGCAATGTGCCTTCGAATGAGGACGAAGACGAGTTGCTAGATGAATATATGCAGGAACTGGAGTAACCCACCCTCTGCTTCTCTACCCGCAGGAGGTTAAAGGTTACTCGTTACCGGCGATTGATACCTGCGGGGATTTAACCATGGCGCTGAACAGTCTCAATGTACTGCTGGTTGAGGATGACCCTGTTTTTCGCAATATTGTTGCCGCCTTTTTGAGTGGACGGGGCGCCAATGTTGTTGAAGCCGAGGACGGTGAGCAAGGGCTGCAGAGTTTCAAAAGCCAGAAATATGATGTGGTGGTAGCCGATCTTTCCATGCCTCGAATGGGGGGCTTGGAAATGCTCAAGGCGATGTCGCGCATTAACCCCGCTATTCCTTCCATTGTGATCTCCGGAAATCAGGTTATGGCCGATGTAGTCGAGGCTCTGCGGATAGGTGCCTGCGATTACTTGGTTAAGCCAGTATCCGATCTTTACAGTATCGAGCACGCTATTAATCAATGCCTGACATCTGTGGATCAGGAGCACGCTGCTGTTAATCGGGACGTTGAAGAACTCTCTTTTATGGAGCTGAATGAAAACTTGGCTTTGCTTGAGCAAAATGCAGAAGCAGCCAGATGCGTGCAGCAACAGCTATTCCCCGCGAGTCATATTGAATATCCCAAGGCCAGATTGGATTACAGTCTGTTCAAGCACGAACAGGTAAGTCCTTACTTTATCGATTCTGCCATGGTTGGTAACCATCATTTAATTATGTATATGGCGCACTTTCATCCGGAGGATAATCGCGCTGCTTTTGCCAGTGTGTTGATGCGGAGTTTTGTTAACCAGAAGCTTAAACTTAATCGCACCGGTGTCAGTTCTGTGGTGATAGAACCCTTCAATATGTTGAGTTATCTGAATGATCGTTTGGTCAAATCAGGCTTGGACCTTTATTGCGATATGATTTACGTGGCAATAGAACTTGATAGTTACCGGGCAGCCATTGCTCAGGCGGGCAGGGGACTGAGGTGTTACATACGTAACCAAGATGGCATTACGCCACTGGCGCTGGCGGATTCGCTGCAGTTGGGACTACTTGAGTGGGGTAAGCCAACAACTCAATTTCGAAGCTTAATGCCCGCAGAGCAGCTTTGTGTTGTTTCCAGTGAGGCAGAACATAGACAGCTGCTGCAACAAAACAGATTCCTGGGGCTGAATTTTAACCCCAAGATCCCCCAGGGGGGCTTTGTGCAACTGTCGTTGTAACGCTTCATAATGACCAAGCCAAGGTGGCAAGTCATTAAATTGCAAAAGATAAAAAAGGCTGCATACTGCAGCCTTTTTTATTCGGTAACCGAGTGATTATTAGCGTTTTATCGCTTCATGCTCACCTGTTACGGCAATTTCTTGCTCCAAAGCTTCTTCTTCGGAGTGATCGTGAATTTTGCTTTCTGCGCCGTGCATCCAATCGACCAGTTTATCGGCCATAAAGTAGAGGAGCACGCCTGAAATGGCTGCCGTGATGGCAATGCCGGAGAAGATAGACATGGCATTGGCCAGCTGTTCTTCTTTCTCGCCGCCGTGACCGATAAAGGAACCTACATAGCCTGCGGTTAAGTTAGCAATAAAAATAAAGCAGAACCAAAAGCCCATCAGCAGTGACATGATACGCAGAGGGGCCAACTTAGTGACCATAGACAAACCGATAGGGGAAAGGCAAAGCTCACCCATGGTATGGAAGAAGTAGGCACCAACCAACCACCACATACTGGACTTGGCAGAGGCGTCGCCACCCATCTCCAGTACTGCACCTATCATAAACAGGAAGCCAATAGCCAAAAGTATCAGGCCGAGAGCAAATTTAACCGGTGAGTTGGGCTCTTTATTTCCAAGACGGATCCAGATAGAAGCGATCACGGGGGCAAAAACCACGATAAAAATGGCGTTCAGTGACTGGAAGTAAGTTGTCGGCACTTCCCAATTACCAATAAAGCGGTCGGTGAACTCATTGGTGAACAGATTCATCAAGCCACCGGCCTGCTCAAAACCCGCCCAGAAGATGATGGTAAACAGACCCATCACCATGATCACTTTAATGCGATCACGTTCAACTTTAGTCAGGGGTTCTTTTCTTACTTCACCGCGCTCGGCAGCACGTTGTTTTTCAATTTTTGCTGCTGGAACTGTACCTATATCACCCAAGAGTTTTTGGGCAAAAAGGAACTGAATAAGCAGAGAGATCAGCATACCGACACCGGCACAGAAGAAACCGGCTTGCCAGTTGTTAACTGTCACTTCAACGCCATCGATAATTTCTTTATGGCCAAAGTTAGTATAGGCCCAGGCGACAACAAAGCCGGACAGGGCGGCACCCAAGTTAATACCCATGTAGAAGATGGTAAAGGCGCCGTCGCGGCGGTGATCGCCTTCTTCATATAGGTCACCTACCATGGTTGAAATGTTAGGCTTAAATAGGCCGTTACCCACAATCAGGGTACCAAGACCGGCATAAAAGACTATGGTCTCCATCCCGGGCACCCAACTATGGGGGGCTGCCAAAGTGAATTGGCCTATCGCCATCAAGGCACCACCGATATAAATCGCTTTCCGCTGGCCAAGAACATTGTCGGCCAACCATCCACCTAAAAGTGGTGTCAGATAGACCAAGCCGGTAAACCAAGCGTAGAGTTTCAAAGCGTCTGCTTGAGTCCAGCCTAACCCCCCTGCGCCTTGGGTTCTTACTTGGTCAACAAGATAAAGTACCAGAATGGCACGCATCGCATAGTAACTGAATCGTTCCCAAAGCTCTGTTGTGAACAGCAGGAACAATCCCTTGGGATGTCCGAGCACAGTCCCCTGAGGTTTTGCTAAGCTCATGAAGTCTTCCACCTTAAAATTGTTAATTGGCCGTGTGACAAAAGTCGACACAGAAAGCGATTGTATTTATCCCAGCTGTTTTGCCGTTAACATCACACTGTTTTGTAAAGTGTTATGGGCATGTCTTTTAATGCGCTGTGATTGAGGCTTTGGTTTTCTGTATTGTAATTTGTTCATCAAAAGCAACAAAGCTCACCTTATATACTCTGGATCCAGTTACAAAGTCAATTTCAGGGCCGGGAAGCGGCGGCTTTATGAGCAATACATGCCTTTGTGTGGTCAGACCTGTTCGGTTTGTAACCGTAATTTCAATTAGACCAAAGTGGGGGGAGAGGGAAACCTGAAATTCACTTTCAATTGTAAACTTATGTCTGATATGATTGCCCGCTGTGATAGGACGTCACCCGACAGAAACCAAGTAGTGAGAACACCATGAAGGCCTGGTACCTTTTGTACTGTAAACCTCGCAGTGAAGTGAGGGCTCAACAGAATCTGATGCTCCAAGAGCTTGAGACCTATTTGCCGATGGTGCGGCTTGAAAAGAAAGAGAAAAACAAAACTGTCGTTCAAAAGCAACCTCTGTTTCCCAACTACCTATTCATCAAGTTTGACCCTGAACTGACCAGTGTGCGCCAGATCCGCTCTACTCGCGGTGTTGCCAATTTGGTTAATTGCCGTGAGAAACTGCTGCCAATTGATGAGCAACTGATCAATCAGCTCAAACAACGTGAATTAGCTACGCCCTTGATCACAGAAAAGCCCCTGCAATCCGGTGATAAAATACAGTTTACCGAAGGGCCATTTACTGATTTTGATGGCATATTTGCTGAAAAATGCGGCGATACTCGCTGTAAAGTATTGTTTACTTTCCTTGGTCAGCACAAGAGCATAATAGTAGATCAAAAGGCAATTAAAGCAGCGTGTGCGTAATTGCCTGCTGCCCGTGTAGGACATTTCCCATTGTTACAAAGCTCAACATTTGCGAACTATGAATAAATTTGCATTTTTTGCCAAAAAATCAATATCTTATATTTTTCATTTTTGCAAAAATAGTCTGACTGTAACTTGGTAGTTGAATTATTGCTCAGCTTAACAAGGATTGGGTGTTTTTTGAACTGTATCACTTGGGGTGTTGGGATATAATCCCCCGGCAAAGTAAGACCTGGTACAGGAAATGAATGTTACCTTAAAGACTTTGGGTAGCATTTTTTTAACGCTTTAAAAAATATAGTTTTTGCATTGCAAAGGGCAAGTTGGAGGCCGCAATCCATGGGCGGTAGCGTGTCTGAAGGACAAGAATATGAATAGTTTCATATTCTTAGTGGACGCCGAAGCTCTCTGAGCGCCACGCGGAACGGTAGCGTGTCTGAAGGACAAAAGTGGACGCCGAAGCTCTCTGGGCGCCACGCGGAACGGTAGCGTGTCTGAAGGACAAAAGTGGACGCCTAAGCTCTCTGAGCGCCACGCGGAACGCTAACCCTGTGATGGTGCGAAAACCTGTATAACTCAATGGGTTTGATGTTTATGGCTAAACGCTATTATCAGGTTCAGAGAAGTTAAACCGGAAACTGTTCAGTTTCCGCCATTTAAAAAATCAGCAAGTAAGAGGCGTTGGTTTCAAATGGAATCCGGGTTGAAGCGCGTATCGCGTTAAACGCGGTTGTTGCATTGCTGAAAGGTTCATTTGATTTTTAGTGCTATTCACCATTACGGAGACAACTGGTGTTACAGAAAACCAAAAAACTCATCATAGCGGGTATCGGCGCTTTGGCTTTGCTTGGCTCGCAAGCTCAAGCTGTTACGCCATCACCTCAAATGATCGAACAATTCAAAAATTTGCCTCGCGCTGAACAGGAAAGGTTAGCCAAGCAGTATGGAATAGATCCTTCCATATTGAGTGGAGGCAGTAACATCAGTCAGAAACCGGTCAATCCGCAAGTTGTTTATCCAAGAGAAAAAAAGGATAACAGTGCTAATGGGGGCGAAAAGCCAACTTTAGACTTTACGGTTGAAGCAACAGACAAGAGTGCTCTCAAGCGTTTTGGTTACTCCTTGTTTGCCGGAGAACCAAGCACTTTTGCACCGGTTTCCGATGTGCCGGTTCCCAGTGAGTATCTGATGGGGCCAGGGGATACCCTGATGGTGCAACTTTTCGGTAAAACCAATAGAGAGTTCTCACTTACCGTTAATCGCGATGGCACTGTACAGTTCCCTGAACTCGGCCCTATCAGTATTGCCGGTTTAAGTTTTGCCGAAGCCAAAGATACCCTTAAAAAACGCATCAAACACCAGATGATAGGCATAGAGTCGAATATCACTATGGGTGAACTGCGCTCTATTCGTATCTTTGTGGCCGGTGATGCCTACAAACCCGGTTCTTACACTGTATCCAGTCTGTCAACCATGACTCAAGCGCTGTTTGTCTCCGGCGGCGTGAATGAAATAGGTTCACTGCGTAAGGTACAGCTGAAGCGTGGCGGTAAATTGGTCGGTACTCTGGATCTTTATGACTTATTGATGCGCGGTGATGCCTCCGGCGATCTGAGATTGCAATCCGGGGATGTGGTGTTCATTCCTCCTGTGGGTGGGCTGGTCAGTGTGGCCGGCGAAGTACGTCGCCCTGCTATCTATGAGCTGAAAGGCGGTGAAACCTTTGGGGATGTGGTGAATATGGCCGCCGGTGTTAAGCCGGGTTCCTATCCAAAGGCCAGTGTGGTCGAACGTTACAATGACCAAGGCCTTAAATCTTTGCTCACAGTTGACCTCACTTCAGCCAAAGGTCAAAAAACAGTGGCCAAAGCGGGCGATGTGGTTAGGGTTAAGGGAACCTCAGGGCAATATGATAATGCCGTGACTCTGGTTGGCGCTGTTGTCCGGCCTGGAAAGTACCAATGGCATCAAGGTTTGAGGGTGAATGATATTCTCAAATCCATTTGGTCTGATTTACAAATATCCGCCGATTTGGATTATGCAATTTTGCTTCGTGAGGTGGATGACTATGGCAACATAGAGGTTTACCAATTTGCACCCGGAAAGGCGATTGTTAATCAGGACGCCAAGGAAAACCTGGTACTGCAACCAAGAGATAAGCTGGTTGTTTTCAACTTCAGTGACGATAGCCTTAACCGATATGAGCTGAATAAGCTGGTCAAGCAAAGAGTGGCCAAGGTGACTTCGCTTTCGGGGAACTCACTGATAGGAAATGATCTGTTCAAGGCAGGTTTCAACCTGCTGCAAAGTAAAACTTTGCATAAGCGCAATGCTGTTGGTGGGGTAGTGGTTGATGACAGTGATGCAACAAGTGATGAACAGGCCGTTGTAACCTCAGAAGTCAGTAAGATGTTATTGAACCTGTTTGATGACACTGACTTAATCAAATATAGCTACATGATGAATCGTAGCGAACTCTTGTACCCGGTTATTAGTAAACTCAACGCCCAGGCGCGCGCCGGTGACAGTGTAAAAATTGTTGCCGTTGGTGGCCAGGTTCGTCACGAAGGTATGTACCCGCTGACGGTTAATGCTTCTGTCAGCGCTTTGATTGAAGCCGCCGGGGGCTTGAAAGAAGGCGCCTACACAGCCAGAGCAGAGTTAACCCGCACTGTTACTAATGCGGGCGGTTCATCCATAGAGCATAAAACTGTGGACTTAACCAGTGCGCTTCAGGGTAATAAAACCGCTGATTTGCCACTGGAAGGGCGCGATATTCTTACTGTGATGACCACCCCTGATTGGCAGGAACATCAAACCGTAGAAATACGCGGCGAAGTTAAGTTCCCGGGTATTTACAATATCCGCCGCGGTGAAACGCTTCAGGATGTGATCCAACGGGCCGGTGGCTTTACTGAATTTGCTTATCTCCCTTCTGCGGTATTTGTGCGGGAATCGGTGCGTAAGCAGGAGCAGATGGAAATTAAAAAGCTGGCCGACCAACTGCGGCGGGATATCGCCACCAGAGGGGTTTCCAAGGACGGCAACTTAGTTAACTATGCCGATGCTCAATTGATGCTGAAAGATTTAGAAAGCATTCAGGCTGTTGGCCGTTTGGTGGTGGATTTGCCGGCTATCTCAGTGGGGATATCCCAAGCAGATATCCAGATGGAAGATCAAGATATTCTTTATGTGCCATCAACCAAACAGACCATAGCGGTTATGGGCGAAGTGCAGCATGCATCGACCCATAGGTATAAAGAAGGTATTACTCTTGACCAATATCTTGATATGTCCGGTGGTGCCCGTAAGCGTGCTGATGAAGACAGAACTTACGTAATTAAGGCCGATGGCTCGGTAATGATGCCTAAACGTTCCATGTGGTTCAGCAGTGAAGACAATCTGCAACCCGGGGATACCATCATAGTTCCATTGGATACAGAGTATAAGGATAACCTGACACTCTGGAGCCAGGTAACCCAAATCATTTACAACACAGCTGTGGCCGTAGCGACCATTTCTGGGTTGTAACCTCAAATAAAATGGCTTTGCTCCAGAGAGGCTTAACGCCTCTCTGGAGCAAAATCAAAATCACTGATTACTAGATAAAAAAATATGACATCAAATATTACCCCTCAGCAGCATCCTGACGCGCAGTTTGCGGCGAATGCGCTAAGAGATGATGAAATTGATCTTCGTGAGCTTTTCAGCGTAATTTGGCAAGGTAAATGGTTGATTGCGGGTATCACCCTGGTGTTTGCCGTCGCCTCTGTGGTTATCGCGCTAATGCTACCGAATATCTATAAATCGGAAGCATTATTGGCCCCGGCGTCGGAAGAGCAGGGCGCAGGAGGGCTTGCGGGACTTGCTTCCCAGTTTGGTGGCCTTGCCAGTATGGCGGGGATCAACTTAGGCGGCAAAGGTGGCACTGATAAGACGCAACTGGCGATTGAAGTACTCAAATCAAGGCAATTTATCGGTAACTTTATTGAAAAACATCAAATTCTGCCTGAGCTAATGGCGGTCGATAAGTGGTACATGGCCGACAACAGTTTGTCATTTGACCCGGATATTTATGAGCAAGGCAGCAAGACTTGGGTACGTGAGGTAAAGCCGCCATTTCAGCCAAAGCCTTCTTTACAGGAAGCACATAAAGCATTTTCTAAAATACTCGTTGTCAACAAAGATAAAGAAAGTGGCATGGTGCAGATATCGATAGAACATCAATCCCCTTTTATCGCCAAGCAATGGGTAGATTGGTTAATTGCAGATATCAACTTAACCATGAAAGAGCGGGATGTTGCAGAGGCTAACCGAAGTAGTGAATTTTTAAATAAACAGATTGAACTCACTAATGTTGCCGACATTCGAGCCATTCTATACAAGTTGGTAGAAGAACAGGCTAAAACAATTATGTTCGCCGAAGTGCGTGATGAATATGTGTTTAAAACAATCGATCCAGCTTTTGTCCCCGAAGAAAAGGCTAAGCCAAAGCGTGCATTAATTTGCGTGCTAGGTACTATGTTAGGCGGTATCTTGGCCGTGATGATAGTTCTTGTCAGGCATTTTGTTGGAACAGAAAGTTAAAGCAAATAAATTATGGGCTATTAAGTTTGTTTTGAAAAAACGCTAACGCAATGTTTTAAGGGGTGGCAAAGGATCGATTATCTCCAGTTGGATGAAATGTGTCCAGGCTGGAGTTGAAAGGCAGAAATGCGCACGTGAATGAATTCAGTGACGTGGTAGTAGTAGCCTGATTTATCCTAGAGAAATAACCAATAAACACTAATCCCTTGTTTTACCAATGTTTAGGTAAAAGTATGTATTCTGGCATAAATGACTTTAATAAAAGTTGGTCTGAGAATGAATATTCGAGTAAATGAAAATATTGAAAATGAAGAATTTCAACCGATTAAAATGGTATCAAAACGTTTTAAATCAAAGTCGCAAGCATTAAGGCAACCAACAATTTATGTTTATTGTCCGAAGGATAGGGAGTTGTCTATAGGTGAAATCATCTATGATTACTCATTTGATATGGTTGTTAATGATTACAGTGTTAATGACTTTAGTTGTAAAGTTATATGCCACTTTGAAAGTGCACGTCTAAGCAAAGAGCAAAGACAGTTCCTAGTAAAAGCGACAGAGCTTGGAGCTTGGGTGGAACCTTTAGTTAGTTATCTCGACCAGAGGTTGGGTTATACGGAAGTACGCTTGCTTCATAGTGGTTACTTTTTACATCAAAAAGCATTTTCAATTTTATCGACTAAGCGAACTCAGTTAGCTAAACGAGTAATAGATTTGTTTGCATCCTTTTTACTCTGTAGTGTTGCAATACCGGTAGGGATTATTACTGCGTTGGCTATTAAACTCGAAAGTCCAGGTCCTATTTTTTATAAACAACGTCGCACAGGGCAATATAATGATGAATTCGAAGTGATTAAGTTTCGTTCAATGCGTAATGATGCTGAAAAGGCAGGTGCACAATGGGCTGCACACAATGACGCCCGTGTGACCAAAGTAGGTAACTTTATTCGTAAAACTCGTATTGATGAATTACCACAGATTATAAATATTCTAAAGGGGGATATGTCAATAGTAGGACCTCGTCCAGAGCGAGAGGTTTTTATTTCAAAACTAGAAAAAGAAATCCCCTATTACCGTTTTAGACACGCTGTTAAACCAGGGGTGACAGGACTTGCGCAGGTTAGTTATCCTTATGGTGCATCTATTGAGGATGCGGTATGGAAGCATAAATACGATATCTATTATATTAAGCACCACAGCACTATGCTAGATATTAAAATTTTATTTAAAACAGTAAAAGTTGTTCTTTTTGGGATGGGGCGTTAATTTGTTATGAGCAATCGCGGTGGTAGTGTTTTTGTTTTTGGATATCAAGGTCTTGGGAATATTGGCGATGATTTGATGTTTAAGACGTTGGCCGAATATTTTAAATGTGTCGGAGTAGATGTTTATTCACATAAGAGAAAATACCTTATAGCAGAAGAAAAAATGTTATCTGGTTTCAGTCTTTTGTGTAAAATGATTTTTTGTGATAAGTTTTACGTTTCGGGTGGGAATATCTTTTCTTATGAAAGGCCGCGCTCAATAATTAAAGTTGTTTCTTTTTTTCTTCTTTTTAATTTTCGTCATCTCATAAAAAAGGAAACTATTGTTGATTCGGTGGGGTTGAATTTGCGGGTTGGTTATTTCTGGCGTCTGATTTTGGTTTTAACTTTAAGGAAAGTTAATGAAGCTTATCTGAGAGATAATCTCTCTTTTCGATTTTTAAGGATGTTTTCTCCAGGTAATATTTATTTTAGGCATGATAGAGTTTATCGTAATGCAAAAAATATCCGTTCTTATAAAAAACAATTACAAAGCCCCGGGAGTCTTTGCGAGGATAAGTATTGCATTTGGTTTTTGTCAGAAACTGCCATTGATAAAGATAATGTTGATTCTGAAGTTAAGCTTATAAAAGAAATCGTTGCTTCTGGATATTGTATTAAATTTTTGGTGCAGGAAAAATCTGATGAAGTAAGATTAAATAGTTTTATTAATTCGTGTTCTTGTTTAAAAGGTAGGTATAAAAAAATTAATTACGCGTATAGCGAGCTTGGAACAATATTGCTAGAAATTGAACGGGCTGATTTTTCTATAACAGAAAGATATCATGGGGCGTTGTTGTCTGAGGTGTTCTCTGTAAAATGGTTACCTTTTTCACAGTCTGAGAAGCTAAATAGATTGGATGTTGGTGATTATAAGTTGAATAAACTGCCATTGTGATTTGGATGCAGAAAATTATCTCGGTATTGTGGAATGTTCTTAACTTTATTTAGTGTTATATTTTTGTTGTTGGTGTCTTTAGCTAAGATATATTTAAGTAAGGTTTTACCTACAGATGATTATGCGGCTTTTACAGCCGCTTTGGGTTTGGCGGCTCTTTGTGGATCAATTTTTTTTGGCGCGTATCCTAAACTATATCCAGGAAAGGTAAAGGAGTTAAAATTTATAAGTTTAGACTTACTTTCTATCTTTTCTTGTGTAGGGTTAATTACTTTTGGTTGGTTTCACTTTAATGTAAAAATTTTGTGCTTAATGGTTTGCTTCATGCTTTTTTATGCCTTTCATGAAAGCTCGTCTATTATATATTCATTGCTTTCAAGTGGGAAAAAGTTGATGCTTATAGAGTTTAGCCATTCATTAATATTTATCTTATTTATATTTTTTAGTTTTTTTTACAGTATAAATATTTCGGCTATTGCACTTTTTGCTTTCCCGGTGATTATCTTTTTGTTATATTTGTTGGTTAATGATGGGTTTAAATTTAAGGTTGATTTGAATCTTTCTCAGGCATTTGTTAATGATAAGTATATTGTATTAGTTTCTGCTGCAAGTGTATTTTTGATTCCTTTCTTGTTTTATAACTTTTTTGATTCAGGAAAGGCTAGTTCTATGATTGCCTTTTTCTATATCTTTTCTATCCCCATTGCGTTTAATCAGGTTTTAATTAATCGGTTTTTATATAGAGTGAGGGTTAGTCTGTTTAGGTCAAGCTTAACAGTGTTTTTTGTTGTTGCTGTGCAGTCTGTTTTTTTTTATTGGTTTAATAGTACTGAATATTACATTGAATTAATTAAATTTTTAACTCCTTACAGTCTTAATGTTCTATTTATACCTTTGTTTATGTTTATGTTTTCTAGAGCATTTTTTTCTGTGGTATTCATTGAAACTAGATTTAAAAAGTTGCCTTTAAGATTTTCATTTTTGATTGAATGTATTAAGGTAGTTTTAACAGTTGTGAGTGTTTGGCTAACAGCTATATATGCTGGAGATGATGAGGTTTTGTCTATATTTTTTATATTTTTCTCTATCTCATATCTCATTTCAGCCATTTTTTATTTGGTAGGTATTCGGTTAGATAAATAGTGTGGCTGGAGCGAATTTATGAATATTTGTTGTTTTGTTCTAACTTTGAACGAAGGTAAAAATGTAACTACTTGCATACAAAGTTTGAGGTCCATTTTTGATACTAAAGATGTTTATATTTTAGACTCTGGTAGTGTTGATAACACGGTTGAGCAAGTTGAAAAACAAGGTATTACAGTATTGACCAATGTTCAAGTTGGTACTTATTCAGCGGCAGAACAACGTAACTACGCATTGAACTATGCTAGAGATAATGGTTATGATTGGGTTTTGTTTATTGATGCAGATGAGTATCTATCGGATTCGTTTGTAAATGCATCCTTAAAAAAAATTGATGAATATAGAACTTTTGATGTTATATCAATTCCTATGCTTTATCGTTTACATGGGAAAAATATACGCTCTATGGGGTACCCTAACTGGCATGATAGAATTGTTCGTACTAACCAATCATTTAAAGCCAACGTCGGTGAGTATATAGAATCAAAATCGCGAGCCTATGCCAATGAATTGGAAATCGTGCATAATTTTAATTCCCTGGGTATGCGACGGTTTATTGAAAAACAATCAAGGTATGCTGAATATATAGGGAAGCAAATATATGATTATTCTCAAGGTAATGCTAGTGATTACTTTTTTAAGCCAGGAATTAAAGGGTATTTAAAAAAAGTTTTTAGTAGAATGGGGCTTTTTAGACCCTTTATTAGATTTATCTATCAATATATATTTAGACTGGGATTTATTGAGGGGCGTTCTGGCTTTATTGCGGCTGTGTATATGTTTATTTTTGAGTTTTTGGTCGCTGTTTCAGTCATTGAGTATAAACGAGAAAAATCAAACTTGGTCTTGTAATAATGAAATCTACTAAGGATTTTTCTTTTGGTGAAATGCTAAATGTTATTTTAGTCACCGTATTATTTTTATGCTTACTTATATTTTCTTGGGGCGCTGATTATAGTTTTCTTATCGATCCAAAGTACTATTTTGAAGCTGTTTCTCATTCGTCAGATTTAGAGAATGCATTAAAGTCTGGTTCTCGCTGGTCTATTGATTATGGGTTTATTCTATTTTCATTAGCAATAAATCAACTATTCCTATTTGTTAATATCAATAGTGTTTCCCCTGATAATTACCAACTTGTCTCATCCGCAATAGTTAGTGTATTACTTTTTATTGCTTACATCTCTATCTTGAGATTTTATGATAAAAAGCTTGTTTTTATTAGTGCATTGATGTTGGTAGTAAACCCTTCATTTGTCGGAGCTTTGTTCAATATATGGAGGCAGGGTTTTGCAGAGTTCTTTGTTTTATTATTTATTGCGTATTACAATGTTAGGCTTTTGAGGGTGCCCATTTTATTTTTAGCGTGTACGTTTCATTTTAATACAGCTTTGCCTTTTGTTTCATCACTATTTTCTAAGTTTTTTCTTAAAAGATTGTATATAAGTTTTTTTGCTTACATAATTTTCACAGTTTTGGTGTGTTATTATTTTGAAGGGTTATTTGAGCAATATGAAGTTTTAGACGTTTATGCAAATACTAATAGTAAGTTACCTTGGATAAGACTGTTGTTTTGTGTTGGCACCTTTTTTTTTTCATTAACTATTTTTTTATTATTTAGAGTGGATAAGCGGGATTGTTGTGCTGTTTCATCAATTTGTATTGATGATATTTTTAGAGTAACTTTTTTTTGTGTAGCTTTGGTATTGCTTTTAGGTTTTGTCTTTGCTTTAGTTATGCCTGCAGCATCCGAGAGAGTGATGCATTATTACTTTGTTTTATTTCCTATTTTTAATTTATTAGCCTATGAAAGATGTAATAGTTCAGGGAAGGTGTTGCTTTTCCTTTTCTCATTAAGCTACTTGCTGATTAACTGCTTTGTAGTTTTTAATTCTCAGACATGGAATAATGTTAAGTTTTTAATGATTTAAAGAGTTGATGGGTTATGGTTGAAGGTTTAGTTTCTGTAATAATGCCAGGTTACAATTGTTCTCGGACAGTTGAAAGGGCTATTGAAAGTTTGTTAACTCAAGGTTACGAAAATTGGGAATTAATATATGTAGATGATAAATCTGATGACGATTCTGTTGTAGTTGTTGAGTCAATAAAAGACTCTAGAATAAAAGTAATTGTAATGGAAAGTAATTCAGGAACGCCAGTAATACCGCGTAATATTGCAATTGGTGAGGCCAAGGGGCAATATATTGCTTTTTTGGATTCCGATGATATGTGGCATAGAGATAAACTTTCTACGCAGATTAATGCTATGAGAAAGTCAGGTGCATTTGCTTGTCATGCCTACTACCAGCGTGTAAACCAGCATGGTGAAGTGCTTAATCTTGTAAAGAGCCCACAAATTGTAACCTACAAGATGATGCTTTCTACTAATTATATTGGCAATTTGACAGGAATTTATGATTGCTCCAAGTTAGGCAAGTTCTTTCAAAAACGAATAGGGCATGAAGATTATCTCATGTGGTTAGAAATTTTATCTAAAACTGATTCTGTTGGAGTAAGATTTCCCTTAGGTTGTTATACAGTTAGCACAAGCAGTGTATCTTCTAATAAATTTAAAGCAATGAAGTGGCATTATAATGTTTTGCGAAAAGAGTTGGGGTTTAGTAATGTTAAGGCGTTTGGATACTTTTTGCGTTACGTATTTAACGCTTTTCTTAAACGATTATAATTATTTATAGTGGTTTTACAAGGTTCTGGTGGCTTCAATCAAACTGCTGTACGCATCTTTAGAAGGTTTGATTTTAAATCTTATTTCTTGGATTTATCCTAGATGCTTTTTATGGATTTTATTGTGAATTGATTTTTTATCCACCAAATGCGGTTGATTTTATCATATTTTAATGACTACATTTACTTTTTTGGTGGGGAGATAAATAAGAGATTTAATTATGAAAGTTGTTATTCCCGTAGCGGGACTTGGGACCCGTATGCTTCCTGCGACTAAGGCTATCCCGAAAGAGATGTTACCGCTTGTTGATAAGCCGCTTATTCAATACATAGTGAATGAGTGTGTTGCAGCCGGTGTGAAAGAGATTGTGCTGGTGACACATGCCAGTAAAAATGCGATCGAAAACCATTTTGACACCTCATATGAGCTTGAGTCGACGCTTGAAAAGCGGGTAAAGCGTCAGTTGCTCGATGAAGTACAATCAATTTGCCCAAAAGGTGTGACAATTATGCATGTTCGTCAGGGCGAGGCTAAGGGACTCGGTCACGCAGTGCTTTGCGCAAAACCTTGTATAGGCAACAGTCCTTTTGCGGTTGTGTTACCTGATGTGATTTTGGATGAGTATAGTGCCGATCAAAGTTCAGAAAATCTGGCGGCGATGATCAAACGCTATAAAGTGGCTCAAGCTAGCCAAATTATGGTGGCTCCAGTACCTCATGATGAAGTAAACAAGTACGGTATTGCTGATTGTGCTGGGGTAGACATTGAACCTGGAGAGTCATCAATTATTAAGGCGATGGTTGAGAAGCCTGCAGTTGATGAAGCACCATCAAACTTAGCTGTTGTTGGTCGTTATGTTTTGTCAGAAAAAATCTGGGATTTACTGGCTAAAACCCCCGCTGGTGCAGGTGATGAGATCCAATTAACAGACGCTATCGACATGTTGATTGAATCAGACACAGTCGAAGCCTTCAATATGACAGGTAAGTCTCATGACTGTGGTGATAAGCTTGGTTATATGACAGCGTTTGTCGAATACGGTCTGCGCAATGAAAAGCTGGGTAAAGAGTTTCGTCAGCAACTATTGAATTTGCTAGCACAATAGACTTTACTTTTACTTCAAGTGAATGCCCACTTTTTCTTAAAGTGGGCATTTTCGTTTTCAGCAGGTTAGATTCCAGGAAGTGTTGCGAAATTGTTTGTAATTTATCACTCAATCATAGTCGTCTAGCATGGCTAAACTCATCAAATCTGGTAGTGAAAAATGAAGATACTGGTCACAGGTGGGGCTGGATTCATTGGCTCTGCAGTTGTTCGTCATATTATCAACAATACCCAAGATAGCGTAATTAATGTCGACAAGTTAACTTATGCAGGCAATCTCGAGTCTCTTGTCAGCGTAGAGAAAGATAAACGATACGCTTTTGAGCAAGTTGATATCTGTGACCGAGCAGAATTAAACAGAGTGTTTGATGAGCATAAGCCTGATGCAGTTATGCACTTGGCAGCAGAGTCTCATGTAGATCGCTCAATAACAGCTCCTGCTGATTTTATTCAAACAAACATAGTTGGTACTTACACCCTCCTAGAAGCGACTCGTGCATATTGGCTCGAGCTATCTGATGATAAGAAGAGCACTTTTCGTTTTCACCATATTTCTACCGATGAGGTTTATGGTGACTTACCGCATCCAGATGAAGTGCAAAATTCAAACGAGTTACCTCTATTCACTGAAACTACCCCATATGCTCCGAATAGTCCGTATTCGGCATCGAAAGCATCCAGTGATCACCTCGTTCGCGCTTGGTTGCGCACCTATGGTTTGCCAACAATAGTGACCAATTGCTCAAATAATTATGGCCCTTTCCAATTTCCTGAAAAACTGATCCCACTTGTGATTTTAAATGCGGTGGAAGGCAAGCCCTTGCCTGTTTACGGCAAAGGTGATCAAATTCGTGATTGGTTATATGTAGAAGACCACGCTCGCGCTTTGTATAAAGTTGTGACAGAAGGAAAAGTTGGTGAAACCTATAATATTGGTGGTCAAAATGAAAAACGAAATTTGGAGGTGGTAAAAACAATATGTGCGATTTTAGACGAATTGATGCCTAAAGCTACGCCGTACGCGGAACAAATCAC
The DNA here is from genome assembly GCF_002836945.1 of Shewanella chilikensis. GTDB lineage: Bacteria > Pseudomonadota > Gammaproteobacteria > Enterobacterales > Shewanellaceae > Shewanella > Shewanella chilikensis. The sequence goes on from NZ_NIJM01000025.1 coordinate 70,567, forward strand.
TTATGTGGCAGATCGTCCAGGTCACGACCGTCGCTATGCCATCGATACTACCAAAATGAGCAAAGAATTAAATTGGGCTCCTGATGAGACCTTTGAAACAGGGCTGCGCAAAACAGTGCAATGGTATCTTAACAATCAGGCTTGGAGTCAGCGAGTTCAGGACGGCTCTTATCAAAGACAACGCTTAGGTTTAATTTGTAACCTAAATAAAGGTAAAAATTAATGAAGGGGATTGTCTTAGCCGGTGGTTCAGGTACAAGGTTATATCCATTGACTAGAGGTGTATCTAAGCAGCTATTGCCGGTTTATAATAAGCCTATGATTTACTATCCGTTATCAACGTTAATGCTGGCGGGTATTCGTGATATTTTGATCATTACGACGCCTGAAGACAACGAAAGTTTTAAGCGGCTACTAGGCAATGGTAGCGACTACGGCATTCGTCTTGAGTATGCAATCCAAGAAAGTCCTGATGGTTTAGCACAAGCTTTTATAATCGGTGAAAATTTTATCGGTGACGATAGTTGCTGTTTAGTTTTAGGTGACAATATTTTTTACGGTCAATCCTTTACCAAGACGCTGCTAAATGCGGCTAGTCGAGAGCATGGTGCGACTATATTTGGTTATCAGGTTAAAGATCCGGAGCGTTATGGAGTCGTGGAGTTTGATAACAGCATGCGCGCTGTTTCAATAGAAGAAAAACCGCGTAATCCTAAATCTGACTATGCTGTGACAGGGTTATATTTCTACGATAATCGTGTTGTTGAGTTTGCCAAACAGGTGAAACCTTCTGGGCGGGGAGAGTTAGAAATTACCACTCTCAATGAGATGTATCTTAACGATGGCTCTTTGAATGTTGAGCTATTAGGCCGTGGTTTTGCGTGGTTAGACACTGGAACACATGAAAGTTTACTCGAAGCAGCTTCATTTGTTCAAACGATAGAGCATGTACAAGGCTTGAAGGTTGCTTGTTTAGAAGAGATTGCTTTTCAACAAGGCTGGTTAAATAAACAAGATCTATTAAGGATTGTAAGACCTATGATGAATAGTGATTATGGCCAGTACTTGCATAAGTTATGCCTGAAAGTTAATTAGTAGGTCAGGATAAAGCGTTGTTGCCTGGGACTGTGTTCGAAATACTGTGTCAGATCAATAATCAGCCACTGATGCGCGAATTCAACTCCGAAGTGCACCACTCGCTAAATTAGGCTGCCTTGCGTAATT
>NZ_NIJM01000026.1:0-18933 GCF_002836945.1 Shewanella chilikensis
GACCATGCTCTACTGCCGCTTGGCTCGCTTCTCGTCTCACCAAGTTATAACCAAGAAAGTCGGCAAAGCAGTTTTGCATAGACATAAAAAAACGGAAACCTACAAACAGGTTTCCGATTGTCTCTCATCAGGAGGATCGATCAACCGATCCTTATCTGATCTACGTTGCGCGGCTTGGCGGTGCTTAAGCAGAAGGATTAAGCTCAGGATTGCTGCAGAGAAATTCGGCTCAGGGCTGTAGCAGCGCCAGCAAACCTGCTTCATCCAACACCTTAACCCCAAGCTCATTGGCCTTGGTCAATTTGGAGCCAGCGGCCTCGCCGGCCACCACGCAGTCTGTCTTCTTGGAGACACTGCCGGACACTTTTGCGCCGAGCGCCTCAAGCTGCGCCTTGGCGTCAGTGCGGCTCATCTGGCTCAGGGTGCCGGTCAATACCCAAGTCTGGCCCTTGAGCGGTTGTTCATCTTCAGACGGCGCTTCGATGGCCGGCCAGGTCACCCCGGCGGCGAGCAGTTTATCTATCACCTCAAGGTTGTGGGGCTGAGCAAAGAAGTGCGCTACATGCTGAGCCACTATGGCACCGACATCTTCCACTTCGATAAGCTGTTCGACACTCGCTTGCCTCAGGGCATCCAGCTCTTTGAAGTGCCGCGCCAGGTTGGCGGCGGTAGACTCACCTACCTCACGGATCCCCAAGGCGTAGAGAAACTTGGCCAGGGTTGTTTGCTTGGCCGCTTCTATGGCCTGCACCAGATTGGTGGCCGACTTGAGTCCCATCCGCTCCAGCATGGTCAGTGCCGAAGCCGTGAGAGAGAACAGATCCGCCGGGCTCTCCACCAGCTCCTTATCGATCAGCTGCTCGACTATCTTGTCGCCCATGCCATCTATATCCAGCGCCTTGCGAGAAGCAAAGTGCTTGATGGCTTCCTTGCGCTGCGCTTCGCAGAACAGGCCACCGGTGCAGCGGGCCACGGCTTCCCCCTCGAGGCGTTCCACCTGAGAGCCACAAACCGGGCATTGCGCCGGGAAACGGATCTCGTTGGCATCCTCAGGTCTTTTTTCCGGCACCACAGCAACCACTTGCGGGATAACATCACCGGCACGGCGAATGATCACAGTATCGCCAATTTTAACCCCGAGGCGGGCGATTTCGTCGGCGTTGTGCAAAGTGGCGTTGGAAACTGTCACCCCACCGACAAACACAGGCTTGAGCCTGGCGACCGGTGTCACGGCGCCGGTGCGGCCTACCTGAAAGTCGACCCCTTCGAGCAGAGTCATCTCTTCCTGGGCCGGAAACTTATAAGCGATGGCCCAGCGCGGTGCACGGGAGACAAATCCCAGTGTCTGCTGCGCTTCTATGCTGTTGACCTTGAATACCACACCATCGATTTCATAGGCCAAAGCACTGCGGCGCGCCATAATATCCCGGTAGTAGTCATCCACTTCGCTGAGGTCCTTGGCAAGGCGGATCTCACTGCTGACCGGCAATCCCCAGGTTTTAAGCTGCTGCAACTGCCCAAGATGGGTGTCCGCCAGCGGGAAGGATTCCGGCTCAACCACGCCCAATGCATAAGCGTAAAACGCCAGTGCCCGAGAGGCAGTGATCTTGGAGTCCAGCTGCCGCAAACTGCCGGCAGCGGCATTACGCGGATTGACAAACAGCTTGTCTCCCTTGACCCGGTTACGCTCGTTGAGCGCCTCGAAGGCCGCCTTGGGCATGAATACTTCACCGCGCACTTCCAACAGCGGCGGATAATCATCGCCCCTGAGTTTCAGCGGCACCGCCCGAATGGTGCGAACGTTTTCGGTAATATCTTCACCGACCGCACCATCGCCACGGGTGGCGGCACGCTCCAGCACGCCATCGCGATAGAGGATACTGACCGCCAGCCCATCGAGCTTGGGCTCGCAGCAATAGCTGAACTCGCCTACTCTGTCAGTCACCCGTTTATGGAAGGCGGCAAAGTCTTCTTCACTGAAGGCGTTGTCCAGACTGAGCATAGGTTTAAGGTGAGTCACCTGTTCAAACTTGGCCAGCGCCAGCCCACCGACTCTGAGGCTTGGCGAGTCGCTGCGTTGCAGCTCAGGGTGCTCGGCCTCCAGCATTCTGAGCCGCTGCATCAGGCGGTCATATTCGGCATCGGGAATGCTGGGGTTGTCATCCACATAGTAGCGAATGTTGTGCTCGTTAATGGTGCTTATCAGCTGATCAATTTCGTTTTCAATGGCTTGCATAAAAATTCCGCACAAAACAAAGGCCGCAGAGGCGGCCTTGGATAGAGAGACTCACACTGGCTCCCTGATGAATATCAGCCCTGAGCCCGAATACGGCCCAGGTAGGCTTGTTTGGTGTCCTGATGCCATGGCTGACGCTGGCCATCCAGCAGCTCGGCACCTAGGTCATCCGCCAATTGATGGGCGGAGTTGAGCATGATGGAAAAGTTCATCAGCGGATCGCCATGACAAGGCAAGGTCATAAACAGAACTATCCCTTGAGTGCTGAACTGCTCCATGTTGTCCGGGTCAAACACCCCGGGCTTAACCATGTTGGCCAGGGAAAACAGCACCCGACCTGTGCCGGCGTTGTCTTCATGGCGATGGAAAATGTTCATGTCACCAAACTTGAAGTTCAGCGCCAACAGGCAAGGCAGCAGCTCAGCGCCGCTGAGGCTCTCGCCCTCTTTGGCAACCACATGCAGTACCAAAACATCTGTGGGTTCAGGCAACTCATCGTGGCGCGACTCTTCCTTGGCCTGCTCGCGGGTCTGTTGTTCAGTGGCAAGTTGTGGCTCTGGCTGGCAGTTTTCCTGATGTTCGGCTTCGACTGTGGAATGGGCGTTGCCTGTCTGTGCATCGGCCCCCAGCCCCAACTCCATCTGCATTTCGGCCGTATCTTGGTCATCATCGAGATGCAACACAGGCTCCTGCCGTTGTGGTTTACTGTTTACTCTGGGCTCAGGTTTGGCCCCGGATAGGGAAAACGCCTGTTCACTTTCGCTCTCATCTGCTTGAGGTGACTGAAAACCGGGTTTACGCAACTTACTGCTCTTAAGCTTGGGCGGCTTCTCATCCGGTGAGACTTTACGTACCCTCACCTCTCCAATTCCATCGGCATCGAAACCTTCACTGTCACGCCGAGCCTGGTCCTTATAGAAACCTGTCAGCGGATTTTCTTTAAGCGACTTGGGCTGTTGTTTGCGGATAGACCAGAAACCGTGAACCAGCACGGCAATAATGGCAATCGCGCCCAACACAGACAATACCAGTTGCAAATCTTCCATTGGTTACCTGTTTTCCTATGGTTATCCGGCGTCGGCCATAGCCACCGCTTCTTCAATATCGACTGCGACTATGCGAGAGACACCCGGCTCATGCATAGTGACACCTATCAGTTGATCAGCCATCTCCATGGTGAGTTTATTGTGGCTGATATAGATAAACTGTACGCTGTCCGACATCTCCTGCAAAAGACGGCAGAATCTGTCGACATTGGCGTCATCCAAAGGTGCATCGACCTCATCCAGCATACAAAAAGGCGCCGGGTTGAGTCTGAAAATCGCAAACACCAATGATAAAGCCGTCAGCGCCTTTTCTCCACCCGAAAGTAGATGAATTGTGCTGTTCTTCTTGCCCGGTGGCCGGGCCATGATGGTCACTCCAGTATCGAGTAAATCATCATCTGTCAGCGCCAGATAGGCACTGCCGCCACCAAATACCTTGGGAAACAACTCTCCCAGTCCGGCATTGACCTGCTCAAAAGTCGACTTAAAGCGACTGCGGGTCTCCTTGTCTATCTTACGGATAGCCTCTTCAAGACTGGCCAGCGCCTTGTTGAGATCTTCATCCTGGGCATCGAGATAAGCCTTACGCTCTTTTTGCTGCTCATACTCTTCAATGGCCGCCAGGTTAATGGCGCCGAGGCGACTTATCTTGCGCCTAACCGATTCCAGCTGGTCCTGCCAGGGCGCTATTTTTGCTTCATCCGGCAGGTTCGCCGCCACTTCATGCAGCTTGATCTGCTGCTCACTGAGCTGCGCCAATTGGCTGTCGGCCTGACCTTTCAATCCCTCGCGACGTAACTTTAACGTGCTGATTGTCTGAGTCAAGTGCTCCAGTTGTCCAAGCTGTTGTTTTTGCTTTAAAGCTGTACGATCCAACTGCTGTTGCCGCTCGGCAAGTTTGGCCCGGGTATGCTCAAGCTCCGCCTGCATTCTGTGTTGCTGCGCCAGCAATCCTTCCAGGCGTTGCTCCAGCGGTTGCAGCTCGGCACTATCTGCATCTTGCTGCGGTTTATCCAGCAATTCCCTGCGCTTGTGCTCGGCCTGCTGCAACTGCTCAGTCAACTGTTTACGCCGCTGCGCTGCCAACGCCAAGGCGGTTTTCTGCTCTACGACAGTCCCATTCAAGCTTTTTAACTGGCGCTCGAGTTCGCTCAAGCTGACTTTAAGGCTGTTTTTTTGCTGATTGGCCTCGTTGTGGCGCTCACTCAGCAATCGCTCCTGCCGCTGGCGCTCATAGAGAGTATCATCGGCAGCAAACTGACTCTCAATCAGCGTCTCCAGCTCAAACTGCTCCTGCTCGAGGCGCTCTTTCAGCTCAGCGATTTCCGCTTCTGTCTGCTGCCTTTGTTTGAACTCACGCGCCGCCTGCTCGGTGGCCGCCTCATAAGCCATCACCGCGCGGGTCAACGCCAGTTGCTGTTGCTGCAGCGCCTCGGACTTGAGCTGCTGAGCCCGCCTTAATTCGTTGAATCTATCCTGAGCCGCGGTGGTTTGCTGCTGCGCCTGCCGGCTCTCGCTTGCAAGCTTATCAAGCTCGGCCTGAATGTCGCTCTGCTCGGCGGTCAGCTTCACCAGTGACTGGCCATCCTCGGCGAGCGTCAGCTTTACATCATGTGCAAAAAGGTTGCCATCGCGGCAGAGGATCAGCTCACCCTCTGCCAGCCCCTGCTCGAGCATGTTGGATGCCTGCTGCGCCGACTGGGCCCAACGCACTCTGTTAAGCCAGGGACTTAAGTTGACGCCAGCGCTGACCGGCCCCCAACTCTGGCGATAAGTCTGAGCAAAACCTTGGCCATCAAATGGTTTGGAGTCAGGATAGACAGCGGCGCGCATCAAGGGGCCAAGCCAGGCCTCAACCACTTGCTCCCAACCGGCCTCAACCTGAATGTCCTGCCAAAGCTGAGTCAAGGCAGTTTGTGTTGCTTGCGTTGCTTGAGCGGCGCCTTCGAGCCACTGACTTATCAGCTCCAGGCGACCAGTTAGACCCGAGCGGCGCTGCACCAACTGCTGCTCCGCTTGTCTTGCCTGCTCCCACGCCTCCTGGGCCTTGGTCAACTCTGCGCCATGCCGTTCGACATCGGCTTTAGCTGCCGCCAATTGTGACTCACACAAGCTGACCTGCTGCTGAAGCTCAGCCGGGTTTGCCCTGTTATCGGCCTCAGGTTGCGGCAATCTTGCACTGAGCTTCTCAAGCTGCTCCGTGCGCTGGACATGTTGCTGCTTAAGATGCTGCTCCCGGGTGGCGGCCAGCTCCTGTTGATGCTTGATATCTCTGACCGCAGTCGCCGCCTGTTGCAACTCGCCGGCAAGGCTTTCACTTTGTGAGAGTGCCGCTTCATACTGCTGACTCAGTTCAAACTGCTGCTCTTCCAGCTCTTCCTGGCGCGGCAAATGTTGCTGCAAACTGTCATCCAGGGTTTGCTCCTGTTGTTTGGCCTGAGCCAACTGTTCATTCAATGTGGCGATTTGCTGTTGCAGCGCACCCAATTCAGATGCCTGCTGTTTATCCCGCTCTTTGAGATACTTGAGCTGCTGCTCGATACGGGCAATTTCAGTGTTGTTGTGATAAAAATCGGCAACCTGGCGCTGCTCCTTTTCACTGAGTTCATCCTGAGCCAGCTTTTGCTGAGTCAGGCTCAACTCCAACTCTTGCTTCTGCGCCTGCTGCTGGGCCAGCTCAGTCTCCAGCCTTTCTATCTCGCTGTTTTGCGCCTCGGCCTGCTCATTGAGCTCCAAGAAACGCATCACCAAGAGTTCGGCATGCAAGCGCCGCTCACTTTGCTTGTATTCCCGATAACGTTTGGCGGCCTGGGCCTGAATCGTCAACTTATCCAGCTGTTTGCCAAGCTCAGAGCGAATATCCCCCAGGCGCTCAAGGTTTTCACGGGTATGGCGAATCCGGTTTTCCGTGTCCTTACGCCGCTCTTTGTAACGGGAGATACCTGCGGCCTCTTCAATAAAGACCCTGAGTTCCTGCGGTTTACATTCTATCAAGCGGGAAATGGTGCCCTGGCCTATGATGGCGTAGCTGCGTGGTCCAAGGCCGGTGCCCATAAAGATATCCGTAATATCCTTGCGGCGGCATTTTTGACCGTTGAGAAAATAAAGGGCTTCGCCATCGCGGGAGACCTGGCGCTTAACGGAAATTTCACCGTAGTTGGCATACTGGCCGCCGATACGCCCAAGGGCGTTGTCGAATACCAGCTCAACGCCGGCGACAGAAACAGGCTTACGGGCACTGGAGCCGTTAAAGATAACATCGGCCATGGAGTCACCGCGCAGGTGTTTGGCCGAGCTTTCACCCAGCACCCAGCGCACGGCATCAATCACATTGGATTTACCACAGCCATTGGGGCCGATTATGGCCGTCAGCGGATTGAGAAAAGGGATTTTGGTAGCATCGACAAATGACTTGAAGCCAGCGAGTTTTATCTGTTTGAGTCTCATATTTGCCGTTGGATGTCAGTGCCGATTGTTTTTGTTTTGCGGGCCAATCCTGAAAGAAATTCAATAGCCTGATTGAAACGCCGCCGTCCTGGCCCAAGAAGCTGTATAAGCGCTGTCACTTTAGCAAAGCGGGCCGCATTTTGTAACGTTTTTTATTCCCTTGGCTGCGTTTTTCCCTTGTTTTCGTGGCCTTAGTTGCTCAAAATCGGCCTAAGTATTCTTTGTATTGAGAGTAAGTGGTACATGTCCGCATCTTCAAGACCCGCCAAGAGCGGCGTCAACTATTTTCTCGAAGGCTTTAGCCTGATCAAACAACCGGGCTTGCGCAGCTTTGTGTTTATTCCGCTGATGATCAACCTGCTGTTGTTTGCCGGGGTCATCTATTTTGCCATAGGCCAACTGGGGAATGTGTTTGCCTGGCTCGAAGGGCAACTGCCGGACTATCTCAGCTGGCTTAATGTGATCCTCTGGCCACTGGCGATTATCACCCTGCTGGTGCTGCTGTCGTTTATCTTCAGCTCTGTGATGAACTGGCTGGCAGCGCCATTTAACGGCCTGCTGGCCGAAAAGGTAGAGCAACTGTTGACCGGCAAGCCGCTCAATACCGGCGGCACCCTGGATTTAATCAAGGATCTGCCGCGGATCCTCGGCCGTGAATGGCAAAAACTGGTGTATTACCTGCCGCGGGCCATACTGATCCTGCTGCTGTTTTTTATCCCGGTGATTGGTCAAACCGTTTTCCCTGTGGTCTGGTTTATCTTCAGTGCCTGGATGATGAGCATCCAATACTGTGACTACCCTTTCGATAACCACAAGGTGGCATTCAAAGAGATGAAGTTTGCCCTGAAAAATACCAAGGGCAGCAGTATGAGCTTCGGCGCCGCCGTCACCCTATTTTCCATGATCCCTATAGTCAACTTTATCGTGATGCCGGTTGCCATTTGCGGTGCTACCTCCATGTGGGTCGATAAGTATCGCGAAGCCTATCGCAATCCGGCCATAGCGCCAGATTAAGCGCCGTAAGGCCGATTGAGATACAAAAATGCCTGCAGTTGCAGGCATTTTTATTGCAGCGGAAAGCCCAGCCTTAACAGGCACGTAGAATTAAACTGCCGATGGAGTAACCCGCGCCGAAGGAGCTCAACAGGCCCAAGTCCCCCGGTTTGAAGTCCTGGTGATATTTATGGAAAGCGATTACCGAACCGGCCGATGCGGTATTGGCGTATTGATCCAGCACCACGGGCGCCTTCAAAGGCTCAGGCGTTTCACCCAGGAGCTTTTTCACCACAAACTGGTTCATATTGATATTGGCCTGATGCAGCCAAAGGCGCTTGAACTGCTCCGGCGTGATACCAGCTTCTTCGAGCTGTGCATCCAAATGCTGGTATATCATGGGCAACAGCTCCTTAAAGACCTTGCGCCCCTGTTGATGAAACAGCTTATCGGCTTCGCCGGAAGTAGCCGGATCACAACGGTTAAGGAAACCAAAGTTACTGCGGATATTGTTCGAATAATGGGTAAAGCAGCGGCTCGACAGAATCTCAAAGGCTTGCTGGGCGCGGCAAGTCGCAGCCGGCTCCAATACCAAGGCTGTAGCCACATCGCCAAAAATAAAGTGGCTATCGCGGTCACGATAATTGACCTGAGCCGAACATATCTCAGGATTGATGACCAACACACGTCTGGCGCTACCACTACGAATGGCATTGGCCGCTGTCACCAGCGCAAAAGTCGCCGAAGAACAGGCAACCTGCATATCAAAGCCATAACCCCGGGTACCGAGGGTTTGCTGAATTTCAATCGCCATCGCCGGATAAGCACGCTGAGTGTAGGCACAGGCGACTATCACCAAATCAATGTCATCCGCCTTGAGGCCAGCGTTATCAAGGGCTTGCTTGGCCGCATACAAGCCCATTTCTGCCTGCAGTGACAGGCTGTCGCTGGCACGCTCTGGGATTAAGGGCATCATGACTTCAGGATCCAAAATTCCCTCTTTGACCATCACAAATCTGTGTTTAATGCCTGAAGCCTTCTCAATAAACTCACTCGATGAATAATTCAGCGCCGCCACATGGCCAAGATCTATCTGGGCGCTGTTCTCGGTATTGAACAGGTCAACATACTGATTGAAGCTGTCCACCAGTTCTTGATTGGTTATTCCTTCCGGAGGGGTAAACAGCCCGGTACCGGAAATGACAATCGCATCCTTCATAAACTACCTTCTTATTGTTTTGTGACCGGATCCGCCTGCAGCATCGTCTCAGTCGGACTCACGCGTGGCTTACTCAGGTCAATGACAACTGTTGCTGAGATCTTATCCTGGATGGCTTGCCTGTTGGCATCCCAAAAAATCTGCAAGAAACCCAGCAGTCCAGTGGCAAAGCCTGCGCCGTATCCCCCGTAACGGCCAAAGGCGTCCCATAGGGAAAGCTTACCACCTCCTAGGGCGATCACCCGCACCCGCATGATTTTTTTGCCCAAAGTCTGACCATCGAACCAGGCTGTGAACAAGGTAAAATAGAATGCCGCCCAGCCAAATCCAAGCCCGAGATCATTGAGCATCCCCTTGGCCCAAGCGAGCAAACTGTATTGTGCCTCTTCCTCCTGCTCGTCCTCTTCTGCTTCCAGTCTTGAATCATCCTCGGTAGGTGCCGGCTTGGCTTGTGCATCGGTCTTTGCATTGGCTTGTACGTTGGTTTGTGCATTGAGCGTCGCTACAGACTCGGTTTTCATTGAAGCCAACTGCGGCAGCAAGTCTGCATTTATCGCCGCAATATCGGCTGCAGCAAGCGGCAGGTCATCCAATGCACCTTGCAGCATGGTCTCGACCTGGGTGCGTGACAGCCCTGCCTCAGCCGCGGCATTGACCAGCAAACCCGCTTCATGTTGAGCGCAGGCCTTGTACTCACACAAACTTAAACGCAGTAGCTGCGGCGTCAAGGTCAGCAGTGTCTGCCCCTGAATTTCATTATCGCGACGCTCTTGCAGGCCGTTGACTTTTATCATCTGCGGCACCGCAGACCAAAGCAAAACCACCGCCATAAACAGGTACAAAAGCCCCTTGGCCCAAGTGGAGATCCTGTTGGCGTGATTGTGTATATAGTAAGCCAGCAGGCACACCAAAAGCACAAACAGCGGGCCGGCCTGTTCGGCCAGTACTGCTATCAACAAACCGTCTATCGTGATAGCCAGTGCCCTTTTCCAAGGTTTTGCCAAGGGGGTGTAGAGCAGCTCCGGCGCCACACTGAATGCGGCCGGCGTCACTATGTTGCGGGGATCTTTGCCCGGATACCGCTTAAAGCCGTCCAGTTCCCCGGCTCTATTCATCTTTGCCTCCTCGGCATTACCCGTGTGATCCAAGGCTATTCTCCTATTTAAAATAGAATGTTATTTTTTGGTTAACGTGGATTTGGCATTGAGATTAACATAAAGCGAAACAGGCTTACTCCGAAGTTACGAATAACAGAGATTCATGTAATAACTAAAAAGAATAAAGAAGAACAAAGATTCACTTCTCTTTGATCTCATGAGGATTATGCTTTAGGGATGCAATCAAAGGAGGCCAGCAAGCCATGAGCAAAATTTTCGAAGACAATTCCTACACCATTGGTAACACTCCACTGGTTCGTCTTAACCGCGTCAGCAACGGCAAGGTGCTGGCCAAGGTAGAAGCCCGCAACCCAAGCTTCAGTGTCAAATGCCGTATTGGTGCCAATATGATTTGGGACGCCGAGAAAAAAGGCCTGTTGACCAAAGACACAGAGCTGATTGAACCCACCTCGGGAAATACGGGTATTGCGCTGGCCTATGTTGCCGCGGCCAGAGGTTACAAGTTGACTCTGACCATGCCCAACACCATGAGTCTCGAGCGCCGCAAGCTGCTCAAGGCTCTGGGCGCCAATCTGGTACTGACAGATGGTGCCAAGGGTATGAAAGGAGCCATCGAAAAGGCCGAGGAAATTCGTCAATCGGCGCCGGAAAAATATCTACTGCTGCAGCAGTTTGACAACCCGGCCAACCCTGAGATCCACGAAAAAACCACAGGCCCTGAGATCTGGAACGATACCGATGGTCAAATCGATGTATTTGTTGCCGGTGTTGGTACCGGCGGCACCATCACAGGGGTGAGCCGTTATATCAAGAATACCCAAGGCAAGGCAATCACTGCTGTGGCCGTTGAACCAGCCGACTCACCTGTAATCAGCCAGACTCTGGCGGGCCAACCTGTGCAGCCTGGTCCGCACAAGATCCAGGGTATAGGCGCCGGCTTTATTCCGGGCAACCTGGATCTGGAACTGATTGACAAGGTCGAACTGGTCACCAATGACGAAGCGATAGAGATGGCTCACAGGCTGATGAAAGAAGAAGGCATTTTAGTGGGTATCTCCTCCGGTGCCGCCGTCGTTGCCGCCAACCGCATCGCCGCTCTACCTGAATTTGCAGACAAGAATATTGTAGTGATCCTACCATCGGCCGCTGAGCGTTATCTGTCCTCAGCCCTGTTTGTCGGCCAATTCGGCGATCAGGAAAACGTGCAGTAAATAAGCATAAACCGCAACTTGAAAGCCCTGTCTAATGACGAGGGCTTTTTTATGCCAACGTCTCGTCCTGAAATCAAAAGGGGTAATAACCACATATTTGCCCTCTTGATCAAAGTTTTATGCAACTGGCCTGTACTTGGCTTGTGCTTTGCGCCATAAAGACTCTTTTTGAACCTTTCCCACGGCTAAGACAATGCCCTTTTTTAGTGAACCCGCCAAACTCAGTGCCTTCGAGGCCAAATTTGAAGCACAAAAAATCGCCTTCGCTCCAGTCAGTTTTCAGGTGACCCGCTGCCTGCTGCAGTTCGACATCCTCAAACATATAGATGCCGCCGGCGATGAAGGCATTAGCCTTGAGATACTCAAAGAAAAAACCGGGCTAACTGAATATGCCCTGGGCGTTTTGCTTGATATGGCACTTTCCATGGGGCTGCTTTGGCACAAGGGAGACAATTACATCCTCGACAAGACAGGCTGGTTTCTGCTGCATGATGATATGGCCGCCACCAATCTCAATTTTATCCACGACATTTGCTACCAAGGCCTGTTTCATCTGCAACAGGCGCTGGAGCAAGGCTCTCCCGAGGGACTGAAAGTATTCGGCGATTGGCCCACTATTTATCCAGCCCTGAGCCAGTTACCGACAGAGGCCAAACACAGCTGGTTCGCCTTCGACCACTATTATTCAGATCATGCCTTTGACAGCCTGATGCCGCGCATATTTGCCAAAGGGCCGACTCATTTGGTGGATATCGGCGGCAATACCGGCAAATGGGCCTTGAAATGTGCCGGCTACAACACCCAGTGCCGGGTAACCATAATGGATCTTGCTCCCCAGCTTAAGCTGGCCGCCGAGGCAGCAAAAGCCGCGGGTTTGAACGAGCGGATATCCGGTCTGGCGTGCGATCTGCTGGCCCCTGACGGCCCCTTTGTGACCGACGGCGATCTTTATTGGATGAGCCAATTCCTCGACTGTTTCAGCGAGGCACAAATCCTGGCCATCCTGCAGGCTTGTGCCAAAGCCATGCCGGAGACAGCCGAGCTCTGCATTCTGGAAACCTTTTGGGACAGGCAGCCCAATGCCGCCTCCGCCTACTGTGTCAATGCCACCTCGCTCTACTTCACCGCCATGGCCAATGGCAACAGTCGTATGTATCACTCCAAGGTACTGCTGAAACTACTGCAACAGGCGGGTTTCTATGTCGATGAAGATATCGATGACATAGGGCTTGGGCATACTCTGCTGCGCTGCAAGCTTAAATAAATTTGAATCAATGAATAACTTAATTTCAATTTTATTAATCAAAGACCGATTTTAGACTAGGACCATCAAATTGGAATCTAGAGGTCACAGTATGAAACTCGTTGCCACTACCACTGAAGAACTCAGCACTCGCGAGTCCAAGTTTAGTAAAGCCGCTTTCAAGCGACTGCCAAGCCCTCTGGCCGGATTGGCGCTGGCTATCGCCAGCCTGGGTTGGGCCTGGGAAAGCGTATCAGCAGAATTTCCCGGCCTGGTATTGGGCGCGGCGGTTGCCGGCATATTACTGTCTCTGCTGACAGTCAAATTCATTCTGCATCCTGAATTACTGAATGAAGAACTGCGCCACCCTGTAGTCGGCAGTGTGCTGCCCACCTTTGCCATGGCACTGATGGTGATCTCCAAAGCCGTAGGGATCCATCTTCCTTTGTGTGGCTTCCTGATCTGGTTGACGGCTATCGCCATTCACTGCTGTTTACTGGCGGCCTTTGTACTGCATAGAGCAATGGACTTCAACCTGGAGCATATGGTGCCCAGTTGGTTCGTGCCCCCTATCGGCATGGTGGTGGCAGCCGTGACCTTTCCCGGCGCCGAAGCCGGCGAAGTAGGCGCCCAAATCGCTCACATCATTCTGATGTTCGGCTTGGTGAGTTACTTGGTGATGCTGCCTGTGATGCTCTATCGCTTGATCTTCTGTAATCCGGTCGCGGATGCAGCCAAGCCGACCATAGCGATTCTGGCAGCACCGGCCAGCCTGTCTCTGGCCGGCTATTTGACCCTGACTCCCGAGCCTGAGCTTTGGTTGGTCGCCCTGCTGCTGAGTCTGGCCCTGCTGATGACCCTGGTCATCTATCTGGCCTTCCTGCACTTACTGCGACTGCCATTCAGCCCAGGGTTTGCTGCCTACACCTTCCCCATGGTGATAGGAGCCACTGCTCTACTGAAAACAGCCGCCTGGTGCAACAGCCACCCCATGCTGCAATCGCTGCATCGGCCACTGGCGCTACTTGGAAATATTGAGCTTGTGATAGCCAGTGCTATCGTCGGCTTCGTCGCTATCAGTTACCTCAGACACTACCGCCCCTGGTCATCTGTATGATAAAACCGAGTTACATTAACACCAAAAGCGTGATACATGTCACGCTTTTGGCAAATTAACAGATCTTCAACGGCCAACAAATATTCACTCAAGTATCTAGACAAATAAAAATATCTCTTAAACAAAAAAACAAAAGAACACAAAAATAACAAAGAAAAAACAAAAAACAATCAAAAAACAATCAAAAAACAAACCCACAAAAAACAACAATAAAACACAACACGACATTGCCATCCAATTAAAAAAATAAACACCGTACGTTATATCTTTGTTGCCAACATAATTTTAATTGTTATTAATTCAAACAATTTATATCTGTTTCATCTATGTTGCACTTTTTATTTCTGCAAGGTTATATTCCTGATACATCCGTAAACATTTATTACTTAATTCGGGTGTGACAATAAAAAATCATACATAAGTATCAGGGAGATATAATGCAAGTTAATTCTAAATTAGCCAAAGCGGTGCGCTTTGCGTTAATTGGTGGTGTTGCAACTGCAGCCTATTCCGCACCAGCATTGTCGGCAGAACAAGAACAACAAACGGCAAATTCAGCCGTTGAGCGAATCTCTATCACAGGCTCACGTATCATTCGTGAAGGTGCCGTAGCGCCAACGCCAGTGACTGTAATCTCAGGTGAAGAACTCCTGTCTACCGGTGTGACCAACATAGGTGAAGCCCTCAACCAGTTGCCTGCGCTGGGTAACACTTATTCCCTTGCCAACTCTGGCCGTTACATTGGCACTGCCGGTGCCAACCTGTTGGATCTGCGTACCATGGGTACCGACAGAACCTTGGTGTTGGTAAACGGCAAACGTCATGTTGCCAGCTCAGCGGGAAGCTCTTCGGTTGACGTAAACACGATTCCAAGTGTCTGGGTCGAAAAAGTAGAAGTCATTACCGGCGGAGCATCGGCCATTTATGGTGCAGATGCGGTCACTGGGGTAGTTAACTTTATTCTGAAAAAAGATATTGTCGGCTTGGATATCTCGGCAATTAAAGGTCGGGCTGATGACAGTAACTTTGGTAAAGACAGAATTTCGCTTTCTTACGGCACAGATATTAATGATGGTCGCGGTAATATCGCCTTCGCTGCGGAATACAGCGCTCAGGATAGACTCAGAGCTTTCGATCGTGATCAGACCAGAACCTCATTTACCAGTCTGAAAAATACCGATAGACCCAAGGATGCTAACGGTAATTACATTGACTCCAACAATCCGTCTGATCCGGACAAGTATTTCCTGCCAAACGGCGGACACTACAGGATCAGCAACGCCGGTACCTTCTTTTTGGATGGCTGGAAAACCTTCAATCCAGACGGGACCATAGGTGATGTCTACATAGGCCCAAAAGTCGACGGTAACTACTGTGTCGACTGCGACTTTACCAACTTGAGACAGTTTGAAGATCTGCAGCCCGAGTTCAAACGCTATAACCTCAACCTGAAAAGCAATTATCAGTTGAATGACGATATGAACCTCTACTTTGAGGCAAAATATGTCAACAGCCAGGCCAGTAATTATAGCCAACCTGCCTTCTTCTTTGGCAATAAGCTTAACTCAGTGAAGATTGACAACCCTTATCTGGATCCCAACCTGGTTGCTCTGATGAAGAACAACAAGAATGCGGACGGTACTCCTCAACCACTGGATTCAATCGTCATCAACCGTTTCATGGCTGACCTGGGCCAACGCATAGAAGACGACACCCGTGAAACCCAGCGCTATGTGTTGGGTCTTGAAGGCGTCTTGGCCGACGATTGGGACTATGATCTGTACGCCACCTATGGTCAGACAGATCTGGAGCGGGTGAACAAAAACAACCTGATCTATGCCAACTACCAAAATGCCCTCGATGCCGTCATGCTCGACGGTAACATAGTTTGTCGCAGCGAAACCGCCCGCGCTGAAGGTTGTGTACCGGTCAACATTTTTGGTGCCGGTAATCCAAGCCAGGAAGCCATTGACTATATCAATACCACTTCTGTTGGCAATGCAGTGATTAAGCAAACTGTTTTGGGTGGCACCATCACCAATTCCGGGCTATTTGAATTACCAGCGGGCTATGTAGGCCTGTCTACCGGGGTTGAGTACCGCAAAGAAGAAAGTGAGACTAAAGAGCCTAAAAATGCCGGAGGGACATTCTTCAATGCCTTGGGCGAAGACAAAGGTGATTTCGATGTTAAGGAAGTATTTGCCGAGGTATCAATACCTCTGCTGGCCGACTTACCGCTGATCCGCCAGTTGGATATGGATCTGGCAGTCCGGTTCGCCGATTACAGCACCATAGGCAATGCAACCACCTGGAAAGCCGGTCTAAGCTGGGAAATCAACGATGAGCTGAGAATGCGCAGTACCTATGCCGAAGCCATTAGAGCTCCGAATATCAGCGAACTGTTCGGTGCACCGAGCCAAACATACTTCAGTGTTAAAGACAGTTGCCGTATCGATAACCTCAATACATTGGCTGATTCAGCCACCCGCCGTAAGAACTGTGCTGCAATGGGTGTACCTGCCGATTTCAATGATGAGTACGATGCCAAAAGGATAGAAGGCAAGAGCAGTGGTAACCGGGAACTGAAACCAGAAGAGTCCACCAGCTACACTGTTGGGCTTATCTACCAGCCTGAATTTATCGAAGGTCTATCTATGACACTCGATTACTGGAACATCAAGATCGACGATGCCATCAGTTCCATCGGCGCGCAAACCATAGTTGACCGCTGCCTGGATTCAACCAGTGGCATAAATAATCAGTACTGTGAATTGATCACCCGCGATCCTTCATCACACCAGATAACGTTGATTCAAAGCCATGCGCTGAACGTGGCATCACTGGAAGCCGCTGGTGTTGACCTGGATCTGGCCTATAAGACTGATATTCTCGGCGGTGATTTCAGTGCCAACCTGATCGCGACCCACCTGATAAAACGTCGTAACTTCTCCTTCCAAGATGATCCCAGTGATTATGAAGAGTTGGCAGGTACTTTGGGATATGCCGATTGGCAGGCTAACCTGACTCTGAACTACAAGTATGAAAACTGGCTCAGCTACTGGCGTACCCGTTTCGTCAATGATGTCAGCTTGTACACAGATAAGGATCTGGCCCTTAATGCCAACCCAAGTTCCAACATGCAATACGACGATTACTTCATCAGTGATGTTGCTTTGGGTTATCAGTTTGATTCCGGCATAACCCTCAAGTTTGGTATCGATAATTTATTCGATAAGGACTTGCCTTATGGTTCAACCGGAACCAGTGCAGGATCAGCTGCGTACGATAACATCGGCCGCTTCTACTACACTAGTTTGAACTATTCCTTCTAAACGGATTAAACAGAACTTAATCCCGTAAATAAGCGGCGCATTCGCGCCGCTTATTATTTGCTCACCTTAATTTCCCAACTAAAATGTTACCACAATGTTTAAATTATGTTCTTCACTTAAATAAACTTTGTTTTGATAATATTTAAAAACACTTGATTACATCTTTATTACAACAAAAAAACAGTCAATAAGCATTTAACCGCTTGTATTATTTGTATCTTAATGGTTACATTTTGTCGCCGAATTGTTTTATGTCGGCCCTAATAAATACAAAAAGACAAAATAAATATCATAAAAGGATATAAATGATGAATCTCAGTGTCAGCAAAGCTGTGCGCTTCGCCTTGTTTGGCGGCGCTGCAGCAGCCTCTCTTAGCTTACCCGCTGTTCAAGCCAACGAAAACGAACAACAACTGGAACGCATCGAAGTTACCGGCTCGCGCATTAAGCGTACCGACATGGAATCGGCACTGCCGGTGACGGTAATGAGTTCTGAAGACATAGCCAAAACCGGTCTGACAGATGTTTCTGCGGTACTGGCACAAATGCCATACAATACCGCGGGCAGCTTTATCAGTGACGCAGGTAGCTCTGCCAGTAACCACGCCAGCTCAGGCATGCGTGGCCTGGGTTCAAACCGTACCCTGACCCTGATCAATGGTCGCCGGATTGCACCATCAGCCACCTTCGGTGCCGATGCAACCAACCTAAACCTGATCCCCATGGACGCCATCGAGCGTATTGAAATTCTTCGTGACGGTGCATCAGCCATTTATGGTTCCGATGCCATTGGCGGTGTAATCAACATCATTTTGAAGAAGAACTATGACGGCCTCGGATTTGATCTGAAATTCGCCAACCCAACTCAGGGTGGCCGCGATGAAATGTCGGCATCGATGACCTTTGGTAACACCAGCGACAAGAGCAGCAGTCTGGTTATCATAGAGCATAAGAAATTTGATCCTCTCAAGGGTGGCCAGCGTGAACATCTCACTGCCAACTGGGATAAAGCTTATGGTCGCAGCTCTCTGTATGCACCGGAAGGCACCTGGCGCCCAGTAGCTGCCCGCCCAGGCAAAAAAGAAGATGGAACCTTTGAGACGCCAAGCTACACTGGTGATTATGTTCCAGGTAAAGACTGCCCGGCCGATCAAATCGTTCAGAGTAAAGATGGTCCACGTTGTGGCTACAGCATGTTTGATGGTACCGATTACCTGCCGGATCAGACCAAAGACTCCTTGTTCAGCAACCTGACTTACAAGATCACTGATAATCTGGAGTGGTTCGGTCAAGCGATTGTAATGCGTGACAAGTCCACCACTTCCTCTACCGCGTTGTGGACCCCCAACCTGTACATAGCAGCCGACAACCCGCTGAACCCAACTTATGGCACGGCCGGTGCAACTGAAGTACAGGCTTACCACCGTCTGACAGGCGTGGCCGATCGCAGCACGACGTTCAAGTCTGATGTTGTTGACGTGGTGACAGGGCTGAACCTGGAGCTGGATGCCGGTTCACTGAACTGGTACGTACAGTACTCAGATCAGCAGGTGGATATAAGCACAGACTCCTATGTGTTTGAAGACAACCTGCAGCAAGCCGTCGATGCCGGGCTGTACAATCCATTTGTTCTGGGCGGTAATGCCACTCAGGCAACCCTGGACAGCTTCCTGCACACAGCCACCCGTCAGGCGGATTCCAAGACCACAGCAACAGCCATTTCCTGGGCTGCGCTGGCACCTATTGCCCTGCCAGGCGGTGACATAGGTTACGCTGTGGGCGCCGAGTACCAGAAGATGGAATTCAGCGATCGCCGCGATGCGCAGCAAGCTGCCGGCAAAGTACTGGGTACTTACGGTGGCGACTCTGCCGGTGAGCGTAACTACAAGGCTGCCTTCGTTGAGTTGGAACTGCCGGTCACAAGTCGGAGGGCCAAGCGGTCTTAGGAAGACAATTCGTATCCGCAACTCC
>NZ_NIJM01000026.1:18940-68803 GCF_002836945.1 Shewanella chilikensis
GTTGGAACTGCCGGTCACCGACGATCTGAACGTTAAACTGGCCAGCCGTTATGACCAATACAGCCTGCCGGATGAAGGCCAGCTGTCCAGCTCTATCAACCTGCGTTACCAGTTGTTGGATAACCTGGTCCTGCGCGCCTCTTACGGCCAGGGCTTCCGCGCTCCGTCACTGGATGATCTGCTGGGCGAAGCTGCTACCAGTTATGACCGAGTGATCGACACCAAAGGCTGTCAAATGCTGCCGCCTGACCAACGCGAAGGCGCCGATGTGTGTGAGTCCACTCAGTATCTGCGCAAGAGCTCTGGTAACCCTGAGCTGAAACCTGAAGAGTCTGATCAGTACGCCTTCGGTGCTGTGTGGAACATCACAGATGATATCTCTCTGGTTGTGGACTACTACAACATTGAGATCAGCAACCAGGTCAGCTATGTCGGTGCCCAGACTATCCTGGATCTGGAAGCCACTACAGGTCTCGGTGCCTACGATCCTAAATATGTCTATGTGAAGCGTGATACCGAAGGCAAGATTGAAGAGATTGGCGCCGGTTACATCAACATGGACGGGGTGCAAACCTCGGGTCTGGACGTCTCTTTCAGCTCGCGCTTCGAGCTGGGTAACTACGGCAGTCTGAAGTTTGCCCTGGACGGCACCTATGCACTGGAGTACACAGAGCAAGCCAGTCCGGTCGACCCACGTTACGACGTGCTGGGTACCAAAGGATATCCCGAGCTGCGTTTCAACTCCACCTTCAGCTATGAGTACGATGCCTTCAGCGCCTCGCTGATCGCCAAGTACATCGACTCCTATGCCGGTGAAACGCCACAGCAGCAAGCTGCCAACATCGACAAGCAGGACTTCGGTTCCTTCACCACTTGGGATCTGGCCATGAACTATGACTTTGACCAGTTCGGTAAAGTCACAGTCGGTGCCCGTAACCTGTTCGATGCCATGCCTACGGTTAACTATGAGCTGTCCTACCCAGGTTATGACGCCGATACCCACAACATTATCGGCCGCGTAGTCTACGCGGGTTATCAGATCCGCTTCTGATAAGCGCTTTAATAGCCAAAAGCGCAGTCAATGACTGCGCTTTTTTTTGTTTAATTCCATCCTCAACAATCAAGCCTGCTTCTTTACTCAGCCTTATCCGGCGCTACCGCCAAAACTTCCCGCGCCGTCAACCATACCTGACAGCCCAACATGGCCATGAGTGAAACCAGCAAGGCCGGGACCACAGGGTGAATATGAAGCGGCAAAGGCAAGGCCAGCCATTGCAGCATTCCATAACTCAACAATCCGGAAATCATCGCGGCAAACACCGAGTTGCCAGTCAATGAAGGCCAGAATACCGCCGCCAATATCGGCCAGAGAAACACCGCCTGCAGTGCACCGAAAGCCGCCAAATTGAGCCAGACTATCATGGCCGGCGGCTCCAGCGCCCAGTAGCAGGCGAGCGCAGCAATCATCAACATGGCGATGCGGCTCAAACGCAGCTGGCTTTGCGCCGAGGTTTGTGGCCTGACCTTGACCCAGGCATCCCGCACCAGACTGACCGCTGCCTGCAGCAACATGGAGTCCACCGAGGACATCACGGCAGCAATGGGCGCCGCCAGCAGCACTCCGGCCAAAAGCGGCGAAAACAGTCCGGAGATCAAGGTCGGCATGATTTCATCCGGTACCTGCAAATCAGGATAAAGCGCCCGGCCCATCAATCCGATGAGATGCGGCAACAAGGTCATCAAGACACTGATAAGAGTGCCCCAAATAATCCCTTTCTTGAGCGCCTGGGTATTTTTAACCGCCAATAAACGCACCACAGTATGTGGCAGCCCCAAGGTGCCGAAACAGATAAGCACCCAAAACGACAGCATCATGGGCCAGCCCAGTTGCCCTTCATTGCCATGGGGCTGCAACAAGGCCGGATCTTCACTGGCCACCTTGGACATCAACTCTGTCATCCCCCCATGGCCAAGCAGGGTGAAAAACAGCAGCAAAAGCCCCAGCAGCATTACTATTCCCTGAAAGGCATCTGTGATGGTTACCGCCCGAAAACCACCGCTCAAGGTGTAAGCCAACACAGTCACCACAAACAGAGCCAGCCCCAGGCTGTAGTCGATACCGCTGACCCCGGCAAACAACCTGGCGCCACCGATAAACTGCACCGTTATCATGGCGATAAATCCAAGCACCAAGGAGCCCAGCGCCAACATGCTGACCCCTTTATGCTCGAAGCGAGCATCCAACCACTCAATCAAGGTGGCGTAAGGCGCCTTGGCCGCGAGGATCTTCGGCCCCAGCACCCCCAGGGTCAGCATGGCGACCGGCACCTGGATCAAGGCTAGCCACACCCAGCCCAAACCTATCTTGTAGGCGGCGCCCGGGCCACCGATAAAAGAGCTGGCACTGGTATAGGTTGCCACTAGCGTCAAGGCCAACATGGGGCCATTGAGAAAACGGCCACCGATAAAAAAGCGCGCCGCCTTATCCTGATAGAGGCTGGCCTTGTCTTGTCTGGCGGCAATAAAGCGGGTCAACACCAGGCTGAGCAACAGATAAACTAATACCGGGATAAGGGTGGTCACTCTTTATGCCCTCCTCGGCCAAACAGGTAGAAGAGCCCCAGAATGAAACATAAGGGAGTCAGGATACAGGACAGCCAAAACCATAAAGGCAGGCCGTAATAATCAGCTTGTGCTCCCCAGATCCCCATATCGGTCAACAGGGGCCCCAGAGCCCAAAACAGGGCATAAATCAGGGTAAGTATGATGGCCAGACGTGCCATGGATGGCATAACGGCTTCCTTGGATAGCCCCTTGCATTGGAGCGTGACAGCGAAAAGAAAGCCTTGATTCTAATCAACTCTTCCCTCGAGTGCCAAGGCATAGCGCAAGTTACACTTTGGTTGTGGGATAAAGTTATCACCCGGTTACCTGATGATATTCCGTTAACTTTTTACTGCATGCTTAATTAACCATGACAGGACTCACAGCCCTGAGCTTGCTCCCAAGCGGGTCACAACGGCCCCAAAATCAAGATCTGAATCAAACTTTGGTATGAGTTTGTGATACCGCAGAAATAAGCCTTTACTGAAATAAACCTATGTTAGAAGCCCCTGCGTCGACGCAATGACATACAATTGTTAACCTGCTCGCAAAATTTAGCTTTTCCCCATGGGTAAAGGCCGATATCAGATGCTGAGAGCACGGCTCTGTGTTAATATTTTTGTGGTAAATTGGTAAGACCAATTTTAGGGTTGGATGCATAACGAGCGATTCTTTGAACAGACTTTCTCGGGGTAGCTAAAACCTCAACCTGGGCTCTGTAAGTAAAGAAGATGAAGATTACGGCAACATGGGAGATGTAAACATTTCCAGTTTGCAGCCATTCATCGCGAGCAACTGCACAGACTGGACTTTTATAACGTGTTACAAGCTTAGACTTGGGTCAAACACCAATCAAAAGCACAAACCTTGGTATATGACACTGGAAGATAACTCAAATTTAGGTGAATTATTTCAAGGAAATTTTAGACAAAAAAGGAGTGGCAAAGCGTAGTTTAATTTCATAATTTAGATTAATCAGCGGTTAAATTGATCTAAATCACGTAATTTAATTACATTTTGCTTATAGTTGACGAACTCGATGGCTCGTAAGCCATCACTATAGAATAAGCGATAAATGAACTTCATAACCTAAACCGGTGGCCAGCCACCAAATGAGCGAAAGAAGGCAGCTATGAACAACAGTCCTAGCCCATTTGATGCATCAACCCCTGCCAATACTGCGCAGAAGGTCGAGGATGCGGCCGTCGTCAAAATCGGCCGCGATACCCAGTCGACCCTGTTGCTGGCCATGACTGCGGGGGTGTTTATTGGCCTCGCGTTTATCTTCTATGTTGTCGCCACTGCCGGTGGCAGCGCCCTTCCCTACGGTCTCAACAAACTCATCGGTGGTCTGTGCTTCAGCCTCGGCCTGATGTTGGTCGTGGTATTGGGCGGCGAACTCTTCACCTCAACTGTATTAACCATTACTGCCAGAGCCAGCAAACGGGTCACCACTAAGGCCTTACTGCGCAACTGGGGGCTGGTCTATCTGGGCAACTTTATCGGCGCCATGCTACTGGTAGGCCTGATGATCACCGCCAAACACTATGATGCCGGCCACGGTTTGATAGGGCTTGGCTACATGAAGACCGCCCAGGCCAAACTGCACCATGACTTTTTCCAGGCCATCGCTCTCGGGATCATGTGTAACATCATGGTGTGTCTGGCGGTATGGATGGCCTATGCCGGTCGCTCAGTCACAGACAAATTGCTGGCCGTGGTGCTACCGGTTGCCATGTTTGTCGCCGCAGGCTTTGAGCACTGCATCGCCAACATGTTCCTTATTCCTATGGCCATTATCAGCAAAAATATGGCCGGCACTGAATTCTGGACAAGCGCCGGGGTCAGCCCCGAGCAGTTTGCCGATCTCACATGGAGCCAATTCGTGTTCCATAATCTGGTTCCCGTCACTCTGGGTAATATCGTGGGGGGAGCTTTATTTGTAGGGTTGACTTACTGGTTTGTGTATCGCCGTCCCTTGCTGGCCAAGCAAGGCAGCGAGGCCAGCAAGTAACTTTATCTCAACTAGAAGGTATGAGTACTATGACCGAGAAAACTGAGCTGTTTGCAAGCGCATGGGAAGGCTTTGTTCCCGGCGATTGGAAGACCGAAGTCAATGTACGTGACTTTATCCAGAAGAACTACACCCCCTATGAAGGTGATGAGTCTTTCCTGGCTGGCCCCACCACTGCGACCACAGCCCTGTGGGACAAAGTCATGGAAGGCATCAAGCAGGAAAACCGCACCCACGCTCCGGTCGACTTTGATACAGACAAAGTCTCTACCATAGATTCCCATGATGCCGGCTACATCAATCAGGAACTGGAAACCATTGTTGGTTTGCAGACTGATGCGCCACTCAAACGCGCCATGCTGCCCAACGGTGGTATCCGTATGGTTGAAGGCTCCTGCGCCGCCTATGATCGCGAGCTGGATCCTGAGATCAAATATGTCTACTCCGAACTGCGTAAGACCCATAACCAGGGCGTGTTCGATGTTTACACTCCGGAAATCCTCGCTTGCCGTAAGTCAGGTGTACTGACAGGTTTGCCCGATGCCTACGGTCGTGGCCGTATCATTGGTGACTACCGCCGCGTAGCCCTCTACGGTATCGACTACCTGATGAAGGACAAGGTTGCCCAGTTCACTTCACTGCAGGCTCAGATGGAAGCCGGTGAAGATCTAAGCAACGTTATCCAGTTGCGTGAAGAGATTGCCGAGCAGCACAGAGCCCTGGGCAAGATGAAGAAAATGGCAGCCAAATACGGTTATGACATCTCCGGCCCTGCCAAGAATGCCAAAGAAGCCATCCAGTGGACCTACTTCGGCTATCTGGCCGCGGTGAAGAGCCAAAACGGCGCTGCCATGTCTCTGGGCCGTACTTCAACCTTCATCGACGTTTATATCGAACGCGATCTGAAAAATGGCGTGCTCACCGAAGAGCAGGCTCAGGAAATGATCGACCATTTCGTGATGAAACTGCGTATGGTGCGCTTCCTGCGTACCCCTGAATACGATGAGCTGTTCTCCGGCGACCCAATCTGGGCTACCGAATCTATTGGTGGTATGGGTCTGGACGGTCGTCCACTGGTGAGCAAGACCAGCTTCCGCTTCCTGCACACCCTATACAACATGGGTCCAAGCCCAGAGCCAAACATCACTGTGCTTTGGTCCGAGCAGCTGCCTCAGCCATTCAAAAAATACTGCGCTAAAGTGTCTATCGACACCAGCTCCATCCAGTATGAAAACGATGACCTGATGCGCCCTGACTTCGAGTCTGATGACTACGCCATCGCCTGCTGCGTGAGCCCCATGGTTGTGGGCAAGCACATGCAGTTCTTTGGTGCCCGTGCCAACCTGGCCAAGACCATGCTGTACGCCATCAACGGTGGTGTGGATGAAAAGCTGAAAATTCAGGTTGCTCCCAAGGCAGATCCTATCACAGACGAAGTGCTCAACTATGATGACGTCATGAGCCGTCTCGATGGCCTGATGGATTGGTTGGCAACTCAGTATGTCACTGCGCTGAACACCATCCACTACATGCACGACAAGTACTCTTACGAAGCCGCGCTGATGGCGCTGCACGACAGAGACGTACGTCGCACCATGGCCTGTGGTATCGCCGGTCTGTCTATTGCTGCCGACTCACTTTCTGCCATTAAGTATGCCAAGGTGAAACCGGTTCGCGATGAAAACGGTATTGCCGTAGACTTCGAAATCGAGGGTGATTATCCCAAGTTCGGTAACAACGACGCCCGTGTTGACGACATCGCCTGTATGCTGGTTGAAGGCTTTATGGCCAAAATTCGTGACAAGAAGATGTACCGCAACGCCATCCCAACCCAGTCAATCCTGACCATTACGTCCAACGTGGTGTATGGTAAGAAGACAGGTAACACTCCGGATGGTCGCCGCGCCGGTGCACCATTTGCCCCGGGTGCCAACCCAATGCACGGCCGTGACGAGAAAGGCGCTATCGCTTCACTGACCTCAGTGGCCAAGCTGCCCTTCGCTCACGCTCAGGACGGTATCTCTTACACCTTCTCCATTGTGCCTAACGCACTGGGTAAAGATGAAGATGCTCGCCGCACCAACCTGGCCGCGCTGATGGACGGTTACTTCGCCCACAAGCCAGGCCATGAAGGTGGTCAGCACCTGAACGTCAACGTGATGAACCGTGAAATGCTGGAAGATGCTGTCGTCAACCCTGACAAGTATCCACAGCTGACCATACGTGTTTCAGGCTATGCAGTGCGCTTCAACTCACTGACCCCTGAGCAGCAGCAAGACGTGATTACCCGTACTTTCACCAAAGCACTGTAATCCGCGTTTGAAACCAGGCTGCAGCGGCCGCCGCTGCAGCCATTCCAAGGAGAGCACATGACAGTAAAAGGACGGATCCACTCGGTGGAATCCTTTGGCACAGTAGATGGTCCCGGCATTCGCTTTATCGCCTTTATGCAGGGTTGCCTGATGCGCTGTAAATACTGTCACAATCGCGACACCTGGGATCTGGATGGCGGCAAGGAAGTGACGGTCGCGGAGCTGATGGAACAGATAGTCAGCTACCGACCTTTTTTGGAAGCCAGCGGTGGTGGCGTGACCGCCAGCGGTGGTGAAGCCGTGTTACAGGCAGAATTCGTTGCCGAGCTATTCAAGGCCTGCAAGGCCGAAGGCATTCACACCTGTTTGGACACCAACGGCTTTGTCCGTAAATACACAGAGGTGATCGACCAGTTGCTGGACAACACTGATCTGGTACTGCTGGACATCAAACAGATGGATGATGCCAAGCACATAGATCTCACCAAGGTCAGCAACCAGCGAACATTGCAGTTTGCCGAATATCTGGCAAAACGAGGCCAGAAAACCTGGATCCGCTACGTGGTTGTCGGCGGCTATACAGACGATGAAGCCTCGGCCGAAAAGCTGGCTGAATTTATCAAGCCAATGACCAATGTGGAAAAAGTGGAATTACTGCCCTATCACGAACTGGGCAAACACAAGTGGGAAGCCATGGGTGAGCACTATGAACTCGACGGCGTGTCGCCGCCGGATCGCGAAACCATGGAGCGAATAAAGGCTATATTTATCCAGAAAGGGATCAATGCCGGCTACTGATTCAGAGTTCTTCCCAAAAACCGGCATCAAGACGTTCAAAAGCCAATTTGAGGATCTGCGCCATATCCATATAGCAGGCCTTGGCCCCTAAAGGGCGACTGCTCACGCCAAGCCCGGAAAGCTTGGCATTGAGTTGATTTCCCCAATCGAGCAAGGACAGCGGCAAGGGATGGCGAGCACGCCAACCCAGCCACAGATAGCCCTGCAAAGGCAGGCTGAGAAAGAACAGAAAGATAGCTATGGCCTGGGGCAGATAGTCCCAACCATAGAAATAGAGTGGCGCGGCAGCCGATAGCATGGCCAACACAGGCATCAACTGCAACGCCAACTGAGTGGCACGAATAACGCGAAACTCAGGAAAAAAGAAACCCAGTTGTCTGACCATGGGCCAAGTCTTCATATAACGATGACCTTCCCTCACGGTTTTGAGAAAGTTAAGGCTCAATCAAGGCACCTGAAACAAGCATAATATTGCTTTTACCTTAGCACAGTTCCCTATTCGGCCCCAACAACGGCTTGACGGCAGGAACGCAGTGAAACAGGTTACAGGCGAGTCCAGTTCACCCGTAACTCATTAATTAAAAACGGCGAAAGGTTTTTAACATGTCTAAAAAACTGGTATTGGTTCTAAATTGCGGCAGCTCTTCTTTGAAATTTGCAGTCATGGATGCACTCACGGGCGATGATCAGATCTCAGGTCTGGCCGAGTGCTTTGGTCTGGAAAACTCCCGCATCAAATGGAAACACAATGGCGAAAAGCATGAAGCCGCACTGGGCGCATTTACCGCGCACCGTGAAGCCGTGGAGTTTATTGTAAACCAGATTTTGGCTCCCCTGCCTGAACTGGCGTCACAAATCCTGGCAGTGGGTCACCGTATCGTGCATGGCGGCGAAAAATTCACCCGCTCGGTAATCATTGACGATCAGGTGATCAAAGGTATCGAAGACTGTGCCTCACTGGCACCGCTGCACAACCCGGCGCACCTGATAGGCATTCGCGCCGCCATGGCCTCGTTCCCAAGCTTGCCTCAGGTTGCCGTGTTTGACACTGCCTTCCACCAGAGTATGCCTGAGCACGCCTTTGTCTATGCCCTGCCCTATAAGCTCTACCGTGAGCACGGCATTCGTCGTTACGGTATGCACGGCACCAGCCATCTGTTTGTCAGCCGTGAAGCTGCCAAGGTGCTGGGTAAAGAGTTGGCCGACACCAATGTAATCTGTGCTCATCTGGGCAACGGCGCTTCGGTCACGGCGGTTAAAGGCGGCAAGAGCATGGATACTTCCATGGGTCTGACACCACTGGAAGGCTTGGTGATGGGAACTCGCTGCGGCGATATCGACCCCTCCATCATCTATCATCTGGTGCACCAACTGGGTTACACCCTGGAAGAGGTCAACAACCTGCTGAACAAGCAGAGCGGCCTTTTGGGGATCAGCGAACTGACCAATGATTGCCGTGGTATCGAGGAAGGATATGCCGAAGGTCACAAAGGTGCGACACTGGCACTGGAAATCTTCTGCTATCGTCTGGCAAAATACATCGCCTCCTACACTGTGCCATTAGGCCGTCTGGATGCCGTGGTGTTTACCGGCGGCATAGGTGAAAACTCCGACATTATCCGCAAGAAAGTGCTGGAACTACTGTCCATCTTCAACTTCCAGGTCGATGATGAACGCAATCTGGCCGCCCGCTTCGGCAATGGCGGAATTATCACTAAAGATGAAGGCACTCTGGCCATGGTCATTCCCACCAATGAAGAGTGGGTCATCGCCGAAGACGCTATTAGTTTGATAGAAGAATAATATGACCAATCAGCCGCCTGGTTAGCCTGGCGGCTTTCATGTTTTTTGACTTTACAAGATTCACCGGAAAACCATCGACTCCGAAGAGGTTTTTATGTCCCGTAACATTATGTTGATCCCCATAGGCACAGGCGTCGGCCTGACGTCTATCAGCCTGGGGATGGTTCGCGCATTGGAACGCCACGGCGTTAAAGTGCAATTCTTTAAACCCATTTCCCAGTTGCGCCCGCAGGATCACGGCCCTGAGCGTTCAACCACCATCCTCAGCAAATCCCCAACGGTCAACCCGCTTGAGCCGTTTGAGATGATCCACGCCGAAGCACTGATCCGTGCCGATCAGACGGATGTGCTGATGGAGCAAATTATCGCCCGCGCTAGTGAAATTGCCGATAACACTGAAACCCTGATCATCGAAGGCCTGGTGCACACCCGTAGTCACCCGTTTGCCGATGATGTCAATTATGCCATTGCCAAGGCGCTCGACGCCGATGTGATTTTTGTCGCAACCCCAGGCAACGACAGCCCGACCGGGCTGATGAACCGCCTCGAAATCGCCTTTAACTCCTGGGGCGGTAACAAGAACAAGCGTCTTATCGGTGCCATCATCAACAAGATTGGCGCGCCGGTGGACGACGAAGGCCGTGCCCGTCCGGATCTGTCTGAGGTATTCGACCATCAAGGCGTTCAGCGCAGCGATACTGCCGGTATGTTCCAGTTGCCGGGCAAGAGCCCACTTAGGATCCTCGGCAGCGTACCTTATAACCTGGATCTGGTGTCCCCTCGAGCCTCAGATTTGGCCAAGCACCTGCGCGCCCGCATCATCAATGCCGGTGAGATGAACACTCGCCGTCTGCGCAAGGTAACCTTCTGTGCCCGCTCTATTCCCAACATGGTGCAGCACATCAAGACCGACTCGCTGCTGGTCACCTCTGGCGATCGCTCCGATGTTATCGTATCTGCCTGTCTGGCAGCCATGAACGGCGTCAAGATTGGTGCCTTGCTGCTGAGCGGCGGTTATGAACCTGAACCCGAGATCATGGCTTTATGTGAACAGGCCTTTGAAACCGGCCTGCCTGTGTTCCTTATCGACACCAATACCTGGCAGACCTCACTCAATATTCAACGCTTTGACCACGAAGTACCTGTGGATGATGCAGTACGTATTGAACTGGTACAGGAATATGTTGCCGGTCATATAGATCAGAGCTGGATTGAAAGCGTCACAGAGAACTCGCCTCGCGAGCACCGCCTGTCGCCACCGGCTTTCCGCTACAAGCTTACCGAGCTGGCCCGCGCCGCCCGTAAGACTGTGGTACTGCCTGAAGGCGATGAGCCGCGCACCATCAAAGCCGCCGCCATCTGCGCCGAGCGCGGTATTGCCCGCTGCGTACTGCTAGGCAAACGCGACGAAATCCTGCGTATCGCAGCCCAGCAGGATGTCATTCTGGGAGAGGATGTCGAGATTATCGATCCCGATGAAGTGCGTGAGCGCTATGTCGAACCTATGCTGGATCTTCGCCGTCACAAGGGCCTGACCGAAGTAGTTGCCCGTGAGCAGTTGGAAGACAACATGGTGCTGGGCACTATGATGCTGGCCCAGAATGAAGTAGACGGTATCGTTTCCGGTGCTGTCAACACCACGGCCAACACCATTCGTCCGCCACTACAGCTGATTAAAACAGCACCCGGCTCCAGTCTGGTCTCTTCCATCTTCTTTATGCTGATGCCGGATCAAGTGCTGGTATATGGTGACTGCGCCATCAACCCGGATCCCAATGCCGAGCAGTTGGCCGATATCGCCATCCAATCGGCCGAGTCGGCCAAAGCCTTCGGCATTGAGCCCAGAGTGGCGATGATCAGCTACTCAACCGGTGACTCAGGTACAGGCTCGGATGTGGATAAGGTTCGTGAAGCCACCCGGATTGCCAAAGAGAAGCGTCCGGATCTGGTGATTGACGGCCCACTGCAATACGACGCCGCTGTCATGCCCAACGTGGCTCGCTCCAAGGCGCCGGATAGCCCGGTTGCCGGTAAGGCGACCGTGTTTGTGTTCCCGGATCTCAACACGGGTAACACCACTTATAAGGCCGTTCAACGAAGCGCCGATCTGATCAGCATAGGCCCTATGTTGCAAGGTATGCGTAAGCCGGTGAACGATCTGTCCCGCGGCGCCCTGGTGGATGATATTGTTTACACCATCGCCCTGACGGCCATTCAGGCTACTCAGAACGATTAACGGACTATAACCAACTCAAAAGCGTCTGCTACTGCAGGCGCTTTTTTTTGGGTTCATCGCGGATCTCCGGGGAATGCAGCTCTGACTTTCAACAAGAAGTATTCGGTATCCAGGTAGCCAAAGCCCATTCGCTTCAGCAATTTGATTTTGTTATTTAAACGGTATTATGGACTGACTGCGGCTTTTATCAGCAAAAGCTGTACAAAATCAACGCAAAGGATCCTTTACGCCAGTTATGATTCAGTCGGGAATGAGTCATCAGGAGAGAAACAGATAGGGGAAAGTGCCAAGCGTCAAAAATTAACCAGCGACAATTTAACGACGATATCAATCGCTTAGAAAGTATCTATCGAGTCTTCAACACACTTGTCCACAGATTCTGTGGATAAGAATCCGTGCGCTATCCTCTTTATATGCCACAGGATCGCCGATCCCGTCAAGCCCGAGGCAGCGGCTTGCGATCAATACTAAAAAAACCGATACTGTTTGGCACCAATCGCCAGGGTCAACACTATGAGATATTTACTTTTTCTTTGTCTGCTAGGCCTATTTGGCTGCAATGATGACCCGAATAAAGCCACCATAGATACGCCAGAGCAAGTCGCCCTGGGATTCTTTCAGGCCATCTATATAGATAAAGATGTCGAGAAGGCGAGCCTGTATGTCGACGACCCTATGAAGGAGGTGCTGCAAAGTTACTATATCGCCGCCTCTGTACAGCGCCATATGCTCAATCTACAGATGACAGATGTCACCCTGGAGATTGAAGAGATAGATATCGACTTCTTTCGCAAGTTTACCGATGACGTGACCATAGTGGTCAAATTTACCGGCCATAGAGGTGGTCGGCCCTGGGTCGATGACAGAACCATTCGCCTGCATAAACGGGGTCGGGGCTGGGTGATAGTGGAAATTCTCCCGGAAATTGGCAAGATCAACTCAGGTTCCCTGTAATAATTGTGCACTGACCCACGCAAGGGCCGAAGAGGTTTATCCCTCAAAGCCCGCCGTGCTACACTCACAGGCAATTTTCACTCAGCCTGATTACTATGAAACAACTGCTGGATTTCCTGCCGCTGGTCATCTTCTTTGCCGTTTATAAGTTTTACGATATCTACGTCGCCAGTGGCGCCCTGATAGCCGCAACGGCGCTGCAACTCGTGGTGACCTACCTGCTGTACCGCAAGCTTGAGAAAATGCATCTCATCACCTTTGCCATGGTGGCCGTATTCGGTACCCTAACCTTGGTGTTTCACGACGATACCTTTATCAAATGGAAAGTCACCATAGTCTATGCCTTGTTCGCCTTGGGTCTGGGTGTCAGCCAATTGCTGAATAAGCCTGTGCTCAAGGGCATGCTGGGGCAGGAACTCAAGGTTGCCGACAAGATATGGGCCCAAGTCACTTGGTACTGGGTCAGTTTCTTTATTGTCTGCGGCCTTATCAATATCTATGTCGCCTTCAGTCTGAGTCAGGAAACCTGGGTAAACTTCAAGGTCTTTGGCTTGACCGCAGTGACGCTGCTGAACACCATAGCAACCGTGGTTTATCTCTTTAAACACATCCCCGAAGAGCAACGCAAGGAACTCAAATAATGTGGTATATGATCTCATCCCAAGATGTTGAAAACAGCCTGGAAAAACGTCTTGCCGCTCGTCCGGCCCATCTACAGCGCCTGCAACTGCTGGCCGATGAAGGACGATTGATGCTGGCCGGTCCACATCCCGCCGTGGACAGTGAAAACCCGGGGGACGCCGGATTCAGCGGCTCTTTGGTAGTGGCCGAGTTTGAATCGCTGGAAGCCGCCCAGGCCTGGGCCAATGCCGATCCTTATGTTGCCGCCGGCGTTTATCTGAGTGTTATCGTTAAACCCTTCAAACGAGTGCTGCCCTGATGAAAATCGTTTCCTTCAACATCAACGGATTGAGAGCCCGTCTGCATCAGCTGCAACAGTTGATAGACAGCCACCAACCGGACATCATAGGGCTGCAGGAAACCAAGGTGCACGACGAAGCCTTCCCGCTGGCCGAAGTGGAAGCTATGGGTTATCAGGTACATTTCCACGGTGGCAAGGCCCACTATGGTGTGGCTCTGTTATCCAAACAAGCCCCCATTGAGGTTCAAAAAGGCTTTCCCACCGACGATGAAGATGCCCAGCGCCGGCTTATCGCCGGAAAGTTCATCCAGGACAACGGCCGGGTGCTGACAGTGATCAACGGTTACTTCCCCCAGGGGGAGAATATCAATCACGAGACCAAGTACCCGGCCAAGCGTAAGTTTTACGCCGACCTGATGCAGTATCTGCAAAACTCATTCAGCCCGGATCAGGATATTGCCATCATAGGGGATATCAATATCTCGCCGCTGGATCTGGATATCGGCATCGGCGACGCCAATGCCAAACGTTGGCTGAAGACGGGTAAATGCAGCTTCCAGCCGGAAGAGCGTGAATGGTTGCAAACCCTGCTGAATTGGGGCTTTGTGGATACCTTCCGCCAGTTGCATCCGCAGCGCAGCGAACGCTACTCCTGGTTTGATTATCGTAGCCGTGGCTTTGATGATAACCGCGGCCTGCGTATCGATGTGATCCTGGCAACCGAGTCGCTGGCAAGCCGCTTGAGTGAGGCCGATGTGGATTACGCACTTCGCGGCATCGACAAGCCCTCGGATCACGCGCCTATCTGGAGCTGTTTTCGCTGACATTGTTGTGAGCGCTGATGACGCTCAGGACGCTTACCACAGCAAGCGGCACGCCTGAAGTAAAAACAAAGCTCAGGAACCGCTATAACGCAAAACGCCGACATCTGATGATGCCGGCGTTTTTTATGCTAGCCGTTCAACTGGTTTTATACTGTGCCAACAGCCGGGTCAGAGAGGCAGAAGCCTGGGCCAGTTTTTGGCTCAGCTCTATCGCCCTTTCGCTGGCCTGGCGCATCTGCTCCGAGTGGCTGCGGATATCGCCAAGCTGCGAGCTGATCTCCCGGGCTGACACGCTTTGCTCTTCGGCCGAGGCAGCGATTTGGCTGCTGCGATCAAATACCGCATCCACTGAGCCACGCATCCCCTCAACATCCGTCCCCACCTGAATGATCGCCTGGCGGCTTTCGTCGGCCTGCGACACTATCGCCTCGGTCAACTGAGACAAATTACGGCTGCCCGCCTGCAACCCCTCTATCATACGTTGAATTTCCACTGTCGCTTCCTGGGTTCGCCCCGCCAGGGTCCGCACCTCATCGGCAACCACGGCAAAGCCGCGCCCCTGTTCACCGGCTCTGGCGGCCTCGATGGCGGCATTGAGCGCCAGCAGATTGGTCTGCTCGGAAATACCATCAATAGTGGTCACCACGGCACCAATCTCGGTGGCATCCCGCGACAGTTGCGATACCGAAGAGAAAGCCTCGGCAATCCGGCTCGACAACTCACCTATACTGGCAACTGTTTCTGCTATATGTCTGGCGCCCAAGCCCATCTGAGAGGCGTTGTCCCGGGTCTGGGAAGAGGTTTCGGCGGCGTTGTGGGACACTTCGGTAATGGCATTGCTCATCTGCTCCATCGCCGTGGCCACAGTATCGAGAAACTGCCACTGAATTTTGCCCATCTCATCACCGGCGGCGGCTTGCTCGGCAAATTCGGAAGCCGCCATCGACAAGGTTTCGGCATTGCTGCTGATGGCGGTGACCATTTCGCTCATGTTATCGGCGCAGCGGTCAATCTCGCGGGCTATCAGGCTAAAATCATCTGTGCCAAAGAAATTGAGCCTGAAGCTCAAATCGCCGTCAGCCAAGCGTTTGATCGCCATATACATATCCCATAGTCCGCCGCCAAGAGAGGTAGAGATCCAATAGCTGAGTTGAAACAGTGGCAACAGCCCGACAAAAGCCCACAGCAGCAACCAGTTTGCCCGACTGAGCATCTCTTGCTCCTGCAGTGTTAAGCTGTCACCGAGCCAGTAGTTACCATCTCGGCTACTGAGCATAACTTTTACCTCGGCGCGCGGTTCATTGCGGCTAAGACCTTGCTGCTGTAACCAAAGATCGCGCCCCTGCTTGGGCGCCAGCTGGAGCAGGGTCTCGGCTTTGGCTTGTAAACGCGCCTCAGCGCCCTGGGTTACACTGGCATCCAACTGCCACCAGTTGGCCAGTGCGATAGCGGCAGTTATTGCGGTAACCAGCGAACACACAAGCCAGAATTTACCGTTGAGACTGAACTTAATCAGCATGGCATCAACTTTTCTAAACTGGATCTGCTTCATCAGTGCTCCTCAGCGCGAAGCTAAAAGCCGGGACAGGATCCTGGCAGTATAATCTATTACTCCACCACCCTTTCGACCGGCAGAGGTTTTGTTTGAGTTTCACGACTGCGGCTGGTTTGGCAATAGCCCATGAGATCGGTCAAACGACTCATGGCATAACCGAATACGGCGCCAATCAGCAGCGGCGGCATAATAGCCGCAATATCCGCCGACATGGCAAAGGTGATGCAACAACCAATAAAGGCACCAGGAATAAAGTTAAGTTTACCGAAGCAGGCCTGCAGGCACATGGCACTGGTGGCTATACCGGTGAAGATCCAGCCAAATACCGGCGAGACAAAGAAGCTGCTGCCGCTGATGATAAGCCAGGCCCAGAATACTCCCGATGTATTGGTGCACCAGGCCTGAAGCAAACCGGCGAACCCACTGCGTCCTTGAGCAAAGAAAGTACTGCACCCCAGAAACCCTATCCAGGTGATCAGCCCAAAGGTGTCGGCAACCCCACACCAAACAGTGGCCAAGAGACCGGCAGATATTGCTGCATGCCAACGCTGTTGCATAGGAGTATCTCCCCAAAATGTAAACATTGGTTAAATTACCC
Source organism: Shewanella chilikensis (assembly GCF_002836945.1). Taxonomy (GTDB): domain Bacteria; phylum Pseudomonadota; class Gammaproteobacteria; order Enterobacterales; family Shewanellaceae; genus Shewanella; species Shewanella chilikensis. Next base: position 35,561 of record NZ_NIJM01000026.1, read on the forward strand.
CGTTTTTGATAACAAAAACCGGATCTACACCAAAAAAGGGCTTATTAATGCCGAGATCTGGCTCACTTTGCAAACATTTGGTAGTAAAAAAACAATAACGGAGTGAATTTTAGCCAAATAAAAACCCGGGCATGCCCGGGTCAGTTACAACAGGGATAGCCTCAATCGGCCAATAGCTGATCGGCAACAAAGGGGTTATTACGCCTTTCTTCACCAAAGCTCGACATAGGGCCGTGGCCGGGAATGAAATTGACCTGCTCGCCCAAAGGCCAGAGTTTGTAACGAATGGAGTCAATCAGCTGCTGATAGTTGGAGCCGGGAAAGTCAGTACGGCCTATAGAGCCACGGAAAAGGACATCTCCCACCCAGGCCAGGTTCTCTTCGCGGTCAAAGAAAATCACATGCCCTGGGGTATGCCCCGGACAGTGAAAAACCTGCAATGCCTGCTCTCCCAGGATAACCTCTGCACCATCTTCGAGATAGCGGTCAGCCTCGAAGGCGGTGCAGGCCGGGAAACCAAAGTTCTGGCTTTGGCGTGGCAGGTTCTCCAGCCAGAATTTATCGTCGATATGCGGGCCAATAATCTGCACGTCACACTCGGTGGCCAAAGCCTTGGCGGCACCAACATGATCTATGTGTCCGTGAGTCAAAAGAATATATTGCAACTGCAGGCCGTGCTGCGCCAGGGCATCCATGATGCGCTCATGGTTACCACCTGGATCTATCACAGCGGCTTTGCCACTCTTCTCACACCAGATGAGGCTGCAGTTCTGCTGGAAAGGGGTCACTGGGATGATCTGGTATTTCATTACACACACTCGCAGGCTGTTATCGTTCCATGATCGATAGATCGTCTCGGAGCATGATCCATCAACCCGGCAACAGAAAAATTGATCCCGGGCAGGAAAGCGCCAGATAGGCAACTTTTCTGGCGCCGGTTTGCAGCGCAGGGATTTTTGTATACAATTTTGAGCCATCCACCGTCAAGCCCAAGGCCCTACATGATAACAGACAGCCGTCTTGCTGGCATCCTGAGCCGCAAACACTTCTTCTCTCTGCCACTGGATTATCAGCATCCCACCAGGGAACAACTGCAAATTTTTGCCCGGGAGCTTATCGGCACCCAGGATAACGCCGCGACCTTGCCACTCTTGGTGTTTTTTCAAGGTGGCCCAGGCTTTGGTGCCGCCCGCCCCCTTGCCAATGGCGGCTGGATTAAAAGAGCACTCAAGGAGTATAGGGTACTCTTACTGGATCAGCGCGGTACAGGTCTTTCAAGCCCGCTCAGCTTCAAGACACTGGACGGCATGACGCCTGACGAGCAGGCTGAGCACCTGAGCCATTTTCGCGCCGACAATATCATCCGCGATGCCGAGGCGATTCGGGCACAACTGAGCCCTGATACTCCCTGGAGCATTCTCGGTCAGAGTTTCGGTGGCTTTTGCGTACTCAGATACCTGAGCGCCGCACCGCAAGGGCTCAAGGAAGCCTTTATTACCGGCGGTATCCCTTCCCTTGAGCGCCCCGCAGCCGAAGTTTACCGGGCAACTTATCAACGCCTGCTGGCCAAAAACCAGGATTTCTTTGCCCGTTTCAAGGATGCCAAAGCCTTGCTGGCCGAGCTCAGAGACTTTATCAATAACCATGATGCGCGCCTGGCTACAGGAGAGCGGCTGACCCAGGAAATGCTGCAACTTTTGGGGGTTAACTTAGGCATGGAGCAGGGGCCAGAGGCCGTCTACTATTTGCTGGAGCAAGCCTTAATAGATACCCCAAGCGGCAAGGCGCTCAATCCCTTGTTTGAGGGGCAGTTCTGCCAAATGCTGGATTACAATACCAACCCGCTGTTTGCCATCATGCACGAGTCCATCTACTGCCAACAGCAAGCGGCAAACTGGGCCGCCCACAGGGTGCGGGCCGAATATCCGGCTTTTGCCCCGGACGCCAAAGAGCTACTCTTCAGCGGTGAAATGATTTACCCCTGGATGTTCGAACAGTTTGCCAACCTCAAGCCGCTGAAAGCCTGCGCCGAATTGCTGGCCGCCAAAGCCGATTGGCCTTCACTCTATGACTCGAACATTCTCGCCAATAACCGTGTACCTGTCGCCGCAGCCATCTACAGCGAAGATATGTATGTCGAGCAAGCCTACAGCCTGGAAACCGCCACCAAAGTGGGCAACCTCAAGTATTGGATGACCTCTGAGTATGAGCACAATGGCATACGCATGGATGGTGAGCGGATCCTCGATAAGCTGATTGCGCTCAATCGCGGCCAGGCACTCAGATGAATTCAGCTTGGGTTAATTTAAAAAGCGCACACTGAACTTGGTTCCACATCCATTGACGCTTTGCTTAAACACTTGTTTTAGTATCGTCCCGGCCTGCCCTTTTGGCAGGCCTTTTTTATCCCCCAAAAAAAACCGCAGCCTAAGCTGCGGTGGAAAAAACGGACTGGGTCCAATCCAAAAAATACAGGGAGACTCGAACCGCCGACTTAGCGCTTCATTGCTGGATAGGTGAACTCATGGCACTGATTGCAATAAACCTTGCTCTCTTTGTGCTCCTGATGGCAGTAAGTACATGGCAAGTCCGTGCCATAGTGCAAACTGTCATGGGGGTTGGGTTCAACATCATGACCGGCGTTGGCCGGACGTGCTGTCTGCTTGGCAACATCTTCAGGAGTACCGTGGCAGGCTTCACAGGCTGTCGCATCGGGAATGGTCTTGCGCTTGGCATCACCATGGCAGGCGGCGCAATCAATACGACCATTTTCAGTCGTCATGATTTCTTTGTGGTAGTCCTTGATCTTCATGGCGTTGGCCGCTCCAGGCAGCAACAAGGCGCAGGCTACAAGAACAGTGGATATCATCTTCAACATCTTGGGCTTCCTGTTGCGGGGCAGTTGCCTGCCCCGCTCTTCTATCAGTAGTTGGCAATAAAGTCGTGTGACGCCTGAATATCAGGAGTGAAAGGGCGATCCTTGCTTACGAAAGGCACTTTTTGACGATAAGCTTCATACATAGCGCCTGTGGCTTTACCCTGTTTCAAGCTCTTATCGTGCATCTTGCGCAGATCGATAGCTTGAGTAGAGTGCAGCAGCTCCAGACCATAGATGGTGTTGGTGTTGTCAACAATCTGGACCAGATTGTCAGAAGCCAGTTTCAGGTTGGTGAAAGTGTCTTCGATATTACCGGCAATCTGAACACCATCGAATGAAACCGGGCTAGCCAGTTGCTTGTTACGCACCTGCATGTCAACGAAGGCTTTCTGGATAGCACCGAAAGCATGACCATTGTTTTCCGGACCGGCCAGGAAGCGGCTCAGACGGGTAAAGTGGGCATCAGACAGGTGGATAGTACGCATCACGCTGTTATGAGATACGTGAGTCAGGGCCGTGCTCAGGTTCTGTACCGCCAGGGCAACAGGTAGTGGCTCGAAGTTGGTGGTTGGGAACACACCGCCCTTGCCTTCAACCATGTACTTGGCTACTTGAGGGAACTGGCTGTAGTCCTTGGAAGCACCCAGTACCACGGCAGGGTTATCGTCTGAGTGGTTGATCTGAATATCGATCACTTCGCCCAGATCCACCAGAGCTTTCTTGGCGCTGGCCAGTGTGTAGGCTGTGGTACGGTAGCTAAGAGGATCCTGCAGCGGACGCTCATCATTCAGTTGCCACAGATAGCTTCCATCCAGCTGCGCCAGAATATCCTTGGTAGTTGCCTGAATATAAGGGAAAGGACGAATATCATTGGTTTGTGGCAGGAAAGGTGCCACGTTACCGTTCAAACCTTCAAGGCTCAGACCGAATACGGTTGGGGACACTTCCAGCAAGTGCTTGGCATCCTGATAGCCCTTCATCGCATAGGCTACAGCCACCGCGTTGTTGGACAGGATGGACAGAGCATCTTTACCCATAGGCTCCAGCAGAGGAACACCGGCATCGGCCATGGCTTCACGGCTACTAACACGCTTGCCCTTGTAGAACACTTCCCACTCACCAATCATCGCCAGACCGACGTGAGAGGCCAACAGAATGTCGGCTTCACCCACAGTACCCTGTGAAGGGATAACTGGAGTGATGCCCTTGTTCAAGTAAGCTTCGTAAAGGTCGGCAACCACAGGCTGAACCCCGGTTTGACCGGCCAGAATGGTATTGAGACGCACAGCCAGAGCAACACGGGTCAGACGCACAGGCATAGGCTCACCGACACCGGCGCTGTGAGCGCGCAGCGTGCTGTAGTTGAAGCTACGGGAAGCATCCATAACGGCAGCACTCAGCTTACCATTGGCATCAAACAGCTTGTGGTCTTTGTTCAGGCCCACACCTACAGTCAGACCATAAACCGGCTTACCCAGACGCGCAGCTTCCATCAACAACTCGTGCGCCTTAACCAGTTTGGTACGTGCCTGAGAGGCTACTTTGACTTTGGCGCCATCGGCAATGGCCCAGGCTTGTTCCTGAGTCATGTGCTTGCCATCCAGAACCACTTGTTCCATTGCCAGAGCACTGCCTGACATCAGGCCCAGCGTCAGCGACGCCAGCATTAGAGATTTGTTCATCATCTTACTCCTTGTTATTGAATTTGTTACGCTTGCTTCAGTGCTACCGGCTTGGCAGCGGCACAATTACGGCCGGCATTACGGCCGGTGACAATACCTTCAGCCACAGCACAGGCACCGAGGCGGCTGGCACCGTGAATACCGCCGGTGGATTCGCCGGCCGCATACAGGCCTGCAATCGGCTGGTTACTGACCAGATGCAGGACTTCAGAATTGGTATTAACCTTGACACCACCCATGCAGTAGTGAACTTTTGGCCACATACGCACTGCGTACCATGGGCCCTTGTCCAGGACTATGGCTTCCTGCATTGGACGACCAAACTCTTTGTCATCACCGCTCTTGACCGCTTCGTTCCAACGGGCCACCTGCGCCTTGAGCTTGTCGGCCGGCATACCATAAGCCTTGGCCAGCTCATCCAGGGTGTCAGCCTTGGTGATCACCTTATACTTGATGCCCCAATCCAGAGTTTGGGCATTCTTGGCGCCTTCGGCATTGGTAAAGCCAATGGGGTACACAGGGTTGTTGTGCTCATCTCTGCGGGTCATGATGGCATCGGCACGCGCCTTACGATCGGCCAGCTCATTGAAGAAACGCTCACCGGTGCGCACATCCACCACTATGCCGTGAGGATAAGTGGCGATGGTATTGAACTGGGATGCAGTTCCAAAACCTTTCTCATCAGGTGATGCCCATGGGCCCAGTTGAATTTGATCCAGATGGATAGGGTTGGCCCCCAGAAGCATCATCTGCTTCAGTGCTTCAGATGTCGCACCCGGATGGTTGGTTGAGTCCAGATCATTGTTCAGCTCAGGCAGCTGCATCATGCGATATTCAATATCCCGGCCAAAGCCACCGGTCGCCATGATCACCCCTTTGCGGGCACCTATGGTGCGTATCTTACCTGTCCGCTCCCGTGGGAAATAATAACCTTCACGAACCTCGACCCCGATCACGCGGCCTTCGTCATCTCGGATAAAAGATTCGAGCTTGGTTTGATTTTTCATGATCACGCCTTTGGCGCGGGCCGCCTTGACCAGCGGACGTATGATACCGGCACCGGAGCTTTCAACTGTCTGCAGTACTCGCTGCACACTGTGACCACCGAAATGCTGTACGAAAGGCTTCCACTTGACGCCGTAGTCAATCAGCCACTGGCATGATTCCGCCGTGCCGTTACATACCAGCTTGAGCATCTCAACATCATTCATGCCACGACCTGCTCGCAACATGTCGGCCACCATGGCATCAACTGAATCTTCAATACCTGCCTGCTTTTGCAACGGAGAACCGGCAACCGCCATGGCACCACCATTAATGGTTGAGTTGCCGCCAAAAACCGGCATCTTATCGATAACCATTACGCTGACGCCGGCTTCACGGGCCTGCAGGGCCGCTGCCATACCGGCAAAGCCACTGCCGACCACCAATACGTCTACCAGTTCATCAAAGGATTCCGGCGCCTGTTCGCGACACTGGGCCATGGCACCATTGCTGACAGCCATCCCCACCCCGGTCACTGCCAAAGCGGCGCCGCCTTTGAGCAACTGACGACGACTACTGTCTATTTTCTGTTTTTCTGTCATGTACTTATTTTCCTTTCATGCAGGGAAAGAACTTCAGTCAACCAGTTGCACTGGCCATGCCAACTAACCAAAAAGAGGTGCTCAGGGGGAGATTTATGATTACGGCCACAGAATCACGAAATATAAAGATCTACAATCACGAAACTTCGCGGTTTATTTGAAATATCAATGGAAAAACACTTTTATTACGAGTGTACCAGGCGGCTCTGCAGTAGCCTGCAGTTGGAAACCTCGCTTAAACACTACTTCGACTATGTACGTGACTCAGTGCCTCTCGACGGCCTATTCATTAACATTTATCGAAAAGAATTCAACGACATACAGTTTATCGCCCAGGCCAACGAAACGCAGGCAAGCACGCTTGATGTCCAGGTTTCCCTCCCTGAGGGACTGGCCAAAACGCTGGAAGATCCCGATAGACCCAGGGTGAGGATTGTTAACGACATTGATCATGATCCCGTGACATCCCAGGTTGCCCCTAAGGTGATCCCCGGCATCCGCTCACTGATCATTTTACGTATGTCGATGGAAGATACCCATTTGGGCATAGTAGGCTTTTATTCCAAGAGTGCCGGCTCCTTCCGCCCCCGACACGCAGATATGTTGGCGCCACAGATGAGTACCTTTGCCCTGATCACAGCCCTCAACCTCAGAGGTCGTAATCTGCTGCTGGAAAATCAGGCGCTGGCCAAACAAAACGTTAGCCTCAAACGCACGCTGGATGTGCAAAACGGTGTGGTCGGTGCCAACTCGGGGCTGAAACAGGTGATGCAACAAGTGCAATCCATCGCTCATCTCAACACCACGGTACTGATGCTGGGGGAAACCGGTTGCGGAAAAGAGGTGATTGCCAACGCCATTCATGAACTCTCGGCCAGGGCCGGCAAACCCTTTGTCAAAGTCAACTGCGGCGCCATTCCCGAGACCCTTATCGACTCAGAGCTGTTCGGTTATGAGAAAGGCGCCTTTACCGGCGCCGAATCGCGCAAGGCCGGTTATTTTGAACAGGCCAACGGCGGCACCATCTTCCTCGATGAGATTGGTGAACTGCCACTCTCGGCTCAGGTGAGACTGCTGCGGGTACTGCAAAACAGCACCATTACCCGGGTCGGTGGCCATGAACAGGTACACCTGAACATCAGAGTGATAGCGGCAACCCACAGGCACCTGCAAGCCATGGTGCATCAGGGGGATTTTCGTGAGGATCTCTGGTATCGGCTGGCGGTATTCCCGATAGACATCCCCTCTTTACGCCAGCGGCGTACAGATATCCCTCTGTTGGTGCAACATTTTATTGAACAGCTGAGCGCCCGATTCCAGTTACTCAAACTACCCTGTATCCGCCCTGAGCAGTTGGCAATTCTCAGTCAGTACAATTGGCCCGGCAATGTCAGGGAGCTGATTAATGTGCTGGAGCGGGCCATCATTCAAAACCCGGCCGGACCACTGGACTTCAGTTTCCTGGCGCCGCAAACCGAAGCCGTGGCCACTGCCAGCGGCCAGACCATAGTGGTCGACCCCAGCCATGCGGGCAATCAACTGGTACCGCTGGAAACCATGACCCGTAAATACATAGAGCACGCCCTTAAAGTAACCGGCGGCAAGCTCTACGGCCCCGGCGGTGCGGCCGAGCTGTTGGATATCAACCCCAATACTCTACGCAGCAAGATGAAAAAACTGGGGATCGTTTAGAAACAGGACATAGCAAACGACTCTGGACAGGAGCAAGCTCATTCCGGCGGGGAAAAATAACATAAAAGGCCGACAGTCATCACTTTCGGCCTTTTTATTGCGCCTTGCTGCCGGGTCTGGCTGTTGCATCTTATTGCATCGACAGGCTTAAAACCGCATATACCCGTGGCGTTAAAAAGCGTAGCGCAGCGAGAAGCTGTACTCCAGGCCATCGTTGGGTGCAGTGCCCCAACTCTTGTAGTGTGTCAGTTGCAGCTTGAGACTCAAGTCTTGTGCCAATGGGCCTGAAACAGCGGCAAACAATTGATGACCATAATCGTCGTCATAACCAAAAACAGCCGCATGCTCGTGGTCACGCCCCAAAGCGGCGGTGTAATCCAAGTTTAGTTTCCAACCTTTGGGGAACACGGGCAAATCGTAATAACTGTTGCCATTGAACACTACGCCGGATAACCCTGAGTAATCTTTATCGGTCAGATTGGACTGACTCACAGTATAGTGCCCCGCCAACCCCAGGTTGAAACGCAGCGCACCGCAGTCAAAATGCTGCTTCAAGCCGAGATAAAAATTATCCTCGGTCAGATGCTTATGGGTGCCGAGAAAGTTTTGCAACCACAGTGCGGTACGCTCTTCGTTGAGCCGATAATGCCAAACCGTCAATGACTTGAAGGCGACCCGTTTATCCGCCACCCATTTACCGGGGTTTTCCACCTTGAGCATCTGATAAAAAGTATTGCGCTCGTCACGACTGAAATGACTGAGCGCCACAAAGCTTTGGTTGAAAGCCCCGGGATTATCGTCACGGGTGGCACTCGTAAACCCCAAATAACCGGCTTCTATTTGAGTCGATGCGCCGGCATCAGCCATGCCAAAACCGCCAAGCAAAGTAACGGCCAACCCGATTATTTTACTATTGAGTTTCATCTTTTCCTTGTTCAATCAGTGTTTCCTTCACACCCTGGACTCATGTCCTTGATGGCATCTAGTTTCCCTTGTCCAATGCAATGGATAAGCTATTGAATAAAGTAAAAAAAGGCCACCCTAAGGTGGCCTATGCAGGGAAATACAGGGAGCCCCTTAGAAGAAGTAACGGATACCTACCGCATAGTTGTTGTCCTGCAGATCTTCCCAGGACTTGTCATCCATGCTGCTGAAGTCAATCTTGGCTTCGGCATACATCACAGTGTCACGGCTGTAACGGTAGTGCAGACCCAGAACTGCAAATTGGCGGGTCCAGTCACCTTGGATGGCGGTGTTGGCATCAGTATCCAGATCCTGATAGCTCAGCAGGAATGAAGGAACAAAGCCGTTGTCATACTGGTAAGCGACGATGAATTCACCACCGGTAGAATCGTACAAGTTGCCACCAACCAGTTCGTTTTGCTTACTCTTGTGAGCGTTGAAGCCAACGTACAGACCATCTGCTTCGCGGCCTGGAGCATACTGGTAGAAGCTGCCGTACTGGGCACCGATACCGACGATCTGGTTAGTATCATCAACGGCGACACCGGCCAGGTTGCCTTCAAAGTCACCACGGTTGAAACCGGCCAATACCTTGAACTTATCGGTTACATAGTAAGTCACGCTGGCACCATAGCTGGAGTCAAAGCTCAGCTCAGAGCCATCATTTAGCGCCGCGCCGTTTTCGTCAAACAAGGCAACGTCGTCATTTTGCTTGGAAGCATACTGAAGGGCGATATGCAGCTTGCCGAAGAAGGTGTTGCGATACTGGAAGGCAGCATCTGCACGACCAGCACCTGTCAGGCCGCCGTCACCAAAGGTGTATGCACCTACAGACCAGCCAGTGAAGGCATCCAGGATATCTGTGGTATAAGCCACATCATAGTATGCCCCCCACTGCTTACCGAAAGTCAGAGTACCCCACTTGTCGTGAGCCATACCCACATAACCCAAGCGGTTGAACAAGAAGTCACTGTTCTTCTCGGCACGCATCTGACCACCGCCCTGGCCTTGGGTGTAGATCAGGCCGTCATCACTGGTCACCATGTTAATGCCCCACTCAGTGTGGGCAAAGGCGCGCCAGCCGTTGCGTTCCTGGCGATCAAAACGGAAACCTACGCGAGAGAAATTATCGATAACAGATGTTTCATGACCATCATTAAAGGCGGCAAAACCCAGCCAACCTATCATGTTTACACTATTGGTCTGATCTTTATACAGTTCTACAGCTTGAGAAGCGCCACTCGCCAGCATAGCCGGGATCACAAGTGCCAGGATCTTCTTGTTCATATTCATTACCCTTTTATAAGTAAAACGCGTTTAATACGCTGATTTATTAGACATATTTCTATGTGTTACTCGAGGGCTGCAGTTTGCGTGCCAGCTGTAAAAAAGCCAATTCCAGCCCCTGGTTTCCTGCGCTGGATCGACAAACCGTGAAATATCGTGATTGGAAAGCGTTAAATGCCGTGGGAAGAATTAAATATCGTTGTAACAAGCGAACTGTTTCTGCAGCAAAAGGGATGCATGCGTATCGACAAGGGCTGAATCAATCACCTTGACAACAAAGATTAACAGATTGATTTTTAAACACTTAAGTTAAGATTGGTTAAAGTGATCGCGAATGCTTGATGTAACAGGAACCGATAAAAATGATCAATAAAACCGCCTTGAACAGAAAATAAAATTACTTTATTAAGATATTGATTTTGTAAAACTTTAAATATATTCAGCCAAGATTTGCAACCCAAGCCAACACTATTGCATTATGGGGCAGTCAATAGCTGACACTTGGAGGGAATATGGAAAGCCTGCAACATCTGCCCGCCGAAATACTGTTGGGCATAGTCAATGAGAAACTAAGACTCCGCTGCCCGGATAGAGATGCACTTTATTACGAGCTTGACCTGTCGCCTACCCTGCTCGAGCATAAGCTCAGTGCGCAAGGATACGAGTACCATGCCCTGTCCAACCAATACCGACGATTGAAATAACCGCCCGTCCTCAAGAAGTTGCGAACTGGGCTTTGGTTTTGCTCTTGGTCGCTGAGCGATAGTTGCGCTTGCCGCTGCCCGTCTTGTTGCCAGTGCTCTTTTTGGTGCTTGTGCCCTTGGAGGCACCAGCCTTAGCAGCATAAGCGCCACTGCGACGTTTACGTCCTTTAAAGCCTGTACTTTTCACGCCACTCAAGGCCGTAGGCAGTTGTGCCTTGGCCTGCTCAATAAGCTCACCCAATTTAGCCGTCAAGGGCTGCATAAAGGCCTGATATTTAAGTTCACGGCGACAAATCGCATCCAGGCTACTTTCCCACAGCGCCGTCATATCCGGCGTGGTGGCCACTTCAGGCAGGCTTTGAATAAGCCCGCTGCCGGCCTCAGTTGCCAGAATACTCTTGCCCTGACGTTTCAAAAAGCCACGTTTAAACAAGAGTTCAATGATCCCGGCGCGGGTCGCTTCTGTCCCCAGACCATCGGTTTCCTTGAGAATTTTGCGGATCTCAGTGTCTTTCACATAGCGGCTTATTCCTGTCATCGCCGCCAGCAGTGTGGCGTCGGTAAAATGCTTGGGCGCCTGGGTCATCTTTTCCACTAGTTCACCCTTGAGGCAATCCAGCACCTGCCCCTGAGTCAACTCAGGTAAGCTGGTTTGAATATCTTCCGCTTCATCGTCGGCTTTTTGTTTGCCAAACAACTGTTTCCACCCCTGTTTTAATGGTTGTTTGGCCTTGGCCACGAAACAACCTCCAACAATGTCGATCACAACGCGGGTTTCAAGGTACTCATAATTAGGGTAAAACTGCGCCAAATACTGACGGGCGATCTGCAAATACACCTGACGCTCACGCTGTGATAAAACACCAAGGTTAGCCGTCTTTTCCGTAGGCACTATCGCGTGATGGGCGTCTACCTTGGCATCGTTCCAGGCCTTGGACTTAAGGGCGGGATTAGGCGCTTCACAGCCTTGCAACAGCTCTGCTGCCCCTTGGGTAATGGCATTCAAGACTGCCGGGGCCAGCTGTAACTGCGCCTTGGGCAGGTGGCGGCTATCGGAGCGCGGATAAGTGATCAATTTATGCCGTTCATACAGAGACTGCGCCGTATCCAGCACCTCTTTGGCGCTCATACCAAAACGTTTGGCGCAATCAATCTGTAGCGCTGACAGACTATAGAGCAAAGGCGGTGCCTGGTGTCTTTGCCTGCGCTCCAGCTCATCAACCCGGCCGGGTTGACCGGTGATCCTGCCGACCACATTCATCGCCAAACCGCGCGAAAGCACTCGCCCCTCCTCGTCCATCCAAGGTTGACAAGCCTCACTGGGCTGCCAGCGAGCGCTGAAACAGCTCCCCTCTTGGGTGCTAAGATGGGCCAGTACTTCATAAAAGGGTTTGGGCACAAAGGCAGCGATTTCCAGATCGCGCCGGACAACCAAACCAAGCACAGGAGTTTGCACCCGACCGACCGACAGCACGCCCTGATAGCCCACCTTGCGCCCCTGCAAGGTATAGGCACGGGTCATATTCATGCCGTAGAGCCAATCGGCTCGACTGCGCGCCAGTGCCGAAGTCGACAACGGCACAAACTCGCGGTTACTGCGCATCTGCCCCAAGGCGCGTTTTACCGCTTGCGGGTTGAGGTCGCTTATCAACAAGCGTTTGACCGCCGCCAGCTTATCGCTCTTGACCCCAAGATGGGCAATCACTTCATCTACCAACAACTGCCCTTCCCGGTCCGGATCGCCGGCATTGACCAATTCACTGGCCTGCTTGACCAATTTACGCAAGACACTGAGTTGGCCGCGACTGCTGGCTTTGGGTTTAACCTGCCAATCGGACGGGACAATAGGCAGATGTTCCAACTGCCAGGACTTGTAGGCGGGATCGTAAGCATCCGGCTCAGCTTGCTCCAGCAGATGACCGATACACCAGGAAACACAATCACCGTTGCCAAGCTCGATATAGCCCTCATGTTTGCGATGGGGTTTAGGGAGCACCTCGGCGATGGCGCGCCCAAGGCTGGGCTTTTCGGCGATATAGAGGATCATCCACTGCGTCCTTTGACTGTCACTGGACAGTATTACTGGATAAAATTACAGTAATTTTAGCCAAGTCAGCTTTAGGCTGCAAATAATCCTTCTTATGCTTCCCTATGGTAACTCCGGAGCCGTAGTTCTTGGTTTGAAGCCGAGCTGTTTAACGCACTTTTGTTCCGATGTTTATTATCTGAATCCCCACTTCCCTAATCGCTATACCCTCTCGGACTAATTGAGAATTTCTATTTGTACTTAGTAGCGAATGCTATTATAGTATATCCATTAGAAAAATCTTATTGATAAAATTCTGATGCAAGTGGGAAAAACGCTATATGACTGAACAGACAACTGTAGCTGCGATGCCAGGTCTAAATGAAGCAGCTCCGCCTTTCACCGCAAAAACCACCCAGGGTACGCTTAGCCTGGAAGACTACAAAGGTAAATGGTTGGTTCTTTTCTCTCATCCGGCAGACTTTACCCCGGTATATACCACTGAATTTATGGCGTTTGCTCAGGCAAGTGCAGATTTTACAGCGCTTAATTGTGAACTGATGGGGCTGTCTATCGATGGTGTTCATGCGCACATCGCATGGGCTCGTAGCGTTAAAGATAACTTCGGTGTTGAAATTAACTTCCCGATTATTGCTGACCTAAATATGAAAATTGCTGGTGCTTACGGCATGGTTCAGCCAGGTGCGAGTAATACTTCTGCGGTTCATGCCACTTTGGTTATCGCCCCTGAAGGCGTGCTACGCGCAATGCTTTACTACCCAATGAGTAATGGCCGTTCAGTAGCAGAAATTCTACGTCTAGTTGAAGCGCTACAAACTAGCGATGCAAACGTATGTGCAACTCCAGAAAGCTGGATCCCAGGCAATGAAGTGATTGTTCCACCACCAGCAACCGCTCAAGAAGCCGAAGTACTTAAAGTTCAAGGTTATAACTAGGTTGACTGGTACTTCAGTAAAAAAACTGTAATCCGCAAACCATGCCTGTTGCTATGTAAACAGGAGCTATCCGGCCCACGTGACGTTAATCATCTTTTATGGAATCAAGGAGGAAATATGACTCCCGGCGTTTACGAATTTTTCGATCCGAAAACCTTTACCTACAGCTATGTAGTCGTAGATCCAAACAGCCAGCAATGTGCCGTTATCGATTCGGTACTAGACTACGACCCCGCTTCAGGCAGGACTTCATACGAAACAGCAGATAAGCTGATTGAGTTTGTAACGAAAAGTGGCTTAAAGGTTGAGTGGATTCTTGAAACTCATATTCATGCTGATCATCTCAGCGCAGCCCCCTATATCAAGCAGAAACTTGGGGGCGAACTGGGTATTGGTGACAAAATCACTGTGGTACAAGATACATTCGGCAAGCTATTTAATGCCGGTAGTGATTTCGCGATGGATGGCAGTCAGTTTGATCATTTGTTTGCCGATCAAGAGACTTTTACTCTTGGTAGTATTGAAGCACACGCAATTCATACTCCGGGCCACACTCCTGCCTGTATGGCTTATGTGATTGGTAACTGCGTATTTGTTGGCGACACCTTATTTATGCCCGATTACGGCACCGCCCGTTGCGATTTCCCCGGAGGAGATGCAGCAACCCTCTATCGCTCAATTCAGAAATTATTCGCTCTGCCTGATGAAACGCGTGTCTTTATGTGCCATGACTACAAAACACCAAATCGCGAAGAGTATCTGTTTGAAACTACGATTGGTGAGGAGCGCCTATACAATATTCACGTCAAACAGAATATTTCTGAGCAGCAATTTGTTGAGATGCGCAGAGCACGTGATTCCACACTGAATATGCCAACCCTGATTTTACCTTCGGTTCAGGTCAATATGCGTGCCGGAGAGTTACCACCGGAAGAAGATAATGGTGTGCACTATCTGAAAATACCATTGAATAAAGTCTGAAACGGAGTTGCTGTTATGCTGACACCAATCTATTTAACGGAATCAATTACCGTTTCACCACAAATTTTTCCCAGTGACATACCACGTCTGGCATCAATGGGGTTTAAGTCGATCATCAATAACCGTCCAGACGGAGAAGAAAATAATCAGCCCTTGAATAGAGAAATTGAACGACTGGCTAAAGAACATGGTATGACCTATTTTCACTTACCGGTTATTTCCGGAAATATTACTCAGGATCAGGGGAAGCAGTTTAGTCAGTTCTTTGTACACGCCCCTAAACCTATTTTTGCTTTCTGTCGCACAGGAACACGTTGCAGCGCACTCTGGTCGATGAGCTGCACGGAACTGGGTTCATTTGATCGGCGTATTGCCCAAGCTACCGAAATGGGTTTTGATCTTAGTTGGGTTAAGCAACCCGATTAACCGAATTCACACATTGCTTAGGATAGCCAAAGCATGAAAAATTCCTGGTTGAAATGGTTGCCGATATCATCTTGGTTGCCTGATTATTCGCGTCATGACGCCACAAAAGATAGCTTAGCTGCTATTATCGTGACTTTGATGCTTATCCCACAAAGCCTTGCATACGCGATGGTTGCTGGTCTGCCCCCCATTGTTGGTCTGTACGCCAGTATCCTGCCGCTGATCATTTATACAATGCTTGGCACCAGTAAAACACTGGCCGTGGGCCCGGTAGCGGTGATCTCGCTAATGACCGCAGAAGCCATTGCTCCGCTGTTTGAAACTGGTAGCCAGGGTTATATCACCGCCGCTGCAACCTTGGCATTTCTTTCCGGTATAGTGCTATTGCTAATGTCGGTACTAAGACTGGGATTTCTGACCACATTTTTAAGCCATCCGGTGCTTTCTGGCTTTATGACTGCTTCTGGTATTCTTATCTCTATTGGTCAGCTTAAACATATTTTTGGCGTGTCACTGCATGGGGAAAATGTGCTGCAGCGCTTGACCAATCTTATTCTTGCGTTACCCCAAACTAATCTCTATACCCTGATGATTGGGGCGTTCAGTTTGATTGCCCTTATCTATGCACGCAAAAGCCTCAAACCCAATTTGATCAAACTAGGACTTTCATCAGAACTGGCAAGTCATGCAATCAAACTGGCTCCAGTGATGGTGATGATATTGAGTATTGTGTTAGTGGCCCTGTTTGATCTGGACAAAAAAGGCGTCAGCGTAGTCGGCCAGATCCCAAGCGGTTTGCCTAGTTTTTCACTGCCATCGCTCGATCTCGCACTAATCGAAGACCTGCTTCCGGCTTCGATTCTGCTGAGTATTATCGGTTTCGTCGAGTCAGCTTCAGTTGGGCAAACATTAGCGGCGAAACGTCGCCAGAGAATTGAGCCAAATCAGGAGCTGATTGCCTTAAGTGGTGCCAACATCGCATCAGCTATTAATGGGGGATTCCCGGTTACAGGTGGTCTGTCGCGCTCAGTAGTCAATTATGATGCTGGCGCTGAAACGCCAATGGCGGGAACATTTACCGCAATTGGAATCGGCATTACCGTGCTTTATTTCACCCCGCTGTTTACCTATTTGCCACATGCGGTGTTAGCGGCAACCATTATCGTTGCTGTATCGGCACTGATTGATGTGAGAGCCATTATCCATACCTGGAAAAGTGCAAAGAGTGATGCTATCGCCATGTTTCTTACCATTATCGGTGTATTGGCATTTAATGTTGAGACTGGCGTATTAACGGGGCTGGCTACATCTCTAGCGCTATTTCTATGGCGCACCAGTCGGCCACATATTGCAGTGGTTGGTTTAATTGAGGGAAGCCAGCATTTTCGTAACATTCTTCGTTTTAATGTCATCCAAAGTAAAACGGTACTCAGCCTGCGGATTGACGAAAGCTTATATTTCGCCAATGCTCGTTATCTAGAAGATCAGATAATGGAACATTTGCAACAGTATCCTAAAACCCAACATCTGGTATTGATGTTATCCGGGGTGAACACAGTCGATACTAGTGCTCTGGAAAGCTTAACGTTAATTCACGACCGCCTGAAAGACTCCAATATTCAACTACACTTATCAGAAGTTAAAGGCCCGGTCATGGATGATATTCAAAAGTCGGACTTCTTTGAACACTTCAAAGGAAAATTTTATATTAGTCAGTATGAAGCAATAGTTGATCTGGATAGTTCGATAATTTAGAAAGAACTATAGACTTCTAATGTCAATCAATTAAGACAAATAACTTAACATGCTAACCGAAAGACTAAAAACCGGATGACCCCATGTCATCCGGTTTTTTAGGTTAATCTCAGATTAGCGCGGACAGGAAAGTAAAACGATTGGAGAGCTATTATTTAGTCGTTAAACAATTACCAACCCCAACGGTTCTCGATGTCGAATAGGCTTTGTTGAATAAAATATTTTCAACTGAAATTTATCGCGAATTCAACTCCGAAGTGCACCATTCGCTAAATTAAGCTGCCTCGCGTAATTTATTAAATACCGCAACATGTTAACCTGCGAAAATAGCCCTGATTAAGCACTCTGTTATTTAAGCAACTGCCAGCCAAACTGGCCACCTTCGGATAAAGCTAAAACCAGTTACCCCTTTACTGAGTCTGGCACGGAAACGGCGCCCCCTGGGGATTTAAGGTGGCACAGGGGCTCAGGATGTTGCGACCAAAGCAATTTGAACCGTCAATTCATCAATCCAAAAATAAACTCTTTTGAATCATAGTGTTACGCACCTTTATTTTCTAAGATTGTACTCCTTTTTTGTACCTATTCCAATCAGAATATCACCTTAATTCGGCACTGAAGCTATCCACTAAAGGGCTTAAACATCAGCAGGCTAATATAAAGTGTTACGGGGATAAGACTTTAGTGGCATGGACAAAAAACACACAACAGATAGCATGATATTGCACTTTAGTTAATCATAAGGAGTTGATATGAAAAATATAAGTGTGGCAATGGCATTGGTTTCAGCTGTTGTGTTCTCTCAAACCACGTTAGCGAGCGACAATAGACTTTGCCTTACCAACGATACAGAGTTTGTAGCCAGTGGTTACTCCGTGCAGGATGGCATAGACGACCCAAACTTTGACCCAAGTATTGAGGTCCAGGTTACTTATTCAGGGAAGGTTTGTACATCATCGCAAAAGGAAGTGAGTACCCTATCAGTTCCAGTTCCAAACACTCCTATTGAAGGAGATAAAAGGACAATCGTGCAAACTCGTGGTGGGTGGGTATATACCTGGGAACAGCTCTATACCAGCAGTGGATGGCAGACTATTTTGTTTTCGCAACGCGAAATTGGTAGTGGCAATGGTAAACATGAAGCCCAACGTTAAGTAACAAGTTCTGGGCCGTTATAAGCCCAGTTTCTTACTTGTTTTTCCCTTTCTAAACAAGAACATTCAGTCCCTTATGAATGACGGTTCAGCTATCATTCGCTTTCCAAAAAACGTTATATTACTTGGATCGCGTTCCATATCTCTAGCCTATGTTGATGCCCAGACTGGCAAGGTTTTCCGATTGTTCAAACCCAAATATTATCATTTACTCTGAAGCCAAGAGACAAGTTAGATTGAAGTAGGAGACAGGACATTTTCATGGACCAAAATTTGATAACCCGCGGTCTTTGACTGTCTAATCCATCACCATGATTTCTGCAACTGCCGTGCTAAACTGCCGATTCGCATTGACATTCAGCGAGAAATATAATTTCATACCAATAATCCATCCAATTGTTTTTAAAGAAAAATGATAGAAGTAAAATGTTTTACGTTTTTTGCCACACAGAAGTTACGCACGTCGGATATAACAAAAATAGTGGAGGATAAACATTACCCAATCATAGAAATTGACGGTTTAGAGCTATCTCCAAGCATAAAATTCACATCTACCAACCCTAATATAAACGAGTTTGATGCTGATGATATGTTAGGAGGGTTCTTTTCGGATCGATTCGACTCTATCAATAATGAAATAATAGAAGATGATGGCAATGTAATTATAAAATCCATTTTTGCCCTACAATTCGATGTTGATTGTCCTATATCACTACATGGCGACGAAATAACCTACAAAGAAGGAGAAAGAGATTACTCATATAAAGTATCACCTTCTTTCTGTAGAACAGACTTTCCACCATTAACCGATTCGATAGAGATTAAATCAGAAAAGAAACTCACAATAGAAGAAGCAGTTAAAGAATTGATAATGTAATGAATGGGTTAATGCGCTTATTACCGGGTAAAGACATCTGCAATGAGGTCGCCCTGAGTTTGAGCATCGATATAGGTACAAGTTAGAGTTGGTTTGATAAATTTCTTCTTAAAATTTACTGGGGTTTGGATTAACCTTTCTATCCGAGTCAACCTTTACGCCAAAATTTAATCAATTGATTTGGTTACAGTTTAAAACTTGGTCTAACTGTGTGGCGCCCTTTTCACTCAATCATACCTTAACACTTATTCTTGTTGCTTCATGGCGGCCAGGATTGGCCGTACAATCCCCGGGGAGTATTAGCTAATCAGGTACTCGCCTGCGTGCAAAAATATCCAAAACAACGCCAGGTAAACTGGTTAATATGCAGGATAGGGAGACTGACAGGGGAATAAAGATGGCCGAAACAGCCAATGCACAGCAAAGCAAATCGCTGCGCCACAAGTCCTGCAGGCAAGGGCGGGAACGGGCGACTTATCGTCTGGCCGAAGAACTTGGCGGCCTGGAAACTCTCAGTGCCAGCTATCATCAGCAGAACTTTGGCCGCCACAGTCATGAAGGCTTCACCTTGGGAATCATAGACAGTGGTGCCCAGCGGTTTTTCCGAAGTGGCGGAGATCATGTTGCCCCCAAACACAGCATCATTCTGGTGAATGCAGATGAGGTGCATAATGGCCGCTCGGCAACTGAAAATGGCTGGTCGTATCGGGCACTTTACCCTACCCCTGAGCAGTTTGCCGAACTAGCACTGTGCAGCAAGCAACAGGTGCCCTGGTTTGCCGAGCCCGTGGTACAGGACCCTCTATTGGCGCACCTGATAGCCATCACCCATGAAGCGCTCAACTATTCGAGTAATCGCCTGCAACGGGAAAGCCTCTTGTACGAAACCCTCAGCCTGTTGATGCTGCGTCACGGTCGGCTGAAGCCCGCTGCTGCTGTCCAGGCAGGCCCCCTGCTGAATAGGGCCAGGCAGTTTCTGGAAGACAGTTGCAGCAGTAACATCTCGCTCCAGGAACTGGCCAGTCTGGTACAGCTGCCGCCTTTTGTGTTACTCAGGCAGTTCAGGGCACAATTTGGTTTAACCCCGCACCAATATCAGACTCAGGTAAGATTAATTCTGGCGCGAAAGTTGTTGCGGCTGGGCGCTTCACCGATCCAGGTGGCACAGGACTCAGGATTTTGCGACCAAAGCCATTTGAACCGTCAATTCAAACGGGCATTCGGCACCACTCCGGGCCAATTTGTTCAAACAGAAAAATCATCAAGATGGAGTCAAGATTGACCATTCACAATCAGCAATCATCATGCGTTCAGGAACTTAACCGGGGCCGCGAATTTTTACGGGGTACCCTGGCGGTAATGCCGCTGACTTTAGCTGTTATCCCCTGGGGAATATTGGCCGGCTCGCTGGCACTGGAAACCGGCCTCAGCGCCGTAGAGAGTCAAGCCATGAGCCTGTTTGTTTTCGCAGGCTCGGCGCAATTGGTCGCCCTCGGAATGATAAAGGCAGGTTCAGGCCTACTGGCCATTTTGGTTACCACGGCATTGATCACCTCGCGTCATCTGCTGTATGCCATGGCGATGCGTCCAGCCATCAGCCCCTTGCCACTGCGCTGGCGCCTGACACTGGGTTTTCTGCTCACGGATGAACTCTTTGCGGTGGCCAATCAAAGCAAGGAAAGTCCCCTTAGGCCCTGGTACGCCCTGGGAGCTGGTTTGAGTTTTTATCTTGGCTGGAATCTGGCAACCCTGGCCGGAATTCTTGCCGGCAGCTCTATGGATAATCTCGGCTCTTTGGGACTGGATTTTGCCATCGCAGCCACCTTTATCGCTTTGGTGGTGCCGAGGATAGTCAATGTTGCCACCGCCTTATGTGTGCTCACGGCCATGTTGCTGAGCGTCCTGTGTGAAGCACTGGCTATCCCGGGAGGCCTGCTGATCGCCGCCGTAACCGCCATGGCTGTGGGGTATATCTATCAAAGCCTCTTGGGCAGCAGTCCAGTTAAACCGGTTGAGACAACACAAGATAAAGGCGAGGAGCAGGCATGATTTGGTTAACCATACTGACCATGGCGCTGTTGGTGATACTCAGCCGTTATTTACTGCTTGAGCCCGGGCTGCCGATACGGCTTGGCAAGAAAACCCAGGCTTTCCTTGGCTTTTCGGCGCCGGCGGTATTAAGCGCCATCTTCGCCCCCATAGTGTTTCTGCGAGACGGCGAGTTGCAACTGAGCCTGAGCAATCCCTACCTCAGCTGTGCCCTGCTGGCTGCCTTACTTGCACTGCTGACCCGCAACACCCTGCTGACCACTATCGTCAGCATGGCGGTATTTTTCTGGATCTACTGAGGTCTCAGTCAATCACGGCTTTGGTGGCGGCCGCCCCCGACCAGGCCCGCAGCTTGTGGCCGGCAACGGCGTAATAAAGGATCATCCCATAGCAGGGAAGGAGGATCCCGTAGGCGCTTTGATGGGGCACACCCTGGTGCACCAAGGCGCCATAGAGCAATGGCAGCAAGGCGCCACCGGCTATGCCCATGATGAGCAGTGCCGAGGCCACAGCAGTCAGGCGGCCGAGCCCTTCCAGCGCCAGCGGCCAGACAGCGGGCCAGACCAAGGCGTTGGCAAAGCCAAGTAGCGCAAGGTAAAGCAAGGGATCCGGCAGCGGCATTATCCCCAAAGGTTCGAGCAAGAGACTCGACAGCTGCATGCTGGTTTCATCCCCAAGCATGATCCCCAAAGTAAACACCAACCCAGCCAGCGCCGAGCCCACCAAGGCACTGCGCTGACTCATTACTCTTGGGATCAAGAGTATGCCGAGCAAATAGCCAAGCACCATAAATCCCATGGTGTAGGAGGTCAGAATGCCAAATTCGGCCACTTTAAGATGCTGACCATAGAGGCCTATGCTGTCACCGGCAATCACTTCGGCACCTATATACATAAAGAGAGTCAGTGCCCCGAGAATAGCCTGGGGATAGGCCAGAATGGCGCGCCAATCTGTTCTCGGTACCAAGCTGTCACAGCTTTTGGCCTGGCTGTCATGTTCAAGTTGCAGTTCGGGCAGAGGCGAAAATCGCACATACAGCAGCAACAGAGCCAAGACAACCGCCATCGCCAGGTAAGGCTGCACCAAACGGGCAGACAGTTGCTCCAATGCCGCAGTGCGCTCAAGCTCACTGAGCTGTGCCAACGCTTCCGGCGTAAAGGCATCCATACCTGTCAGCACCCAGGCACTGAACACCAAAGGAACAATAAAACCGGCGCCCTTGTTGACCACGCCCATACAGCTGATCCGCATGGCGGCGCTTTCTCGCGGACCAATGCAAACAATGTATGGATTGGCCGCAGTTTGCAGTATGGTAAGGCCGGTTCCCAGAACAAACAACGCCAGCAAAAACAGGCCAAAGGTGTGGCTCAGCGCCGCAGGGATAAACAGCAGTGCGCCACTCGCCATTACCCCAAGGCCAATCTGTAGCCCGGCACGGTAACCGAAACGGGTCAACAGCCCGGACATGGGCAAGGCCATCACGAAGTAAGCGATATAGAATACAAAGGCCACCAGATAGGCTTGCAGCTCATTGAGTTCACAGGCGATTTTCAGAAAAGGGATCAGTGCACCATTGAGCCAGGTTACGAAGCCGAATACAAAAAAGAGTATTCCAATCAGCACCATGGGCAGTAAAGTGCCGCCTCCTTTATTCAGGGTGTTATTGTCCATTATCGGCATCTCCTCTTGTTATTGTTATTCTCTGTCAATGATTATCCAGCTGCTGCCAAGGACAGATGTCCCTTGAAGCTGCTTATTTTTCAAACGCTTTTGCTGCGAACTTCGGCGCCCGCTGCGAGCCTGCCGCCTTGCCAGCGCTTTGACTGATACAGGGCATCGTCAAGCAGCAGCAAGTCAGCCCGCATGCCTTCGGCCAACATGCCTCTGTCATTCAGCCCGGCAAAAGCGGCCGGAGTACTGCTGGCCATGGCAACGGCCTGCTCCAGCGGGATCCCCAGCACCTTGACGGCATAGCGAACCGCCGTTGTCATCTCCAATACTGAGCCGGCCAAAGAGCCGTTGAGATCCCTGAGCTCAGTACCGCGGCGCACAACTTTACCGCCGAAAAATTCAAACTCCTGCTCTTCAGAGCCCACAGGCGACATGGCATCTGTTACCAGCATCAAACGTCGACTCCCCTTGACACGCCAGGCGAGAGTGGCGCTGACCGGGTGCAGATGATGACCGTCGAGAATAATGCCGCAAAATGCCCTTGGGTCACTGAGCGCCGTTCCCACCATGCCGGGAGCACGCGACTCCAGCTGTGACATGCCGTTATAAAGATGGGTAAAGCCGCTGGCTCCGGCATCCAGCGCCGTCATCACGGTTTCGGCATTGGCATTGGAATGCCCCAACGACACTCTGACACCGAGCGCCACCAGGCGGCGAACATCTTCAGGCCCTACCCTCTCGGGAGCCAGAGTCACCACACAAACACCCAGTTGGGACACAGCTTCGGCGTAGAGCGCCAACTCAATATCGCCAAGCTCTCTTAAGCGTGCTTCACTGTGGCACCCCTTACGCTCCAGTGACAGATGCGGCCCCTCAAAATGGATCCCGGCTATGCCGTCAAGACCGGCTTCCCTGGCGCTGATGGCCGCCGCTAGTGCCGCTTGCATTACCCTGATATCGTCGCTGATAAGCGTCGGCAACATGCTGGTGGTGCCGAAACGGCCATGGGCGTCCAACATCAGCTTAAGCGTCTCAACGCTGGGTTGCCGGTTGAACATGCGGCCACCACCACCGTTGACCTGAGTGTCGACAAAACCGGGAACCAGAAGGCCTGCATAGTGAGTTGCCGCCTCACCTTCCTTGGGCGCCTTGGCAATGGTATGAATACGGCCATCGACTATCCGCAGCCAAACCTCACTACTGCGGCTCATTTGCGGCCCGAGCAGGGCACCATCGGCACCAATCCAGAACGGGGCCTTGTCAGTGTTGCTGTTCATGCCAGCCTCCGGTCAACAGGGTATCCATATCCGCTACCTGCTCGTTGGCGCTCACGCTATTGCTCTGTTCCACTCTAGTCGCCAGCGCCTTTCCCAGCATGGCGGCGCCGCGAACGCCACTGGCGGCGCCGAATTGAGCGGCGCAAAACTCGGGCAACTGCACCCCATTGAACATATGCCTGGCGGTAGCCTGCGGCAGCGCCGCCAAAATTTCCGGCACTTCGCTCAAGCCGCCGCCGAAGACAAAGATGTCCGGATCCAGACTGAGGATCTGCCCGGCCAACACACTGCCCAGGGCATCCAGATAAGCATCGAAACTGCGTTTGGCTATGGCATCACCGGCGCGCAGCGCCGCCAGCCAAGCGTATGTATCACCCTCGCCGCCAAACGCCCGGTAGATACGACCAAGGCCTGTGCCCGAGACATAGGTTTCGGCGCAGCCTTTGAGGCCACAGCCGCAATCGTAAAGCGGCAAGCCATGGCGCAGCAGCACGCTGGCCGCCATACCCTGATGGCCGAACTCACCGGCCAGACAGTGGGCGCCGGTGATCAGTCGCCCTTCGATACAGATCCCGCCGCCAAGCCCGGTACCGAGTATGAGCCCAAGAACTCTGGCATGATCTTTCCCGGCTCCCAGCAAGGCTTCGGACAGGGCGAAACAACGGCAATCATTGCCAAGAGCCACAGGACGCGACAACAAGGCGCCCAGATCTTCGGCCACTTTACGCTGATTGAGGCAAGGTACATTGCTGGAGACCACAGTGCCATCGGCGCGGATCACCCCGGGCAGGGCTATCCCCACAGTGCCCGGGATGCCGGACTCGGCCGGCCAGCGCCTGTCGGCCTCGCTTATCTGCAAGGCGAGTGAGGCCAGAAAGCTCTGATAATCGTCACCCTGAGTCGCAATGCGCCATTTATCCAACAAACGCAATTGTGGACTGAACACCGCCAGTTCTATCTTGGTACCACCGATATCCACACCGTAGTACATGGCTCAATCCTCTGTGTTATCCAGGCTGCCGGGCCGAGTATAAACCGCAAGCGAATGCAGCTTCACCCCCTGCACCACTCTATTGACCTGGCCGCTGGGACAGGGATTATCCGGTGACACCCCAAGCTCCAACGCCTTGTAAAATGCAAGTAGCTGACAGTAAACAATAAAGGGCAGTATCAACCAAGCCTCTTCCAAACTGGCCTGACCATCTTGGGCCAGAGCCTCTTCACTCAGATAACAGATATCCAGCGCCCGCTTATCGGCGCGCAGCTCTGACAGAAGATCCAGATCGTAGGCTCTGGCATAGGGCTCAGAGCTGCCGAGCATCACTATCTGGGTATCTTCATTCACCAGTGACTTGGGGCCGTGACGAAACCCCAGCGGACTCTCAAAACTGCTGATCACTATACCGGCCGTCAGTTCAAGGTACTTGAGCGCCGCCTCCTGAGCCGCCGCCTTGAGCGGCCCGGCGCCGAGGAACACTATCCGCTTGCAGCAATGGGCCGCGGTTTGCTGCACCCCGTCGAGCCGGGTTTCGAGCAGTTGCTCCGTCAGTGTCAGCACCCTGGATAGCGGTTTGTCTTCCTCAGCAAACAGCAGCAGGGTCGCCAGATACATACAACTGAAGCTGCTGGTCATGGCAAAGCTGCGATCGTGGCTTTCCTGGGGCATCAACCACAAACAAGCCTTGTGACTGTGTTCGGCCGCATAGCTGGCCAAAGCTCCCTCAGGGTTACAGGTCAGCAGCAGATGACTGACATCTGTCAGCAACTCATCGGCCAACGCCAGCACAGCCAGGGATTCAGGGCTGTTTCCCGAGCGGCCATAGGAGACGATCAGAGTCGGCTGCAATGGGTTGAGATGCAGCCTGGGGTGAGAAACAATATCCGTGCTGGACAAGGCTTCCACCCTCTGGCCCGGCAATCTGAGTTGCCGCTGTAAAAAGGCTGCCAACGCCTCGCCGATATAAGCCGAAGTACCCGCGCCGGTGAGAATAATCCGCAGATTGTCCTTGGCCAGCAAGGGATTGAGAAAAGCGCTGAGCTGCGCTTCCCTATGTTTGAAATCGGCCTGTAATTCGCGCCAGAGTGTCGGCTGCTGGGCTATCTCGGTCGCCGTCCATTTACCGCTCTCCGGCGCTTGCCAAAGCGGGTTGGCGGCAGATTTTGGATACAAGTGGGTCTTTGATAGGTCACTGACTTGCATTGATTTATCCTTCGATGGCAGCAGGCTGACAGGCGCTGGCATAACGGTTAAGCACCAGGCCGATATGATGGAGTACCAGCTCAATCGCCGTGGCAGGCAGCTCGCCTCTGACCACGGCCGGATAGGCCAGCGGCAGATATTGGCTGATAAGAGGTTCGGGAATGGGGTTTGCCAGATTGGCCAGCAGCTTGTCTATGGTCAGTGACAATTCGGGCCAGTAGTAGCGGATCCTGTCACTGTAACTGAATCCCAGTTGCCAATCCCGCAGCGCAGGATCTGTATAGAACGACTGCCAGTATTTGGGCTCAGACAACATCTTCTGCTCACACAGGGCTCTAAGCCCTGAGCGTTTCGCCGCCGGCACCAGCAAGGCCTCTATATGATCCAGGGCAAACAGCCCCTCGCGCAGGGCAAAAGTCAACTGCGGCCCCACTTTGAGAATGGCAAAATGGCCGGCCACCAACTGGGCGTAATGCTCCGGCAGCTGATAATCTGTGGAGTGGGCTTCAAACACCAGGTTGGGCTGCTCACGAATAAAGCGGCTCTGCTCTTTGGTGAGCGTATCATCATACTGATGTACCCCGGCATTGCCGAACTCCACCCCTGGCTGCACCACCAGCGCAATCACCCGCTGCCAAACCTCCTCCCCAAGCCCTTCGGCGGCAAAGGCCTGTTTGTGGGCGCTAATGGTGTGTTTCATCGCCGCGACCGGGGTGATCTGCAGCCCCTCCTCCAGCGAACTGACACCACCGGGAGCGGGTACTTCAGTGCCTATCACATAACAGAGCTGTTGCCCCGGCGCCTTGGCCGCTTCTGCGGCGCGGCACAGTCTGGCGGCGCGCGCGGCAATCACCTCATCGGCAAGGGGCGTGTGTTCCTGATGACAAGCCATGCTGGCATCCAGATGAATTTTACAAAACCCCGCCTCGACATAGGTCCGCACCATGGTTTCGGCCTCGGCCATCGCCTGCTCGGCAGTCAGGTGCTTCCAGGCCACCGGCCCCAGGTGATCGCCGCCGAACAGCAACTGCGCTTCGGCAACACCTTCACTTTGGGCCAGGATCTTCACAAAGGCGATAAAATCGGCGGGAGTCATGCCTGTATAGCCGCCGTGCTGATTGACCTGGTTGGCCGTAGCCTCAATCAGCAAGGGCGCCCGTTGCCGCGCCGCATGACGCAGAGCGGCGCGCAGTACCAGCGGCTGGGCCGAACAGACGGAATAAATCCCCGCCTGCTGCCCGGCCTTGTTGGCCTCAATAATGGATTTGAGTGCAGACATGCTTACCTCAACCTACAATGCCAAGCGGTTTGGCGCTCTGCCACACGCCACGGGTAAAGTCGGGGAAGTCCTTGGAGTTACCGCGATCGGCCACTGAAGCCGCCGACAGAGGCTGCACCGCCGACCAGGCCGCACCGTCATACACATCCTGATCCAGCGGCTCGCCGTTACGCAGGCAGTAGATCATCCGCCAGCACATTAAAAAGTCCATGCCGCCATGACCGCCGTTCTTTTCGGCCGCCTCGCCCATCTGCAACCACAGCGGATGGTCATACTTGGCATACCACTGGGTCATATCCTGGTCCCAATGGTGGAAGCTGCCACTGCCGCCCTGCTCCAGCGCTATGCGGTTGGGGAAACCGGCAAACACCCCATTGGTACCCTGAATCAGGTTATGGCGGCTGTAAGGACGCGGCGTTGTGGTGTCGTGTTGCACCATGATGGTTCGGCCTTTAACCGTCTTGATAAGACTGGTATT
This sequence comes from Shewanella chilikensis, assembly GCF_002836945.1. Taxonomy (GTDB): domain Bacteria; phylum Pseudomonadota; class Gammaproteobacteria; order Enterobacterales; family Shewanellaceae; genus Shewanella; species Shewanella chilikensis. The sequence goes on from NZ_NIJM01000026.1 coordinate 63,482, forward strand.
GATATCGCCGCAGATATAGTTGAGCTTGTTGCGGGCATGGTCGGCGGGGAATTCACGCTTGGCATAGGCTGCGCGCCCAAGCGACGGAGAGCTCATGGAAATGAGATAGTCGAACCTATCGCCGCGGTTGATATTCATGTACTGGGACACAGGCCCCAAGCCATGGGTAGGATACAGGTTACCGTCAATCAAGGCGTGATACTTGGTGCGCCAGGAGCCCGTCTTGCGATCTATCTCCTTCATCTGCCAGCGCAGCTCGTGAATATAAGCGGCTTCACCGTGCAGCAGTTCGCCGAACAGCCCCTGGCGTACCATGTTGAGCACCATCAGCTCGTCGCGACCGTAGCAGACGTTTTCCATCATCATGCAGTTGCGCTGGGTTTGCTCGGCTGTGTCCACCAGATCCCAGAGCTGCTCCATGGTGATCCCCATAGGCACTTCAACAAAGGCGTGTTTGCCGGCCAGCATAGCCTCTTTGGCCATGGGGTGGTGCCATTCCCAAGGTGTGGCAATGACCACTATGTCCACATCCTGGCGTGCCAACAATTCACGATAGGCGTGTTTGCCCTGGGAATAATAACCGGGCTGGGCCAAGCCTGCGTCACTCATTACCTTCTTGGCACGTTCTATGACCAGGGGATCGGTATCGCAGATAGCTGTTACCCTGGCGCCCTCTATGTTGTTGAAATGGTGAATGAACCCCACACCTCGCTCACCGACGCCGATTAGCCCCACCCGCACTTCGGCCATTTTCGGAACCACCAGCCCCATGACAGAGCGGCCACTGGCCTTGGGTGCCAGTGCAGATGAACCGGCATTGGCGGCGCAGCCAGCCAGCGCCGAGGCAGCAGCTGTGGCCACTGAAGCTTTCAGAAAGGAACGACGATCAAAACCAGACATAACTTCTCCCCTTGTTATTTGTTTTTATCTATCAGGTGCAGCTGCACCCCTTGCTTGGTGAGTTCTTCCACATAGCGCTCGGGAATGCCGCTGTCGGTCACCAGTTGCTGGATCTGCCGACTGGCACAAATTACATGAAACGCCTGTTGGTCGAATTTGGATGAATCGGTAACTACTATGATCTCGCTGGCAATCTCACACATCATGCGGTTGAGACTGGCTTCCTTCTCAAAATGGGTGGTGAGACCTGCCTTGAGATCAAAACCATCCACCCCGAGGATCAGCTTGTTGAAGTTGTAATCCCTGAGGCTCTTCTCGGCGATGGAACCATAGAAAGACATCGACTTCTTACGCAGCAAGCCGCCGGTAAGCATCACCTCAACGTCGTCGGAACGCGCCAGCTCTGTGGCTATGTTAAGGCCGTTGGTCATCACAATAAGATCTTGATGTTCAAGGAGGTTGGCCGCGACTTGCTGGGTAGTGGTGCCCGAGTCCAGCAACAGGCGGTCGCCATCATTAACCAAAGAGGCCGCCACCTTGCCCAGCTCCTGCTTCAGTGCCGAGTAGCAGTGGCCCTTCTCTTTCAGTGACAGTTCACGAATAAGGTCGGAGTTGACCATGGCGCCGCCACGGGAGCGCACCAACAACTGCTTTTGATCCAATACCGCCAGATCCGAGCGTATGGTGACTTCCGAGACCCCGAAGCGATTTGCCAGCTCGGTGACCGACACCTTTCCCTGTTGTTGGGTCAGCCGGACTATCTCCTGCTGCCTCTCAATAGTGTTGAGATTATTCACTGCACTCTTCCTGTTTTGTTTGTTGCGCTCTGGAGCAGGTGAACCTGCACTAACTTTCGAAAGCTTTCAATCTACTAGCAACGTCGTCAAATCATAACAACAATTCTTATACCACAACGACTTAAGCCAAAACCAACAACAAACTTTCACTTTCAACTAGCTAAACTATGCACCAAACCGAAAACAATTAAAAGACATTTTACATTTTTTCATTGATCAAACAGAGTTTTTAACGCTATAAATAAGCAATCGAAAGCATTCCGCTGTTTCCAATGCTTTCGTTAAACAACAAAAGCGAAAGGCATTAAGCCTGATAAAAACAAACAGCGGGGAACCCATGAAGCTCTTAGCCACCCAACCTGCCCTAATTGCCCTGGCAGTTGCCAGTGCGCTGGCAACACAGCCGGTTACGGCCAATGACGAGTCCGACAAGGAAAACAAGGCTCAAACACAACAAAACTCAGCTCAACAGCAGGATGCCGAGCTGGAAAGGATCCAGGTAACGGGTATCCGCTCAGCCATCAAGGAGTCGCTGTTTCTGAAACAGAATGCCACCGCAGTGGTGGATCTTGTGGTGGCCGATGATATAGGCAAGTTTCCGGATGAAAACCTGGCCGAAGCACTGCAACGTATTCCCGGGGTGACCATTACCCGCAACGGCGGCGAGGGACAGAACATACTGATCCGCGGCCTGGGGGACGGCTACAACATCACTACCCTCAATGGCCGCAAACTGGCCTCGGACAACGCCGGGCGGGACTTCAACTTTGACACCATAGCCTCGGAGCTGGTCAATGTGCTGGCGGTTTACAAATCTCCCGAATCGCGGCTCACCGAAGGAGGCATAGGGGCAATTGTGGATATTCAGACCCGCAAGCCTTTGGATTTGGACGGTTTTACCCTGCAGGCCTCGGCCAAGGGTATCTATGAGTCGCGCACCGAAGACCTGCACCCGCACGCATCTCTCATCATAGGCGACAAGTCCGATAACGACAGTTTCGGCGCTCTGTTTTCCGCCGTTTACTCCAAGAAAACCCTCAGGGCCGACACCTATTCCGCCGATGGTTTTTTCGATGAAGAGGAAGGCTGGGGTGTCGACAGCGCCGGGGTGCCAGTAGACACCAACGGCAATGGTGTGATTGATGAAGGCGAAATCTACGCCTCCAAAATACCCAGTTACATGTACTATGCCAACGCCCAGGACGTACGCGAACGCATCGGTGGCACCCTGGCGCTGCAATGGCGGCCTCTGGATAATCTGGATGTCAATTTCGACGCCCTCTACTCTCGCTACAATACCGATGGACACAAATACCAGATAGGGTTTGTCAACTATGACGAGGAGTGGACACCGGGTACCCCGCTGTTCAGCGATGCGCAGTTCGATGAGCTGGGGCGAGTGGTTTCCATGCGCCAGCAGGGCGACAACACTATGGTGGAGCTGCTTAACTTGAGCACACCGCGCAAGACAGACACCTACCAACTGGCACTGAATACGGCGCTGTTTATCACCCCCAATTGGTCGGTCACCGCCGATCTTGCCTACTCGGCCGCCAAAAACAAGAACAAGGGCGACAATCGCTTCATCGTCGCCCGCGGCTTTGTCGACAGCATAGATATCGACTACACCAATGGTCAGATGCTGCCGGATGTGGTGATAGGCCCGGGACTCACCAGCGAGCAGACCTATGGTGCCCACTACAGCCTAAACAGTGGCACAGGCGTGGATGACAAGGTAACGGATCTTAAGCTGATGACCCAGTATTTGCCGGAAAGCGGCTTTATCAGCAAGCTGGATGCCGGGATAAACTATGTCAAACAGGTCAAGAGCCAGAATGATTTCAGATCGAAAAACCCCAGCCAATTCAGTCGCGGCGGCTACTATCTAACCCGCGACGGTTATGCTTTTGACGGCTCGGGAGTCTTCACTCAAGGCGAGTTTGAGCTGTTCCAAATTCCGGGTAATGTGTTTGTGCCCGCCAACTTCGATAACTTCCTCGACGGCGAAAACAGCATCTCACCGGATCCCTGGCCCAGCTTTGACTATGACAAGTTGCTGGAATACTACCGCTCCATCAACGCCGATGCCGCCAATGAGGCCATAGTAGCCAGTGCCAATCAAGCCGGTACTTATGAGGTAAGCGAGGCCGTGACCTCGGCCTATGTGCAGATAACGATTGAAGAGCTGCTGTTCGATCTGCCCTATATGCTCAATCTGGGGGTCAGGGCCAGTCGCACCCAAGTCGATTCCGAAGGCTTTGGCTATGATTTGAGCAAGGTAGTGCTGGATGATGCCGGTCAGCCGCTCAACGATGACTGGCGCACTGTCAGCCCGGTAAACTACAGCGACAGCTATACCAACATATTGCCAAGCCTCAACTTCAAGCTGAACCTGCAGGACGATCTGCTGCTGCGCATCTCGGCCGCCGAAGTATTGAGCCGCCCGTCACTCTACTCGCTCAGAGTCTGGGCCGCGCCCAACTTCACCAGTCAGGAGCAGGGCTTACCAACTCTGGTACGCGGTAATCCCGGGGTTGAACCCGAGCAGGCCAAACAGGCGGATCTGGCACTGGAGTGGTATTACGGCGACAGCAGTTCACTGAGCGGCGCCCTGTTCATCAAGGATATCGACTCCTTTATCTCTGATGAAAAGACCCCCATGGAGGTCAATGGCAACCGTTACCTGGTAAGTCAGCCGGTTTCCGGACAGTACGGTGCCAAAGTGCAAGGCTTTGAAATTGCCTGGCAACAATCCCTCGAACAGTGGTTGCCTGAGCCGTTCAACGGCTTTGGCTGGCAGCTTAACTACACCTATGTGGACAGCAGTTATGAGGATCCTGAGCTGAAAGCCAAGGATCTGCCCTTCAAGGGGATGTCCGAGAACTCCTACAATGCCGTGCTCTACTATGAGCAGTATGGTTTGCAGGCGCGCCTTGCCTATAACTGGCGCAGCAAGTTCCTGGTGGATCCGGATGCCTGGGGCGGCCCGGCCTGGATAGACGACTACGGCCAGTTGGATGCCAGCATCAGCTACGACATCACAGACAACTTGACCGTCTTCAGTGAAGCCTCCAACCTGACCAACAACCGCTACTCAGGTTACATCAAGCGCGAAGATCAGGTGAATTATCTGGAACGCTTCGGAACCCAGATAGCCGTAGGTATTCGCGGCCGCTTCTAAACGGAACCAAGACGGATCCCCAAGAGTAACCATCTGACTGACTCAAGCTGCACTAAACACAAAGTGAGTATAAAGTAATTCCAAATACAGAAAGCCACCTGATTCAGGTGGCTTCTCTACTTAAGTCTCGAGTACCTTTATTGAAGATAGCGGTCGGATGAAATCTCTGTGCTTCAGAGACTGGATAAATCTGACCAGACAAACGGGTCGAGCCATTCTCAATATCTCCACAGCAGCATCTCACATGGGGGCGAAAGACATCTGCTCATCAAGCACAGCTTGATAGATGGCTGTAGCGCGAAGCAGCTTGGCTGCGAGCTGAGGGGCACACACTGCGCCAGCAGCTTTGGGCTGCATGTTAAGTCGTGCTCGCTGGAAGCGAGACAAACAAAAAAGCCCTAGCATTCAGCTAGGGCTTTTTTGTTTGTTAGGCGTCTGGCGATG
>NZ_NIJM01000027.1 GCF_002836945.1 Shewanella chilikensis
AGCCAAGGAGTTGCGGATACGAATTGTCTTCCTAAGACCGCTTGGCCTCCGACTTCAAAGAAGTTTTCCTTGGCAGAAAGGATAACTTCTTTGCGGGTCTGGCGGCGTTTACTGGAAAACTCACTGTCGGCAAAAGTCAGTTGCTGGCTCATCCGGTTACTCATTCTGGGTTCAGGTTACAACACGATGATCTCACATCTCGGACTTATTCGCACCTTCCTTAGATTAAGTTGAGGGGGAGGGGAAGAGCTTCAACGGCAGGGGAATAGGTGCCTTTGCTGGGTAAGGATACAGTTGATTGCCGGTTAAGTAGCAATCTATTGAAGTGCGCTTGCCGCTGGGCATGCTTAGAGGTGAAGAGGATAACAGCCGTTCAAACATAATTGTGACAGTAATCACTTTATAAACGCAGAAGTTGTCAAATGGCTACATTTTTGAATAAAGCCAATTGTTAAAACTACATTATGTTGTTACATTTTAGCAGGTTAACTCATCATGGATGATTAAAATTTGAACCAATTGGTGATGCGCAGTGCAGATGATGCACAACTTATGACTGATATAGTGATCCGCTGGGAGCAGGCACCCAAACAGGTTGAAGCTCAGTTATACCAGTTTGCCTACCAGAAATTTCGAAATGTCGCGTCTGAGGTCCGGACCAAGTCTTTGGCTGAGTTTGATGACAATACCTGGCTGAGGATCTCGTGTAACACGACGTCACTCGTCCATGATGCCTTTATTCGTGTAGCGCAAAGCAGGGATGTCACAATTGGAAACAGTAGAGAGCTCTTCATGCTGTTTTCACAGGTCATCTATTCAATTCTGATTGATAATCTGCGCAAGTCTCAGGCAAAAAAAAGACAAATTGAAACTGCTGTTGAGCCACAAACCTTGTCTGCTTTCCAACAATTGTTTGAAATTGAGCACGTGCTAAAAAAACTGTCGCTTGACTATCCTAGGCAAGTGTCTGTTTTTATATACAAATATGTTTGTTTGAGTTCATTGAAAGAGATTTCCAGCATGTTGGGCATTTCTGAATCTTCGGTCGACAAGGACCTCTCTTTCATCAAGAAATGCTTGTCTGTACACCTTAACGATTAAGCGGGATGGAACCTGGATGTCTTCTCTTTACGCACATTATTCACGCCTGCTGGAACTTACCGCTGCTGAACAAGAGAGCTATCTGCAAACACTGAAGCAAGATGACAACGACTTGTATCAGCGCCTGCGTATTATGCTTGATATACAGGAGCTTAATGCAACTCAATTATTTAAGGCTGGTCTTGAACAGGCTTCACAGGGAATGGCCGATGTGCTCAGTGAAGGGGATATAATCGGTAAGTACCAAGTCATCCGCCGGATAGCCCAAGGTGGCATGGGGCATGTTTATCTTGGCGAACGTCAGGATGGTACCTATTCCCAAGTGGTAGCCATTAAGGCGGTGTCCCTGTCTCTAATTTCGTCCGAGGCTGGCTCAGTATTCAATTATGAAGCTCAGGCCTTAGCTTCTCTTAATCATCCAAATGTGGTGACTATACTTGATGCCGGTCAGGATAGTCGCGGGGTTGCCTATGTGGTGATGCCCTACATCAATGGTGAGTCCATCACCGAATACTGCAACAAGCTGGATTCAGCCGCTGAAAAAATCAGGGTGTTTATTCAAGTATTGGATGGCATTGTGCACTCTCATGCCAATCAGGTGCTACATCGAGACATCAAGCCCGATAATCTTTTGGTCGACGCTGAAGGGCGGGTGCATGTCATTGATTTTGGCATCTCAAAGCTGATGGGCGGACAGGGTAGCCTCAGCCATTCTTATCTCAATGCGATGTCGTTTGATTATGCTTCTCCCGAACAAAAATCCGGAGAGAGAATTACTGTTGCATCCGATATCTATAGTTTGGGCAAGGTGCTTAAGGTGTTACTGCCCGGTGATGCGATAATCGGCTTGATCGCCGCCAAAGCATCTGCCGATCGTGTTGAAGACAGGTATCAAACGGTGGCAGAGTTCAAGACAGAACTGCTCAACTATCTTAATTGCCTTCCAATTCTTGCTAATCCCAGCCGGTCCTACAATGCGGGTTTATGGTTTAAGCGGTATCGGTTTGCGGTGGCCATGACCGTAGGACTTGGGATTGCCGCTTCTGTTACTGGTTACCATTACTACGGGGTTAAGTTGGAGTCAGTGCAGCAGGCGCAGCTGGCTGACAGTAACTTGAAGTTGGCTGAGGCTATGCTTGCTCAGGTTGACGTGAAAGTAGTGAGTGAAATCGAACGACAACGTGCATTGGTGGCGTCAGCAAGTCAGGTTCAGCTTGAGCTGCTTCCTAAGGCACAAGCTGTGCGCTTCACGCTTTCATTGACGGAAGCTAATAAAGTAATTGGTGATTACACCAATGCCAGGGTTGAGAATGAAAAGCTTCTTAAGCTTACAGCAGGGCTGCCCGAGTATGCCATTGAGCATTTGATAGCATCAAAAATCCAATTGGAATTGGATATTCTGGACAATCACCACAAGGACGCAGATAAGCGGCTGACAGCGTTAATTGAAATGGCTTCGGCGCTGCCTGATGCCCGTGATGCCAGATTATTTGCATTAGTGGATTGGGAAATTGGTACAGCCCCTTTGTCAAACCAACAATACCATCAGCTGTTTGCATTAGTGATACCGCATTTAGAGCCGAATGATATAAATCAGGCCATGCTGTTGCAGCAGGTTAACATCATCTCTGCATCTGATGTACTTGACCAGGATAAGTTACAGCAGATGGAGGCGCTGCTCGACAAGAGTGAAAGCAATATCGCGGCCGTGTCGGCCAAACGCTGGGCAAGTGTGTTGCACGATTGGTATATTATGTCCAATCTTCAAGGAAAACAGTCTGTTGAAAGTCTAAATAATCGCATCGTCAGCAATACTGGGCTGTTAAACTCGCTATACGATAACAAACACCCATCGGTCTATGTGCTGGCGATTTTGGCCAAGCAATCCGCTTCTGTTAATCGATTTAAGCTCGGCGATATCATTGATGAAATTTACACGAGCGTCGATCCCGATTCGCTACCGGCTGTGTATCGGACCAACTACTTCATCATCGAGCTGACAAACGCAATCAACGAGAGAAGGTTCGCCAATGCCTATCAGGTAATGGTAACCGTGTCTCCTGAGTTATCGAGTTACGGTGAAAACGCGCTGAATTACTATTTGCAGTTTTCGGTGTTCGCGAATGCCTTCGACAAGCAAGGTCTATATTTGGCGCAGTTGCAACTATTGAGGGAGCATTATAAGGCTAAAGGCAATATCGGGCATGCCGGTTACTTCTCCTACTCTCTGTGTAGCAGCTCAGCCAAACAATTCGCACCGAATGAACAGGACATACAGACTGGGGTAGCGGCATGTGATGACGCTATTGAGTTTTATAAAAAGCACTACGGTGAAACCAGCAATTTTTATGTTCTGTCGCTGCTTTCCAAGCTCCATAATCACATCAAACTTGGTGATATGGATAAAGTGCGGCAGCTTACCGAAGAGTTGAATAAAAAGTCAGGTTCTGCCTATCCGGCAACTCAGGTGAGCTATCTTAAAATCATGACGTTGGCACATTTGGCCTTGGGGGAATGGGACGTCGCAGATAGGTTGATAAGCCAGCTTGCAGGTCTTAGTAATGTCAGTACTTATGATTTGCTGTTGGTAAAGCTTGAGCGTCTACAGTCCGCTGGTGATAGTTTTGATCTGAAAACTGAAATCGGTAATGTTGGTGCGTTGAACTGTGATGGGCTTACAAAGGATCAGTTGTACCGGTTTAAGAAGTACACCAGCGATGGAGAGTTTGACGCAATGGATCTCTGCCCTGGCTCGCTGAAGTGGGATGATATTGTTAAATCCGAGGATGAAGCACTCAAAATCTACAGTTCCGCAGAGGCGTTTATTCCGTACCTCTAACGGTGTTAAACGGCGTTGATTGCCGTTGACTTTTATGGGTTAAAAAGTTCAGTCAACGGCAAAAATCTTTCCGAAGATGGTTTTTAATATTCTTTAATAACAACAGGTTAAAGAGTAAGAAATGATGGGTTATGTTCGGAATATTTAAATAAGCATTTGAAATATAACATTTTTTCAAGGGATTTAAAACCCATGGACTCCAGGGATACGTTACCGGCCAGTACCATGAGGTCAGCCCAAGAGATCTGGCTGCCATACTTTTGTTTAATTGGCCAAAGTAGGCGGCGTGCCTTGTCGAGACTGACGTTATCAGGCCAACTGTTGAGAGGTTCAAAACGTTGCTGACCACCACTGGCACCGCCGCGACCGTCAAAGATGCGATAAACACCGGCACTGGCCAGGCCATACGGATAAAGAAAGGGCCATAGTGACCATAGTCGGCGGGCCACCAGTCCTGGGAAGTGGTTAACGTAGTTTTGATATCGGCTTTGACGGCGTCCAAATCCAAAGAGCCAAAGGCCTTGGCATAATCATAATCGGCGCCGTAGGGATTGGATTCAGCGCCGTGCTGGCGCAGTGGCGATAGATCCAGTTGCTGCGGCCACCAGTAGGCGTTGGTTGTTGCGGCCTGAGGCTGAACAGCCGATTGCGACTGCGCCGCTTGGGTAGCGGCTGCGCCAAAAACCATGGCAACAGACAGCGCCACCGCGGTCAGAGATGGGATACTTGATTTCATGTTGGAAGTCCTCTTCCTTGGTGAAGGGCGTGGGATAAGCCACTTTCTCGATTCAAGTGCCGCGAATGCTTGCGCCTTTGGTTAGCGCGCCTTAACAAACGGGCACAGTTAAACAGCGACGAATATGGCCTGTCGCTGTTCATTCCAAGGTAGTGAGGAAACCTATTCTCGACTAACGATTAAATCAGATTGTCGTAATCTAAAAAGAAGCAAACACTAATTTAGGGCGTGGCATTCTGTCGTTGTCCAACTATTCTCTGACGGCTCACTAACCAGTTGAAATTACAGCCATTTCTGCCATCTAAAAAACACAAACCTGCTACTAAACCATTCTGCTTAACCACTCTCTAAGTCAAAGATTGGAAGTCAGTAGTTGCATGAGTTTTCAAGCCCAGTGTTGAGCGTTAAAAGACTTGGCCTGTCTGTCTTTGGCTGAGAGTAATGGCTCACCCAGTGCGGTATTCAGCGGCCAGTCTATCGCTAAGTCAGCATCGTTCCAGACAATGGCACCTTCATCGCCGGGCTGATAATAATCACTGCACTTGTATATCACCTCGGCCGGTCCCTTGGTCACGTAAAAACCATGGGCAAAACCCGGTGGGATCCACAGCTGACAGCGGTTCTGTGCCGATAAATGCAAACCGTGCCACTGCCCAAAGGTGGGAGATTGGGGACGAATATCGACGGCGACATCGTAGATCTCACCGCTGATAACCCGAATTAGCTTACCTTGGGGATATTGGCGCTGAAAATGAAGTCCCCTAAGCACTCCCACGCCAGAACAGCTGTGATTCTCCTGCACCAGAGCAACTGGAGCTTGGCCGCTATCCATCAAGGCTTTTTCAAAGACAGAGGCTCGAAAGCACTCCATAAAATAGCCCCGATTATCATTGAAGATCTCGGGCGTAAACAATATCAGGCCGGATAAAGGGAGAGATTGAGCTTTCATCAAGAGACACAAAAAACGATAATTGGAGGGATTGTAGCAGGAGTCGCAGTCATAGGACGATAGCCTTTCGATTGCATCGCGTAAACAAGCCGGTTACGTGACTGAATAGGCTCTGAACCATAACCCAGATGGTGTGACAAAAGCCTTACACCCGGCAAATCAGCTGTGCTAGCCTGAAGGCCAACTTAGGTAACTTAAGGGAATAAACCATGAACAAGTCCACTATTTTTGCGCTGCTGATGACAAGTGGTATGGCGCTGGGTCTGGCTGCTTGCCAAGATCAGGACAGCCAATCTCCAGGGACAAACGGCCCAGCAGAAACCGCTACGGCCCCGGCTGAACAAACAGCCCAAATACCTATGGGTGATACCAGTCAAAACTCGCTGGACTGGGACGGAAGCTATAAAGGACTGCTTCCCTGTGCAAATTGCTCAGGGATAGAAACTACGCTAACGCTCAAAGAAGATAACAGCTATCGCCTGCAGCAAGTGTATCAAGGTAAGGACGAGAGCATATTCAGCGAAACCGACAAGTTCACCTGGGATGCCAGCGGCAGCAAAATCACCCTGGAGGATGGCAGTAAATATCTGGTAGGGGAAAATCAGCTGTTTATGCTGGACAGAGAAGGCAACCGCATCACCGGCAGCCTGGCTGATAACTACAGGTTAAATAAAGAGAACTAAATACGCCGCATGAACACTGCAAAATGATGAGATAAATCCATAGCGCGTTTCAGATCTGAAGCGCGCTATGGCTCTTTTATTAATAAAAGGCTTTATACCAATCGGCAAAGGCTTTGACCCCTTCACGGATCCCAACTCTAGGCTTATAAGCCACGGCACTATATAGATCTTCGGTATCAGCCCAAGTGGCCTGGACATCACCATCTTGCATAGGCAACATAATTTTTTCGGCTTTTTGCCCGAGCGCAGCTTCAAGCTCACTGATAAAATCCAATAAGCGAACCGGGCTGCCATTACCTATGTTATAAACACGATATGGCGCACTGCTGGTTGCCGGGGTCCCCTGTTCTACCGTCCAATCACTCTGCCGCGTAGGCACTTTATCTGCCACTCTGATGATGCCTTCGACGATATCATCGATAAAGGTAAAATCGCGGCTCATATTCCCCTGATTGAACACCTTGATAGGCCTGCCAGAGGTAATGGCATCTGCGAACAGCATAGGCGCCATATCCGGGCGTCCCCGTGGGCCATAGACAGTGAAAAACCTCAGTCCTGTTGCGGGCAAGCCATAAAGGTGCGCATAGCTATGTGCCATCATCTCATTAGCTTTCTTGGTCGCCGCGTAAAAAGACACCGGATGGTCGACCGAATCAGTCGTCGCGAACGGCATCTTCTTGTTGAGACCATAAACCGAGCTGGAAGAGGCATATACCAGATGTTCTATGCCATGATGACGGCAGCCTTCCAATATAGTAAGCATACCGATAATATTGCTGTCCGCATAAGCATAAGGGTTTTCAATTGAATAGCGAACACCGGCCTGAGCCCCCAAATGGATGACCCGCTTAAAACCACCTTTGGCAAAGAGTTCAGCCATGGCCTCCCTGTCGGCCAAATCAAGCTTTTGAAATTGGAAATGGTTAAAATCAGCCAGCTTTTGCAATCTGGCCTGTTTTAAACTGATATCGTAGTAATCATTGAGATTATCGATACCCACAACTTCGAATCCCGCTTCACACAAACGTTCGCAGACACGGGCACCGATGAAACCGGCTGCGCCGGTAACCAAATATTTCATACCGATCTTCTCATTTAACTTTCCGTTTACGCAAGCCGCTTTCAATCATTACCAAACAGATCCCGGGTATAAACTTTATCCGCAACATCTTTTAGTTCATCAACCATACGGTTGGAAATAATGACATCTGAAACTTTTTTAAATTCATTAACATCGCGTATCACCCTAGAGCGGAAAAACTCATCACTTTCCAGCACAGGTTCATACACCACCACTTCAATCCCTTTGGCCTTAATTCGTTTCATCACGCCTTGCACTGCCGAAGCGCGGAAATTATCAGATCCGGACTTCATAATCAGTCGGTATACGCCAACTACTTTGGGTCTTTTGGCAATGACGGAATCGGCAATAAAGTCCTTACGGGTTCGGTTGGCATCAACAATTGCCGCTATCAGGTTGTTGGGAACCTGGTTGTAGTTAGCCAGTAGTTGTTTGGTATCTTTAGGCAAACAGTAGCCACCGTAACCAAATGAAGGATTGTTATAATGACCGCCAATACGGGGATCCAAACACACCCCCTCTATTATCTGCTTTGGATCCAGGCCATTGGTTTCCGCATAAGAGTCAAGTTCATTGAAATATGCGACTCGCATAGCTAAATATGTATTGGCAAAGAGCTTAATGGCTTCAGCCTCCGTACTACCGGTAAAGAGTACGGGAATATCTGGCTTTAACGCTGCGTCAACAAGCAATTGAGCAAATCGTTCGGCTCTCTCTGAGCGTTCACCAACAATAATTCGAGAAGGATAAAGGTTATCGTACAAAGCCTTACCTTCTCGCAAGAACTCAGGTGAGAATATGATATTGGCCGTACCATGCCTGTTTCGCAATGCTCTGGTAAAACCAACAGGCACAGTAGATTTAATGATGATACAAGCGGCAGAATTAACCGCTATCACATCTTTTGCCACGGCTTCTACCGTGCTGGTGTCGAAGTAATTGGTCTTGGGATCGTAATCCGTTGGCGTAGCAATAATCACATAATCTGCGCCCCGATAGACCTCTTTGTCCGTTGTGGCAGTTAACTGCAACTTATTGCTCACCAAGTATTGCTCAATAAGCTCATCGGCTATGGGCGAGCGACCGGCATTGACCATTGCCACTCTTTCTGATGAGATGTCCAACGCCCACACCTGATTATGTTGTGCCAGCAAAACTGAGTTTGACAGGCCAACATAACCGGTTCCAACAACTACTATCTTCATTTTTTTCCCCCACTGCTTACGCTGTACGCTAACTTAACACAGTGATGAAACCAGAGATATACGCCAGTTTAGCCCCCAAAGAAGATTAGATTGTTGGTTGCTTTGCTAATTATTGACAAACGCCGTCCACTGAGGCCATAGCACAGCAGGGAGAACCGAACCATAGCGCAGTAATGAGCACGTACTTTGCCATAACGAGAAGAAAAATCTCCCAATTACAGGGTTGGAGCTTAAAGCACGGAACTCATCATTGTTGTCAGTATGTAAAAACTGCTCAGACCGAAGACAAAGCTTTCATGCAGTTGTTTCAGCGCAGCGGCAATTCGACATCCGCAAACATCTGCTCTATCAGCTGTGCATCACGCAATGCCACCGCCTTCTCCACAACATCTCGGGTCAGGTGCGGCGCAAACCGCTCAATAAAATCATACATGTAGCTACGCAGGAAACTGCCCTTTCTAAAACCTATCTTGGTGGTACTGTGGGCAAACAGATGACTGGCGTCTATGGCGACCAGATCCTTATCGATTACAGGATCAATCGCCATGGAAGCTATCACTCCTACGCCGAGCCCCAATCTGACATAAGTCTTGAGCACATCGGCACTTGTGGCACTGAAGACGACCCTGGGCTCAAGCCCGGCACCATGGAAACCCCGCTCAATTTCCGAGGCCTTATCAAAACCGAACACATAAGTGACCAGGGGGAAGCGCGCCAACTCTTCAATGCTAATCTGACTGCGGCTGGCCAGCGGGTGATCCCGAGAAACCACCACAGAGCGATTCCAGTGATAACACGGCAGCATGATGAGATCGGAATAGAGATGCATCGCCTCGGTGGCGATAGCAAAATCGGCGTCACCTCGGGCGGCGGCTTCGCTTATCTGCGATGGCGTACCTTGATGCATATGCAGATTTACCTTGGGATAACGCTCAATAAACTGCCGGATAATCTGTGGCAAAGCGTAGCGGGCTTGGGTATCTGTGGTGGCAATGTTCAGTTCCCCCTGATCGGGCTTGGTGTATTCTTCGGCCACCTTCTTGATACTTTCGACTTTACCAAGGATGTCGTTGGCAATTTTGATAACCTGCTCGCCGGCCGGAGTCACATGGGTCAAGTGTTTGCCACTACGACCGAAGATCTGGATCCCCAGTTCATCCTCCAGCATACGTACCTGCTTACTGATCCCTGGCTGGGAGGTAT
Organism: Shewanella chilikensis; assembly: GCF_002836945.1. Classification (GTDB taxonomy): domain Bacteria; phylum Pseudomonadota; class Gammaproteobacteria; order Enterobacterales; family Shewanellaceae; genus Shewanella; species Shewanella chilikensis. Next base: position 9,798 of record NZ_NIJM01000027.1, read on the forward strand.
AAAGGTTTTCGGCGGTCGCGGAAACATTGAGGTTATGATTGACCACTTCTGCAATATATCTGAGCTGTTGCAGTTTCATCTTTAGATCCTTGAACTTCGGCCCCATTCAGGAGCAGAATTGAGTGTTGGAATACCGGACATCTATAATTAATGGTTATAGTATAAAGCAATAACTAAATCAAACAGGAATATAGCCGCGAATGCGAGCTATCTTCAGGACAGATACCTGGTGCTGGGCTAAGATAACTAGGCTAGTTTATTGATTTATTGTAGCATTAACAGAATGATAAAATTTACGGACAGGCTATGGCATTTACTCTTGTACTGCTGCTGATAGGTGCGCTTCTTCTGCTGGTTATCGGTATCAATGTTATTCAGCAACAAAAAGAGCGAGTCGAGGCCGAACGTCGTACTGAGTTGGCTCGTCAGCGAGCGATTTTGGACGAAACTGAAGAAGTTCTCTCCAATACCGGTATGTTTCCCTGCTCTTCACAAATCGTTTTGGTGCTCTACAAGCGCATTCAGGATGCCGCAAGAATTGCCGTTACCCTGAGTAAGGCCAACCAGAAGAGTGACTATGAACGGCGGCTAACCGACCTTGACGCGCTGATCACCAATCTGCAAAACAGTCCCCAACAAACACCTGCGATAGAGAGTTTTCGTCTGCCGGACAATGACCGTCAGGTATTGGTGCTGGTGCAGACTTTGAAAAAACTCAAGGCGATTTTGCGTGCCGAGCATAATAAGGGCAAAGTCGACCCTACTGTTTTTTCCACTGAAGAAGGCCGTATCGACAGCCTGCAACTCAGGATCAATGTCGAAAGTATGCTATCCCGCGCCCGCGCCGCCAGTTATATGAAACAATACGGTTCATCGAGGCAAATGGTGACCAAGGCCCTCGGCACCTTGCATACCATCAAGGCGCAAACCCCGAACGATCCTTTCATTGCCCGCAAAGTGGATGAAGCCAAGCAACTGCTCGATGAAATCATGGGGGCGCAAAAGATGGCTCAGCCCAGTGCTCCAAAACCTAAAAGCGATGAAGATGATATCGATGTGTTGTTCCAGCCTAAGAAAAAATGGTAAGCCGCCAACTGACCTAAAGTAGCTTCAGACAAACAAAGTTCAAAAAGCACCTTCAGGGTGCTTTTGGCTTAATCCAGTCCAATCAAGTCTCTATTAACCCAATCCCCTCTCAGCCAAATCCATCTTGAATAGTCCAAGCGGGTAACCGTTATTTCCAATAACAGTCAAACATGGGCCACCGGAAACAAGAAAGCCCTGCAACAGCAGGGCTTTCTTAACTCAGGTTTTTACCTGAAACTTAACTCTTGGCTTTCTTTTTCTTGCTGTTTTCAGCAAACCACTTGCCATCACGATAATGAGCAACCCAACCGGTCGCCTTACCGTCAACTTCGCTGGCCACATACTGCTCTTTAGTCTTACGACTGAACTTCACCAGCGCCGGGTTGCCTTCGTCATCTTTCACCGGCGCATCAGCCAGGAACTGATATTTGGGCCACAGCAACTCGCGGTACTCCACCAACTCAGAGACCAATGGTGCACGGGTCTCTCGGGATCTGGGGAAAGTACTTGCAGCCAGGAAAATACCCGAAGCCCCATCACGCAACACGAAATGAGCGTCTGACTTGCTGCACTTGAGCTCAGGCAAAGGAATTGGATCTTCCTTAGGTGGCGCAACTTCACCATTCTTGAGCAGTTTACGGGTGTTCTTGCACTCGCTGTTGGTGCAGCCAAAGTACTTACCGAAACGGCCGTTCTTCAACTCCATATCACTACCGCAGCGGTCACACTCTATCACTGGGCCTTCGTAGCCTTTGAGTTTGAACTGCCCCTTCTCGACTTCATATCCAGAGCAGGCAGGGTTGTTACCACAAACATGCAGCTTACGGGTTTCATCCAACAGGTAGCTATCCATGGCAGTACCGCAGATGCCACAGCGATGCTTGGCCCTGAGCGCCTCGGTTTCAGCATCTTCGCTCTCGCTAATAGCTTCTTCACCCGGAGTCAGGTTCAACGTGGTCTTACAACGCTCTTTGGGGGGCAGCTCATAACCGGAACATCCCAGGAACACACCTGTAGTACCGGTACGGATCCCCATTTGGCGACCACAAGTAGGACAGGTTATGTCTGTCAGCACCATCTGGTTGGGGCGCATACCGCCCTCTTCCGGTGGCAGCTCAGCATGTTGCAACTGCTTGGTGAAGTCTTTGTAGAAGCCATCAAGCACCTGTTTCCAGTCGAGTTGCCCCTGAGCGACATTATCCAGGGTCTGTTCCATACCGGCGGTAAAGTCATAGTTCATCAGGTTGGCAAAGTTTTCCACCAGACGTTCACTGACAATTTCACCCATCTTCTCGGCGTAGAAACGGCGGTTTTCCACTTTCACATAACCACGATCCTGGATGGTGGAAATAATAGTGGCGTAAGTAGAGGGACGACCTATGCCGCGCTTTTCCAATTCTTTAACCAGAGAGGCTTCACTGTAACGCGCCGGAGGCTTGGTAAAGTGCTGTTTAGGATCCAGTTGTTTCAGATCCAGTTTATCGCCCTTGGCCAGATATGGCAGAGTGACTTCTTCTTCATTCTTGCGTTTGACCGCAGATTGTACCCGGGTCCAACCATCAAATTTCAACGTACGGCCACTGGCCTTCAACTCAAACTCACCGGCCTTAACCGTGAGTCTGGTGGCATCATATTGAGCCGGAGTCATCTGACAGGCAACAAACTGGCGCCAGATAAGCTCATAGAGCCGCTGAGCGTCACGTTCCATGTCGGTCAATGACGCAGCATGCACAGAGACATCTGAAGGGCGAATCGCTTCGTGAGCTTCTTGTGCGCCCTCTTTGCTGCCATAACGAATCGGTGCATCCGGCAGGTACTTATCGCCGAACTCTTTGGCAATCATGGTTCTGACGTTATCCAGCGCTTCTTGGCTCAAATTGGTAGAGTCGGTACGCATATAAGTGATATGACCCGCCTCATAAAGACGTTGGGCCATCATCATGGTCTTCTTCACTCCAAAACCGAGACGGGTACTGGCGGCTTGCTGCAGTGTCGAGGTAATAAAGGGAGCGCTGGGCTTGCTTTGAGTAGCCTTGTCTTCGCGGCCAATTACCTCATAACTGGCCGATTGCAGCGCTGCCACCGCAGCCAGCGCCTGGGATTCATTGACCGGCTCAAATGCTTTGCCGTTTTGCTTAACCACTTGCATGGTCAGAGCATCATCGGTAGCAGTCGCCAATTGTGCATGCAGATCCCAGAACTCTTCCGGCACGAAGGCTTTGATTTCGGCTTCCCGCTCAACTACCAAACGCACGGCTACCGACTGAACCCGTCCAGCAGAAAGGCCTCTGGCGACCTTTTTCCACAGCAGTGGCGAAACCATAAAGCCCACGACTCGGTCGAGGAATCGCCGAGCCTGCTGAGCATTGACCATATTGTTGTCAAGATCACTGGGTTTGCTGAAAGCATCCTGAATGGCGCTCTTGGTGATCTCATTGAACACCACCCGCTTATAACGCGAATTGTCGCCGCCTATCACCTGCTGCAGGTGCCAGGCAATCGCTTCCCCTTCTCTATCCAAATCCGTCGCGAGATAGATTTCATCGGCAGAATCGGCCAGCGCTTGCAGTTCTTTTACCACCTTCTCCTTACCAGGCAGAATTTGGTAGTTGGCTTTCCAGCCGTGCTCAGGATCAACCCCCATACGGGCAACCAGAGCCTTTTTCTCTTTCACCTTCTTGTACTTGGCCTTTTCTTCAGGTGACATCTTACGCACTTCAGCGGCGCTTTTGGCCTTGCCGTTGGCGTCGGCGGAGGAGGAAGTCGGCAAGTCACGTATGTGACCCACACTCGACTTAACGATGAATTCTTTACCAAGATATTTGTTGATAGTCTTGGCTTTAGCCGGCGATTCGACAATAACTAGCGATTTACCCATAGTGTGATTTGCGCCAAACGATCTCAGAACGGTGAAAATTGGCACCATATATAGAGGGTTGTCCACGGACTTTCAAGTTAATCCCTCTTTTATGTGTACCGGCGACTCAATTTTTAAGCAGGGTTAAAAAATTGTACAAAATAATATTGCGTAATTAAAAACTAATATTTCATTATTTCACGGCAAGCAAGTAATAGTTATGCATTTGTGATGAAAAAGCACTTTTTGCAGCCTTCCTGGTCGACTTGTGAAGCCTTGGGGCTCAAGTATACTGGAGCCAGTCCAAGGCCTGGATTGGGCCTCTATAACAACCTCAAATACCCCAAAAGGACAAGCAATGAAGCATTTTGAAGCGAATTTTGACGGATTGGTGGGCCCCACCCACAACTATGCAGGCCTGTCGTTCGGCAATGTCGCCTCCCTGAACAATGCCGCCCAGGTAGCCAACCCTAAGGCAGCGGCCAAACAGGGCTTGCAAAAGGCCAAGGCCCTGGCCGACATGGGGATGGTCCAGGGCATGCTGGCGCCGCAAGAACGCCCTGATCTACATACACTACGAAGGATAGGTTTTAACGGCACAGATAAAGAAGTCTTGCAAAAGGCGGCCGAGCAGGCACCAGCTGTGCTCAGAGCCTGTTGTAGTGCTTCCAGCATGTGGACCGCCAATGCCGCAACCGTATCCCCAAGCGCCGATACCCATGATGGCCGCGTTCACTTTACTCCGGCCAACCTGGTGGATAAGTTGCATCGCTCAATTGAGCCGCAAACCACTGGTAACATTCTCAAGGCCATTTTCAGCGACAGTCGTTATTTTGTACACCACCAGCACCTGCCGGAACACAGTAGTTTTGGTGATGAAGGTGCTGCCAACCACACCCGCCTATGTCAGGAATATGGTCATGCCGGAGTCGAAGTCTTTGTTTACGGCCAGGAAGCTACCAACCCTCAGGCCATAAAACCGAAGAAGTTTCCCGCCAGACAAACGCTGGAAGCCTCTCAGGCTATCGCCCGTTTACATCGTCTCGATGAAGACAACACTGTCTTTATTCAACAAAATCCTGAGGTGATAGATCAAGGCGTATTCCACAATGATGTGATCGCTGTCGGTAACCGCAATGTGCTTTTTCATCACGAGCAGGCCTTTGTCGATACCAAGGCCAAGCTGGCAGAGATCCGGGCCAAGCTGGAAGGTGATATCCATTTCATTGAAGTACCGACCGCCAAAGTCAGTATTCAGGATGCGGTCAAATCCTACCTGTTCAACACTCAGTTATTGAGCATGAGTGACGGCAAAATGGTTATCATAGCGCCAACCGATTGTGCCGAGAATCCGGCGGTAAAAGCCTATCTGGATGAATTGCTGACTCTGGATACACCAATCCAGAAAGTTGAATATTTTGATGTTAAACAAAGCATGCAAAACGGTGGTGGCCCGGCTTGCCTTCGCCTGAGGGTCGCCATGAATGATGCCGAGTTGACAGCCATCAATCAGCATGTACTGCTCAACGATAACCTGTTTACTCGCCTCAACGCCTGGGTGGACAAACACTACCGCGATCGCTTGTTACCCGCAGACTTGGCCGACCCACAACTAATAGTCGAGTCCCGTACCGCGCTGGATGAACTGACTCAGATAATGAAACTCGGCAGCGTCTATCAGTTCCAGCGATAGTCTTTAACTCAGCTCTTACATTGCAACTCACATCTAGACCCAATTGGCCTCATGAACTGAGGCCAATTTTTTTATGGGTTCTGGAACGATTGCGAAACTCTTGTCGCATCCACTTTATGCCAGTCAGGTCTTGATGTCTTCCGCTGTCGACAATTTTAGCGTACTCAAACGTCATTACATAGCCACAGCTACTCTTTGCTATCTTCCGTCATGGCAGCTCTCTTCGCTCCCTAGTTAACCGTTTCCCCGTCGCTGACTGCCATTAGCGATCCCTCTAAGTTCAATCCCTTCCAAAAGTCGTGCTGGAGTTGCGCGATTCTCTCATAACTAACTGCTTCCTGACTTTTATACAGAGCACCAATAAACCGATCCATATCTGCAACCAATGTGTTTATCCGGCTGATAGTGTTTGGGTTGGTCTTAGATACAGACAACATTATCCTCAAATCGTATCCAAGGAGGAATGTTCCCTGCCTTTCCATATCATACTCCAGCTCTTCTGCTGGGATAAAAGACTCCCATAATCGGTCTTCTTGAACATGTTGATATTGATGCATGATAGTTAAAAAATCAGCTGCATCTTTATTTGTCTCTATTCCACGATCAAGCCACGCAATGAGCTTTAGTAGGGCCAGACCAGCCAAAGATGCAACTTTAATCAGATGCCCCTGACCAATGTCTACTATTAACGCAGCGTCATAAGCCTCTTGGAACCCTGCCACAGACATTGTCACCGCATGTTCAGGTGGCCATTGAATTTCACCAGCGCTATCCGCAATATCACCAAAAGGAATAATATCAATCGGCATACCACTGTGGGGATCCTGAAGTCGATGAATGTAGTTTTCTATTAAACCCACATCCTTCAAAGCCTGTTTTACCATGCAAAATGCTTCCCAATCTTGAACTAGAATACCAGTATCAATATCTCGGGTTTGACGACCGGGATCCCGGCCAAACACATGGTAAAGAACAATGTCTCGCGCGGTGGCACCAGCAATAAAAAACTGTACACCAGTTTTTTCTGTCGTCCTGGCGATTAACGCTAATAGAGGCTCAAAACCTGGCTTCAGGGGGTGTTTTAAGGTGTAGATATTGCTCATTGATTATCTTCGCGACCTCGTGATTTCGACTATCGTTACTTGCAAGCAATTCTGCAACAGCCAGTAAGGCCCTTAAGTTGTTATTAATTGATAAGTCCTTTCCCCAAAAAGCAGGTACCAACCAGAGCCTACCCGTTTGATCAGGCTTTGCCTTCAACGAAGCTATCTTTTTTTGTAATGGTTCAAAAGTGTAAAGTAAAAAATCATAAGGTTGCAGATAATGTGTCAGTTCATCGGCAGCGACTTCACCTCCCCATACATCATCTGGCGCCACAGGAAGAAGCCTCCAGTCATGGGGAGCATTCAGCTTTATACCACCCAGCTTTGGTCTCAGTACTGTGCGGTAGTGTTCAATCCAAAGATGGTAAAGAGCTTCTTTGTCCAGAATACGCCGGGGATTGCCCAAGCTGACAAGCTTCTCAGAAGACAAATATTGAAATCCCTTGCTAACCATACCTAATGAAATATTTGCCATATCGGCAATAGTACGAAACGGTAGGTGTAAAACCTCATCCTGTACCAATAAGGCAAACAACAGCTTCATAAAACCCAGTCCAGGCTTTCCCTGATGCTTACTGGAACTGACCTGGCTATTTCTCCCCTCAACCCACAAATTTAAACCATTACAGTTCACTCTGGCATTACCAGCTTCATCAATGAAATTAATAGCGTTGCTGGAACAAAAGTCAGCGAGAAAAGAAGACAACCGGTTGCAAACCAACAAGGTATCGGGCCGAGCTGAATCGAGCAGCGGTATTAGGCTTTCTTTGCGATGGATACGCTTTATCTCGACATCAAACTGGTAACGTTTACCATGTGTTATCAAGGTTATTTCAGCGTCAGTGTAAGGCTGGTCATCTGGCTTTTGGTCAAATATAAACTCACCTTGGATATGCGGTGGCAAGTTGTCCATAGCAAGCATTAGCAAGGTAGCTTCCTTGTTCACAAGAGACCCCAGTTCATGAATCATGAACAAATCATAGTCATGAACAAGCAGATCTGCAAGAGAATTGGTGAAACTTCAATACATTCTTCTTCGAAAGTACTCCGAGCTCTAAAGGCCACTATTCGTAATTTAATTCGTCCCTTCACTTTGCAAATGGAACTGAAATGCAGATCTTCTGGCATCTTGCATATTGATGACATAGAAGTTTCGAGGAAAATACTCAGTTGATGTCTCGCTAAAGGTATTTAATCCGTACAGTGAGATTTTTTTTCCTGTTATTTTCGTTGGCACAGGGATGATGCTGGTAGGTACACGAAAGACCTTAACAACTGAACTATCGGGTAGCAGGATCTTCAGCGTAAGAAGATGATCGTCGCTTTCCACTTTAAGTAATTTCCCGCTGATATCGATTCCGCCATGCTGGTGATCAGAAAGAGACGGTTGCATCTGCTTGCGTAGTTTTTCTGTCCAAGCCTGGCATGAGCAACGACAGGAACAATGAGAACAGTACGAGCCAGGACAGGCTAGCTCACATACTGAAAGTGGGATATTCCGTGGCAAAAGTCGATTAATATTTTTGATAATCGTAGTAACCCGTTCAATCAGGTCTGTATTCAGTGTCCCTTCCCAGCTATCACTGCTCCCCGTCAGAACTAAACCAATATCCATATCAGGTGCCTGCTCTTTTACCATTATTCCATAGGCCGCAACCTGCAACAGGCTGGCTTCTTTCGGCTGGTTTTGTTCGTCTGTTACCTTTCCGGTTTTCAAATCAACTATGTTTAACCGACCGGGTCGCTCCTGATATATGAGGTCGGCCCGCCCATGCATGTCGAAATCACTGCTGGTCAGCATAACCTCCCGGCCAATGGGTAATGTTTTTTTGTATGCAGGAAGCCCTTTTACAAAAACAGGCGGCAGAAGCGATCTAACGTAGCGTATCTGGGTAACAAGCATTTGGCGCGACACCAGCCCGGCAATGCCGTGACGATCATAGATCCAGTTTGCTACTGACCCGGCGCGTCGATTGGCTGTCAGCGCGATCGTAAAATCATTTTCCAGTTGCCTGAGGGTATAATTCCCGAAAGCGGCCTCCCTGTGGATGACTGAATTGACGCGTTGATGTATTACCTGGCCCAGAATCACTCCCGGATGCAGCGGTAAACGAGTGTAAGAATGAGCTTCACTTTCCAGCAGGTATTTCGCCGGGCAAACGGCGAAACACCCTAACAGGGAAGGAAGCACCGGACGAGTACGCGATAGCGTCATTTCATTCATTGCATTATCACTCCTGAGATGAGGACGCCAGAGTTCGTAATTTCGCCATTTCTGTCCCCATGCGGCGGGACAATGCAAAAGTATTCGTCGCGTCTACGTCCACCTCGTATGAAAATGCCTCAAGTTCGGGGTTTGCTGCAAATGCAGCATCGGGATCCCAGAATGGATGTAGTACGGCAGCCCAGCGCCCTGTCCCGGTGCGGATCACTGGTATATTCCCCCTCACTTTTACGTCACTGTCGCTGTATAGCGAAGCGGCCTCTTTGGCTAATCGTAGGGCATTTTCCGGCCAGTCAGACACGCCCGAAGATGTAAAATCACCGTTCAGCCCGGCGTTATAGGTTTGATCTAGAAGAAGTTGAATAACATCCAGTCCCAGACGCCAGTCCAGCAATCCGTGATACGGCTGGTTTCCGTATCGGTGCAGGCAGTGATAACACCCCTGAAAGCATCGTTCGCGATGATCGGGTTGCAGGAACTCAGCCAGTGGGTAGGCCGTTTTGTTATTTAAAATATTCTTCATGACCTCAAGGATAATGAGAGAACCTGATTCACCCTTCTGCTGTAGCCGTTCACATAACCCTGAACCATTAACCAGACGATCGGCCATTTGCAGAACCGGTACCGACCTACCGTTTTTCAGCATTTGAACGCGGGGTTCTAGAATTTCGATTTCTTCAGGATCAATATCCAGTAGCTCTTTTGATGCGTAGTTAACAATGATAAAAGACGCAGAGAGCGCAGCAGCTCTGAATGCCGGAGTTAGAGTGGAATATTGTAGTCGGAGGCCAGGCGGGGTTTGGGCAACCATCAGCGCAAGTAGATCAGTCACTTTAGGCGCGGCAAGATAAAATGTGTTTCGGGTTTCTCCCCGATCGGTAAAGCGGTTTTTAACTAGCAGGTCGGCCTCAATAATTTGACTATCCATCCAAACTTGATTCGCCCAAAGCGGTTGGTAAGTCCCTTGTTTTCTGAACGGGACCGATAGGCTCCCCTGTATTGCGCTGAAACCACGCCATGTTTTATCGGTGTAAATTCCCCGATTTAGGCGGTGAAGACATGCCTGCGGCTGAAGCTGTATCGCCACATTAACGTCAGGCTCTGGCATTGCAGAAAAAGTGTAGGCTTCTGCAATTGATACACGGCTGGCCGTAGTCAAAATCTGATCAAAATCCTCTTTGGCCGATTTGGGCTCCAGCGTGGTTATAAACCCATAAGGAACATAGCATTGATAGCGTTCCGCTTCATCCATAACGGCACCGCAGATAGTACATTCAGTAGCTTGCGCGTTTGCAGGAGCCCAGATGTTGCACACCGGACAGGCGGTCATTGTTCTGAGTTCACCCGGTTCGCAGGCATTTGAATAAAATGAGCGTGGACTTTTTCTGCTCTGTTTAAGCATTCCACTATAACCTGCCGTAAAGTAGCGTCGCTTGTCCTGAACCAGAATTTTTCCGGGGGCAAATTCCTGTATCGCAATATCCAGATCGCGATCCATACTGGCAAATTCGATTTCTTTTTCGCCTGTGCTGACAGGCCTTGTCAGCAAAAGGCGTGATCGAGTCGGCATGCCATACATTGGGAATTTTCCGTGTTCCGCCAGCGCTTCTGCTAGCCCTTTCGCCTCCATCGCACTGTCATTCAGTGCGGCGTTAATATCCTGAATCAGTTGCTCCGGCGTCAAAGGCTGAATAATTCTCTGGAACAAATGGTGGTCTTGCTGCGTGCAAGTCCGGGCAAATTCATCGCGCGCCGGGATGGTTGCTTCGATGGCCTGTCGGATTTTTGGCAGCCAGTCCGTTTGGTTTTCTTTCAGCCAGTGCACCGGGAAAAACTCACCATGGTTATCAGGGGCGTACGCGTAGTCGTCAACCGGCCATGGCTGCGCTGCTTTTTCCGTTTGCAGCCTTAACCATTTGAATGCCGACACCAGCCAGATTTTTCGTACCAGTCTCTGGCAGATCATTTCCAGCTTTGTGGTCAGAAACGGTGGCGGAGGGAGATCGCCGGTAATTTTTTCCGGATGGCGGAAGTAAAACAGATCGTGACTCTTGCTGCGACATGCGGTTAACACGAATGAAAACGCCTGCCCACGTCGTCCGGCACGTCCGACACGCTGTTGATAATTAAAGCGCTGTGGTGGCATGTTGGCCTGAAAGACTGCGCGTAAATCACCGATATCCACACCTACTTCCATGGTAGTGGTTACGGAAAGCACATCGACTACGCGAGCGGCCCGGTCAAGGTCTCGATCGGGGGGAAAATCTTTCATTCCTTCCGGTAAAATATCATCGTCGTCGGCAATCAGAATACCTTTAAACCGGCGCAGCCTTGCCGCCGGGTTTTCGGTCATTCCTGTCAGTTCCTCGGAGCGCATCCGGTGAATACCAGAAGAATGTGAGAGGCGTTTGCCGAGATAGTGTTGCATCTGGAGCGTTTTTGCCTCGCTGCATGGCGTTTCTGGTAAAGGAGAGTAGCAGCGAGTACAGATTCCCGCGCCGGTGTGCATATGTATACGCCCACAACGAGAGCATCGCCAGACGCGATCGGTAGGCTCTGCCAGCCGAAAGTGCATTTTACCAATATCAATAATGCCGCCCTGATGGCCCGCCAGATCCATTCGCCGGAGAAAACTATCCATTAAAGATAAAGGCTCGCCTCCCGAGCGCTGGCATATTGCTTGCGTAAAGCGGTACAGGCGGTTTCTGTGATTGATTTCGCGCGCTTCACTCCAGGGTGTTTCCTTTGTTGTGTATTGTGAAGGGGTAACCCGGTATGCGTCCGCCAACACACGAAACATTGCGTCATAAATCGCGAGCTGTTCCCGTGAGTCGTTTCCGGTAATTGGGAGGCAGGAATAACCCCAACCGGACTCTTCCAGCGCGAAGTAGGTTTTACTAAATACGCTTTCTCCCACCAGCCGTTTCAGATCGCGTGAAATCTCCTGTCGTGCCACCAGCAGATTGTCTTCATAGGATGGAAGCGCCTTCCAGCACCACGCCCCTTGCGCGTTCTTTTCAAAGAGCTGTTGCCATGCAAAGGTCAGCGTGCCTTCTTCATGTTTTTCAGGAGCGGGAACCGGCGCGATACCAGTACGATCGGAAGGGTGAATGCCCGCATCTACCTGCGCGCTTAACAGCAGACCAAGCGGTTGGCCGGCATCCGGTGATTCAGGTTCGAGTATTTCACGGAGAGGTATGCTGTCCGCTTCAGGTTTTGATAATAACCTTCTGATTTTCTTTCGTTCATCAGCAAGTCGATCCAACTCATCCTCTTCTTCATCCGACCTTACGTTGAGGTTAATCAGTACTTTGTTCCGGTTCTCTATCTCTACCTGGCGTATTTTTAGTTGGTTATGGGATGGTTTATCAGCCGCAATGGACTGTAGCGAACGTACAACAATTTCTCGTCTGACGTCGTCATGATGACCCGATTCCAGATCGAGCGCCGCCCTGGCGGCGTCCTGACGACTGTCTGAAAACGTTACCAGTTGCTCACGGTTACCTGATTGCTGTAGTTCTGCCATTAGCGAACTGGCCAGTAGCTGTGTAGTTTTCGAAAAACCGACGCGAAAGCTACGGATTGGAGAGAGCTTACCTTTGCCGTATTTGTAGGATGTACCACATGCCGGACACTGAAAGGGGAGCGCCGTTCCCGGCGACTGGCTTGATGACTGGCCTCTTTCCGGGGTGGTAAACTCACCGGGTTTAACATAATAGAACCAGCCCGCGATATGGTTTTCCGGTAGCGATTTTAAGAGCGGTATAGGGTGTTGAATGGTGGCGGTAAATGGATCGTAACTGGCTTTACCCCATGTACCGAAAGCATCATCGTCATTTAACGTTTCGTTGCCTTTCGGCCAGAAACGTTCGACGACGGGCATAAATAGCGCGTATTCTTCGGCAGAACGGCGTTCTACCATGACTGATTTTGCGTGTTCCGGCAGTTGTTCCGTATCCGGGTCGTTGGGTAAAAGTTCAATTCGACTTTCCGAACCAGAAAAGACTGAAGGTTTACCACCCAGAAAGAGATTACCGCAACATTCACAATAGAGTAATTCGACACGCCGCGATGTTTTATCTTTGCCGTAACGTAGGCCGGACTCTACGGTAAGATCGCCAAAATAGCGGTGATTGATTTCTTGTGCAGATGCAGCGCAGGGCGCAGGTAATGGCGCGGCATATAACCCTTCAAGGGCACGCAAAAAAGCATGCGCGCGGAAACGTGGCGCACCGATATCATCAGGAAAGGCATGTGAAAACCATTGCGGCCAGTCTCCCTCAGTCGAGCGTAACCAGATTAATGCCCGGAGCGCTTTTTCACTATGGGGCTGGGCGCTAAACAGGCGTGAACTGAGCATTTCGATTGATGTGGCTCTCGGTGAATGATCGTCCGTATAGCATCCACTTTCAAGCAGGTTGGCTGCCTGTAAGACGACACGTTGCGCCAGTTGCTCTGTAGAGGTTTCACTGACAGCCATTCCCATGCTGCAGGCGACATCCTGCCAGTGTTGTAATGATGTAAGTGGTGCTTTCTGTAACCGACTCACTGCGTCATGAAACGCCTCCAGATCCCCCTGGAAAAGAGACATATTGCCCGGGGGAAGGGGGTCACCTTTGATAATACATTCTCTCCAGTCGCCGGAAGAGGCACCTGAAGGTAACCCCCGCTGACCGAACATCCCCCATAAATATTCGACGCTTTGATCACCTTCAGGCCCTTCAACAGGTAAAGAGGCGCTGGAGGCCAGAATACGCAATTTGTGTCGGTGTTTTTCCTGATCCAGCCCCAGCCGGTTGATCAAATGCTTAAGCAAGTAGCTGACTTCGGTACCGGCGGTTCCTCGCTGTAGATGAAGTTCATCAAGGATAAGATAAAAATAAGCATCAGGGTCGCGCTCAATCCACTGTCGGGTTTGTTCAAAAATAGGATCGTCCACTTCACGAACCAACATCGTTGAAAGCATGCTGGTGTTGGTGATCAGAATATCGGGCGGTGTCTTTTGCATTTCCCAGCGGCTGAGAACCTCTCCGCCTGCGCTTCTGGGGAAATTAAACGATAATTCTTTATTCTTACTCTGCTGCGCTTGTCGTACCGCCTCATGATGGGTCTCTTCTGTTAATTGCATATATTCACGTAGCTCAGTGATTTTTTTAGCCGCGCGCTTTTTCTCATCTTTTTCTTCACTGAGTCGGGGATGTTTGAGCCAGCCAGTTACTTTAGTTGCGCTGGTATAACGGCCAAAGAAGATCCGGTTGCCGCCGAAATGCGTATCCATGACATCATGAGCTTCGCTGGAATCCAGCGCTCGTCGCATACGAACCAGTTGATCTTCTACCAGGGCATTCATCGGGTAGAGGATCAGCGCGCGTACCGCTTTCGGACGTGCGACGGCCTCATGGTCGCGCATAAAAGTGGGCTGTTTATCCGCTACCTTATGCCACCACGGTTGCCAGTGCTTCAGCGCCGGACTTTGCGGCCAACCAGTGGCTTCTTTTGCGATCTGCGCCAAAACCGGCAGTAAAAATGATTCAGTTTTACCAGATCCGGTTCCGGAGGTGACGATGCCTGGCTTCCCTGGCTGTATCCCTCTTTTCAGCATGTCCAGTTGATGAGTATAAAGGTTAAACCGCCCCTTAGTTGGGTCCGTTTTATTGCGGGGCAGAAGTCCACCTAAACAGAGGTCGATGAATGCCGCCCTTTGTTGCGCATTAAACCCTGGCAACCATGTTTCCCCCTGAACATCATTTCGTAATTCACTGATAGTTAAGCCATAGTGCTGATATCTGTGCATGGGCTCAAGAAATAGAGCGGCGCATAATGTCCCTTGCTGTTCCAGTAACGCTCGCCGTTCAGATTGTATGTCTGATGAATCAATACGGAAGGCCGTTTCAAGGTACGAAATATAAAAATCTCTTATTGATTCAAATGTTTCCAGTGGGTTATTCATTATTATTCCTTTGCTTAGAGCTGGAAAAGGTGCTCAAGTACGCTTGCAGATTCACCGGTCTTCATTTCCTGAACATATGGCCCCAATTCCGGGGCAAGAACGTCAACCGTGGTCGCAATATCTTGTGCTGTATTACGGCCGAGACCGTAAGCCAGACGGGCAACGGCTTGTGCTTGTTCATCAGAGAGTGAAGAGAGTAGCGCTGCTTTTAGCGCTTCCCATGGCGCACAAGCCGGGTGCTCCGGATGGTGGTTGTTCACACACATTGTCTGCCATAGTTCTGGGGTAATACGAGAAGGCGTGATGTCAGTATTTTGCTCAAATGGCCGTTCATCCGACCATATATTCTCTGCCAGAAACAGGGGGAGCTGGTGAGCAAGAGGAGCCTGTAATGGAAACGTGCTTTTCCCGGTGGTGAATGTGAGTAAAAAAAGTATCGGGTGTCGGATGGGCAAATGTCGTAGAGCCTGCGACCGATCAGTCCAACTGCATGCGGCAGGATGGGTAGTTCTGAACAAACACTCGTGGAGTTCAGGGAGTAGCGTTTCTGGCGGAGTGCGGTTAAAACCACGCAACTCAACAATGCTCACCAGTCCTGCCTCTTGTTGCTTGGTCAAAAAATCGCCCAGTGTCATGGTATAAGTATTGCCAGATAAGCGGATCAGCGTGGGGGAGTTCATTAAATCGCTGAAGCTAAAATGATCACTATGTACAGACACTTCCCCCCAAACATTACCGGCTAAAAGGTTCGCTAATGAGGCGATAGTCTTTTTTGTCTGTTTTCCCAGCAATCCAACCGCGGGTGTAATACTCGCAGCGGCAATCAGGCTGGATAATAAAGATTCACTTAGTCCCGTCGCCAGCGCCTGTTTTTCGATAGCCGATGATAGTTGATGCTTACGAGTCAGAGCATTCGTCTCTGCTAATGGAAAATTAGGATTTGCTGATTTGGCCACAGATTCTGGTGTTATTCGTTGTTGGGCAGGTTGCTCCTGCGCTGCTTCATTTTTGATTATTGCCCGTAGTAACGCTGTCTGGGCTAGCGTTTCCACTCCCGCTTGAGATGCGGCTTCGAAGGTCTTTTTAATCCGTTGTTCCAGTTCATTTTCTTGCTGGCGTAGTGCTTTATTAATGCGATCGGTTTCCTTTTTAAGTTTTTTCTTCTGATCGGCTATTTCATTTTCAAGCTGTATTTTCTTTTCAGATAATACCATTATTGATTGTTTAATCTGGTGCTGTTCGTTTTCGTAACGAGCCAGTATTTCCTGTTTCTCAAAATTAATTTTCGCCTCAACCTCAGGTAAAGTCAGTAACTGTTGAGTCGTATCATTAAGAAAGGATCTCGTATTTACTATCTGTTCCAGATGAGATACTGCACGAAGATAGGATGCCTCATTATCAGACTCATGTTCAGCAATAAAATGTGTTAAGTTTTGTAGCTGCCCTTTACTGAATTGAGGGAAATTTTTTGCTGAATCAGTTCGTTTAAGCAAGCGTTTAATCCACGTGCCAGCCTCAGCGCAATCATATTTTTCACTCACCTGAGGGAGTTCAGTGATCAACGTGAGGGAATGAGAACCAAGCAGTGTTTGAGAGACCTGACGGTAACTCTCCAGCGGCATATCAAAGTCATATTTTTTAGGATCAGGCAAGTCACCCGGTAACCTCAGGGAGACGCCATCACTTAGCTGAAAAATGATCGGTGTATCGTTTTGTGGTTGGTAGCTAAGTAACCATGCCCTGACAGCGTCAGGTTCATCGGAGGCATGAGGCAGTGTTACGACAGGATAAACACGCGACAGGTAGTCAGTAATGACATACTGCGCGGGTTTATCAGACTGCTGATATCGGGCTTTCCATATTGCCATTTCACCCCGAGTAAATTTTTTGCTGAAATGGTTCTCAAAACCAATGGCTTCACCACCATGAGGAAAAAGATCTTTTACCAGTTCCTCCGGGAGGTCTCGTAGGTTGCCATTAATTAAAAGACTAATCGGTGTAACAAAAAAAGCGCCGGACGTGGTTAACGCTAACACTTTTCCAATGAACATAACTTCATCCATCGCAGTGTCGATTTCGTTGGAAACAACGGGAGGAGCCTGTATTACACTGGTACAATCCATTGTTTTAAGGTCGTTACTGGCTTCAAACTGATCGATAAGTTCACCCAATTTTCGCGCCAGCGGTAAAGAATGTTCTGATAGCTTTTTCCGCCATCGATTATCGGCTGTACGCGTTCCCCTAAGTACGTCAACCAATCCCCCAACAAACAGTGGAATAGTGCGCCCTGGCATAGGAATTTCTTTACCCTGACTAATTAAGGTACATTGTTCAATGTCTACATCAGTGACATTTATTGTCAGGGAGTCAGAAACACCATGTTGGGATAATTCAATCTGTTCGCCGTTCAGGAATTTCGTTATAATTTCAGGGCAGTCAGAAGAAATATAAAATCCAAGAATTGTGCGCCATAGCGGTTTACAGAGCTCAGGACCTTCCGTGTTGCTTTCTGCTTCTAACAGATCCCTAAGAACGGTTTGTGGGTCATTTTGTTCAGAAAACGTCAAGTTTTCACGAAACCAATCAGACACAACAGGTTTGGCCTTAGGTGGTAATGTACGGAGAAAGTGTAGCCTTTTTTCTGGTCCTTTCGGTAAATTATCTGCTTTAGCGCCATTTCTGATGAGCCTTTGTTTACACTCTTGCAAGCATTTGATCAATTCATGAGATTCTGTACCGAAGTAGTACATTTGGCCTAGCCGGTCGCTGATAATATTTTTCTTTTTAGCCATCTTAAACGTTCTCCTTACTACCTGATTCTGTAAAATTATTGTAAGGTTCTGCGCAGCTTGCGTGTTGTGAGTGCTCTGTTCCGTCGTGCCAACGCTCGTTGGCACGACGGGAAGGCCATTACATTGTTCCAGAGTGGTACTTTGCCCCCTGCAAATAAGTAGCCACCATTCTCTGTTATCGACAAGCATCCATGAGCAACGTGGATCCACCACTGTAAAACGGCGGGCGGTAACACAATGATTTTCGTTGACCAGGACCAGTCACTATCGCTTTTTTGCATACCAAGCACTTCTCCTGAACATATCACCTGAGCCATTAATGCCCAGGAGAAGCTATCGGTTTGCCAGTATCCGGCGTTCTGCCGAATAAAATAACGATAACGCTGTTTTTCCTGACATCGTATCAATAAGTTATTAGTCGTTTGAGTTAGCAGCTGTTCTTCTGACCATTGGTATTTTTCAGCTTGCCAAATCGACACATGGAGATCCGGGGATAAAACCGGAATAAACTGCATTTGAGACAGCTGTTGCAATACTCCACTCAAAGCATTTACGGGGAAATCGTCGTGATTAACCAAACGTAACCCAAACGGCTCAATGAAATCATGGACACGCTCTCTGGATGATAGATGCAATTCAATACACCCCATTGAACAACCGTTATCCTCAACTAACCGACGCCCTATTCGTTCACCGTTATTAAGTGCTTTTTGTAGAAGGTTACGTTCACTTCTTGTAAACATCCCCAGAATTCGGGCAACAATTCCCTGATCAGTGGCATCAATGGAAATGGTTCTTTCAGCTAATGAGACTAACGAATATGGTGCATGACGTCGTTGTACTGCACAAAGCCAGCCAGCGGCAAAGAGCATGCGACGCAATTGCCATTCGGGTATCCTCGTTACCTTTGATACGGGTTCAATATGTTGTTTTAATTCACCAAAAGGCAATGTGCTACGGCGTTGAAAACGCAAGGCCAGTGCCTCAGCGATCCAATCAAATGCTGCGGGTATATTATGTAATCCGGTATATTTACATGTTACAGGAAGGCAATTTTCATACTGCCATAACATCTGAGGAACACTCAATGGCATTATTTTCTCGCGTTTCAGTGAGGGGAACACTGCTATATCCCCTAATGCCATTAATACTCCCGATGGTCCATCAGTCAGCCAATCATGTGGTTCTGTAATTTTACAATAAGTGGCGTAAGGCGCATGATCTAATACGTGTACATCAAAGTTTACAGGAGCATCTGAATGCGCCAGCATAAGTTCATAGCGACAAAATGCCTGACCAGATATTTCCATCAGTTCTTCTGGTGGAATAAATAATCCTTCAGCCCCCTGAGATAGCGAGCCATGGGTTAATTCTTCTCCGTCTTTATTACTAATGACATAGCATCCTCTTAGTACTTCAGGCATATAAATAATGGGGGAGCTAGCAGGATTAAGCAGTATAGCCTGCCCAAACCGCGCTGCGCCTGACATACGAGGTTGGGCAGGCCGCCATCCCTGTATTAGAAAACGACGTGCTTCTTCTGGCAATAAACGGGCTATCTTATCCAGCGTTTGACTGTCAACTTTATCGGAAAAAACTATCGACCATTTGGTAGATTTAATATTCCGACGTTGTGCTCTTTTGCCAGCCTTTTTCAAGGCTGTAAAAATACAGTTTGCATATTTATGGTGAAGTATCAAATAGAGTGGAGAATTATCATAATATTCTCCTTCTGAACTAATATGAAAAAAATTATCACGAAAAAGCGGTAAACACCCAGACCGCAGTGCAACTCCCACTCGTGATTTATAGAGATAACCATTCTGTTTTTTTAATAATAAATCTATGGAGTTTAATGTGGTGCTTATATCTTTCTCGTAATATATGTTGTTATAATTATCTGTTTCATTAGGCAATGAGTAATAACGCTGAATTTCTGAGATGGTAGCAGCAGCATCATCCATAAGAAGATAAATCTCTGGATTACCTGAATCGTTAAATTCCAGGTGAATACAATACTTGCCATTTTCTTTGAGCTGTTCTCTCTCTGTATGTACCGTGATATCACGAACTGCGCCCCAAAAAGGAGAGTCATAGGCCTGCTGCATGGCAGCCTTTGAAAGTAATGATCTGAACTTAATAAATTCCTGGTTAAAAACTTCGCCAAAACAAGATATATGTTGATGTACTAACTTGTTAACTGACTCAAAGGTTGAGTGGCTATCTAATTCATTGTTGACGAGTATGTCACGTAAGAAAACCTCATCTTTATAGCAGGGGAAGGCAATTCTTTTGGAATACCCAATCAATCTTTCATTTTTTGATGGTTCTGGGAGTACTAAACGGGTGCAGTTTTGTTTTCTACTACTCCATCTTTCTAATCTCTCCCATAAGTTGGGTAATTCAGTAAAAATAAATTCTTTCTTTTTATCAAAACCAAGCAGTACAGAAAATCGGACCCGAAAATTCCCTTCGTCATGTGTCTCATCATCAGCACTGGCAGCAAGTAATGTTAAATATAAAACGGCAAAATAAGTAGGGTATCCTTTTCGTTGCTCTAAAATATCTAACCGTGACTCATCCCTGAGAGCAGCCTGGATTTTAGACGCCTCTTTTCCAAACGAAGCCAGAAAACTTCGCTTAGCATCCTCTTTGCTTCGTGGACCTGCAAGTTGCTCAAAAATGCGTCCCGTAGTATCAATTCGACTTAAAGTTGAGCCCGTATACGAAGACTCAAGAAAGACGATCTTTACTAGTTCAGCGTTCCATTGTTCTAAAGTAACCGGGAAAGAATCATCCATACTCACCGCCTAATTACCGTTCGCTGTCATCTTTTTCAAACCTGCACCAGAAAACAAATGCCGAAAAAGTACCTCAGCCAGTAGTGGAGGAACGGCATTACCAATTTGGGTAAATTTTGACTCGACATCTCCTACTGGTTCAAAACCCTGTGGAAAAGTTTGTATTCGTGCACATTCCCGCCATGATAACCGTCTTGCCTGTTCCAGTTTGGGACGAGAAGTATCCGCAGTTAGATGTTCATATTCATCAGAAAAATCCCAGCGCTGCTTCCAACCATTCTCCAGGTTTGACCACGTTAACTTCATCACCGGGCTGGCAGGATGTAATGTCACATGACGCCAGTTAGCGACGACGGTGTAAGCAGGGCTATCCCATTGAGCTTTGCGGTTTCGGGACATGAAATACCATGAGAAATGTCCTTCAGGATCGTGTGGTCGTTCGTAAAACTCACCTTCAGGCCATAGAGGTAAATCCCTGATAGCCTCACCATGCGAAATATAGGGTTTTAAATGAGGATTCTTTTTTGTCGCTTTGCCATGTGTTTCAGCAGGAAATTCAAAGTATTGCCCCAGATCGTTTCTGACACCAATGATAAACAAACGCTTGCGAGACTGAGGCACGCCATAAGCCCTTGCGTTTACCATATGATAGCTGACCTGGTATCCGGCAGCTTTGTATGCCGTGAGCTGTTGTTCCAGAAAACTACCGGCCCCCAAATGTTTCAAGCCCGAAACATTTTCAGCAACAAAATACTTAGGCCGAACGGTCTCTAATACCCGTAGAAAGTGTTTATAAAGGTTTGTTCTGTCGTCATTGTTTGGTTTTCTGTTACCTGCCATTGAAAATGACTGGCAGGGATAACCACCAACAACAATATCAACATTCGGAAAAGACTGAATTTGAGAGATATCGCTGTGTCTGATATCAGTATCTGGAAAATAGTTGTTTAATGTTTTGCAAGCATTCTCTACAACATCGTTGGCAAAGACGATGTCTCCACCGGCTGAGGTAATTCCAAAATCCATGCCTCCGCAGCCGGAGAATAGCGAAAGTACTCGGATATTATCATTGTCTCTTTCAAAAATACTGTTCATATACCCATGCCAAAATTCTTTTATAACAGAGCAAAAACTCTCAATGAATTATCAAATTATCCATAAAATCATGGGGAAAGATTATACAGTAGCACAACAAATCTTACATCAGCATGTTTGATTTTTTCACCCTGACCTTTCCCCCCCGAATTTAAGACCATGACATTGATCAGATTTCCAATACACTGGAGCCAATGGAGATCTCAACATGAAGAAACGTTACACCGAAGAACAAATCATCAAGGCCACCAACAGCATGAGGCAGGTTGCAAGATTCTTGGAACAGTTGATGGAAGAGCGCGGCAAGCCAAGCAAGGTTACCTGTAACAACCGGGGAGAATTTACCAGCAAGGCAATGTTTTTCAGGAGTAAGGAAACGGGCGTCACACTGGGCTTTATCCAACCAAGAAAGCCGACGCAAAATGCCTTTGTGGTAAGCTTGATGAATGGCAAATTCAGGAATGAATGTCTGAACCAGCACTGGTTCAGAACCTAGAGGAAGCCAGATACGAAATCAAGCTGTGGCGAGAACACTACAATCGTGTTCGCCCACATAGTTCGCTGAACTATATACCGCCTGTTGCGGTATTCAATGAATTACGCAAGGTAACCTAATTTGCGAGTGGTGCACTACGGAGTTGAATTCGCGCTTACTTTTAGACGTTTTCCTATCTCCCGATAACTGAAACCCTCGCGTAAATAGGCCTTAATCTGGTATCGTTGTCCCTCGATCAACTGCTTGTAATTCATGGTAACTACTCATGTTTGTTTGGCGACTACAGAGTATCACCAACAGGCAGTTGATCTCTCCTCACAGTTTAACCATGAGTGGTGCACTTATTATCTGAATTTGGGACTCGCTTTTGCGTACCATCGTCAATAACAGTAGCTTTACCGCTGCCCGGAACGATGGTGATGTACCAATACGCCCCATGTACTGGTACATGATCCTGATTTCTTCGGGCGTCAGGGTTCGATCTCTCGGCTCAAATCTGGCAATGCTGGAAGGCCTCACCAGGTCTGCCGGGTTCTCGACTTTCTGCCCTCTCTCAATCGCCCATCGATACACCTGGAGTACAATATCACGTGTGTGTACAGCCGTTGCGGGCGCTCCACGCTCTACTATAGCGTCAGTTAGTGCTCGCAGATCTTCATGGGTGATTTCGGTCAGCTTCTGATTGCCAAATTTGCCCTCTAACTCTCGGGCATAGACTGAGCGACGCATATCCCGGGTAGAATCGGCCATCTGATAACCACGCAACCATTTCTGAGCCCAGGCACCAAAGGTTTCAGCATCTTTCGTTCTCGCCTTCGCACGTGCTTTCTCTTTGGCCGGTGACTTTCCATCAGTAACCATTCGCTTCGCTTCATTGAGACGCTCACGCGCTTCTGCTAACGTGATGCCTCCTACTCCATAGCGACCAAAGGTAATGGTTTCTTGTCTGCCATTGATCGAGTAGTTATAGCGAAAAGAAATAGAGCCCGCAGTGGTCACAGCAACATAGAGGCCATCACGGTCATTGACTTTGTAAAGTTTATCTTTGGGTTTGAGATTGCGTAGCTTGGTATCAGTCAGCATATTTCGACCTATTATTATTGTTTGATACCATGCTGAAAACCCCCTGGAAAACTAGAAATTAATCCTTATAAAACAGATAGATATACAAACTCAATGCCATACCCCATCAAAAAAACTCAGCATGGTATCGGGCGTAATCCATGGCATTACCGATGAATCATACCCATCAAAATACCACGGTCAAACCGTGCTTGGCGTTGCCAGACATTGCCAAAAATGACTAAGCCAAAAACAAAAAAAGTCCGCAATTACGCGGACTTAAGTATGATTTAGTGCTTGTTAATGCCAGACCTTTCTTAAAGGAGCATTATTCCCACTCAATCGTTGCCGGTGGCTTGCCTGAGATGTCGTACACCACGCGGGAGATACCGTCGATTTCATTGATGATGCGGTTGGACACCCGGCCGAGGAAGTCGTACGGCAGGTGAGCCCAATGGGCAGTCATAAAGTCGATGGTTTCCACGGCGCGCAGAGACACAACCCAGTCGTACTTGCGGCCATCGCCCATCACGCCTACGCTGCGAACCGGCAGGAACACAGTAAAGGCCTGGCTGACACGGTCGTACAGTTCGGCTTTGCGCAGCTCTTCGATGAAGATGGCATCGGCGCGGCGCAGCAGATCGCAGTACTCTTTCTTGACTTCGCCGAGTACCCGTACGCCCAGGCCTGGGCCTGGGAATGGGTGGCGATAGAGCATGTCGTAAGGCAGACCCAGCTCCAGGCCAATCTTGCGTACTTCGTCTTTGAACAGTTCACGCAGCGGTTCAACCAGACCCAGCTCCATATCTTCCGGCAGACCGCCGACGTTATGGTGTGACTTGATCACATGGGCCTTGCCCGTGGCGCTGCCGGCAGATTCGATGACATCAGGGTAGATGGTGCCCTGGGCCAGCCACTTGGCGTTAACGCACTTACCGGCTTCTTCGTCGAAGATTTCCACAAATACCCGGCCGATGATCTTGCGCTTGGCTTCAGGGTCGTTTTCGCCTTTGAGGGCATTGAGGAATCTGTCTTCGGCTTCAACCTTGATGATATTGAGACCAAAGTGGTCGCCGAACATCTCCATCACTTGCTCGCCTTCGTTCAGACGCAGCAGGCCGTTGTCGACAAACACACAGGTGAGTCTGTCGCCGATGGCGCGGTGCAGCAGCATGGCAGTAACAGAAGAGTCGACCCCACCGGAAAGCGCCAGGATTACTTCGTCGTCACCTATCTGCTTTTTCAGGCGCTCAACGGCGTCTTCGATAATGGAAGCGGGTTTCCACTTGGCTTCACAGCCACAGATTTCCAGCGCGAAATGCTCCAGCATGCGCTTGCCCTGACGGGTGTGGGTCACTTCAGGGTGGAACTGCACGCCATAGAAACCTTTGGCTTCATTGGCCATGGCGGCGAATGGGCAGGTTTCGGTCTTGGCAACCGCGACAAAGCCTTCAGGGATGGCCGAGACTTTGTCACCGTGGCTCATCCATACATCCAGCAATGGACGACCGGCTTCATTAACGGCATCTTCGATGTTTTTGAACAGTGCAGATTCGGCCAGCAGTTCGATTTGCGCGTAACCGAACTCGCCCTCGCCTATGCCCTGAATAACCTTGCCGCCCAGCTGCTCGCTCATGGTCTGCATGCCGTAGCAGATACCCAGTACAGGCACGCCTGCGTTAAACACATACTCAGGGGCTCGGGGAGAGTTGTCAGCGGTGACACTCTCGGGACCACCGGCCAGAATAATGCCCTGAGGGGCAAATTCGCGGATCTGCTCTTCACTGACATCCCAGGCCCAGAGTTCACAGTAGACGCCAATTTCGCGGATACGACGGGCAATCAGCTGGGTATACTGGGATCCGAAATCAAGGATCAGTATCTTGTGCTCATGAATATTGCTCATTGATAACCTTTATCTCTTTAGTTTGATTGCAGTGCCTGCCGTAACAGGCACAGTTTTTATCTGCTTATAAACCAAGGGCGACACTCATGCCGCCCCGAATTTATTAAACACCTGAACGGTAGTTCGGCGCTTCTTTGGAGATAGTCACATCGTGAACGTGGGATTCGCCCATACCGGCTGAAGTCACCTTAACGAACTGGGCCTTTTCACCCAATTCCTGAATGGTGGCGCAGCCTGTCAGGCCCATACAGGAGCGCAGACCGCCCATGTACTGATGGATAATCTCTTTGATTTTGCCTTTGTAAGGAACACGGCCTTCGATACCTTCAGGTACCAGTTTGTCGGCAGCGTTGTCGCTCTGGAAGTAGCGATCGGAAGAGCCCTGAGACATGGCGCCCAGTGACCCCATACCGCGGTAAGACTTATAGGCACGGCCCTTGTAGAGTTCAGTTTCACCTGGAGATTCATCGGTACCGGCAAACATGGAACCTGCCATGATGCAAGATGCACCAGCGGCCAGCGCCTTGGCCAGATCGCCTGAGAAACGGATACCGCCATCGGCAATCACAGGGATACCCAGATGCTTAACGGCAGCAGCAGCATCGGAAACCGCAGTGATTTGCGGTACACCCACGCCGGTAACGATACGGGTAGTACAGATGGAGCCAGGGCCAATACCGACTTTAACCGCATTCACACCGGCTTCTACCAGCGCCAGGGCGCCTTCGGCGGTCGCCACGTTGCCGCCAACGATTTGCAGATCCGGATACTTGGCACGGGTATCGCGAATACGCTGCAGAACCCCTTCAGAATGGCCGTGGGAAGAGTCAATCAAGAGTACATCGACACCGGCTTTGACCAGCGCATCAACACGTTCTTCGTTACCGGCACCGGCACCAACAGCGGCACCAACACGCAGACGACCCAGCTCATCTTTACAGGCATTGGGCTTACGCTCGGCTTTCTCGAAGTCTTTAACTGTGATCAGGCCCTTGAGCTGGAATTCATCATTCACAACCAGCACTTTTTCAATGCGGTTGGAGTGCATCAGCTTTTGTACTTCATCCAACTTGGTGCCTTCAGGTACAGTCACCAGACGCTCTTTCGGGGTCATGATTTCAGAAACCAGGCGGTTGGTATCGGTCACGAAGCGCACGTCACGGCCGGTGATAATTCCCACCAATTCGTTGGCGTCATTGATTACCGGATAGCCGGCAAATCCGTTCTTTTCGGTTAATACCTTAAGCTCGGCCAGTGTCGTGGAAGGTGTTACTGTCACAGGCTGTTGAACCACACCTGCTTCATAGATCTTCACTTTACGAACTTCTTCGGCCTGCTGTTCAATACTCATATTCTTATGAATAAAGCCCAAGCCACCTTCCTGCGCCATGGCGATTGCCAAACGGGCTTCGGTCACTGTGTCCATTGCAGCGGACACCAGGGGGATATTCAGTTCGATTTTGTCGGTCAGACGGGTCTTGAGATTGGCGGTATTAGGGAGAACGGTCGAGTGGGCCGGAACCAGCAGCACATCGTCAAAGGTAAGCGCTTCTTTAATTAATCGTAGCATTGCAACATCTCCCCGGGGGTTAGATTGAAGGTGAAATATTGCGGCGGCATTATACCTTGCAACCCCGGGGTGGTAAATGGGAAAATAGAGAAAAATTCCAATTTGAACGCAAATTCCATGCCAGAGCTCAAAAAACAGGTATATACCGTCTCCCGCCTCAATGCCGAAGTACGTGCCTTGTTGGAGGGAAACCTCGGCAGAATTTGGCTCAATGGTGAAATTTCCAACTTTGCCAGCCCAAGCTCGGGCCATTGGTATCTGACTCTCAAGGACAATCATTCGCAAATTCGCTGCGCCATGTTCCGTGGTCGCAATCAGAACGTGACCTTCCGCCCGGTCAACGGCCAGCAAGTGCTGGTGCGTGCAGCCCTGAGTGTGTATGAGCCTAGGGGCGATTATCAACTGCTTATCGAAACCATGCTGCCTGCCGGTGATGGCTTACTGGCGCAGCAGTATGAAGCGCTGAAGCTGAAACTCGCGGCCGAAGGCCTGTTTGCCGCCGATACCAAGCGGCCACTACCGGCCAACATCCAGCGCATCGGGGTGATCACCTCCCCCACAGGCGCCGCCATTCGCGATGTACTGCATGTGCTGAAACGCCGCGATCCTTCCATCGAAGTGGTGATCTATCCTTCCCAGGTTCAGGGCAGTACCGCCGCCAACCAGCTTATTGAGGCGCTCACCTTGGCCAACCAGAGGCTGGAGGTGGATCTGTTACTGCTGACCCGCGGCGGTGGCAGCCTGGAAGATATGTGGTGTTTCAACGATGAAAATCTGGCCCACGCCATCTACAACAGTGCCCTGCCGGTAATTTCAGCTGTGGGTCATGAGGTAGATACCTGTATCAGTGATTATGTCGCCGATCTGCGTGCCCCTACCCCATCGGCCGCCGCCGAACTGGTATCCCAGGATGTCGATAATAAACGGCAAAAGCTGACCACTACCATGGCCAGGCTGCGCCAGGGCTGGCAACACTGGCACTTGGCCAAGCGCCAACAGCTGTCGCTGCTGGATCACAAGTTGCAGCGCCAGGATCCCAAGCGGCGGCTGGAACAGCTGGTACAGCAGTTTGATGAGCAGCAACTGAGAATGACGGCCGCCATCAACAATCGCCTGCACCGGCTGGAACACAGACAGCTGCAGCTCAAGAGCCGCCTCGAAGCCCAGAGCCCGACCCACAAACTGAGCCTGGAAGGCAGCAGATTGAATTATCTCGGTCAACAGTTGCAGGACGCCATGGCCGATAAACTGAAAGAGGCCAAGGCGCGCCTGGGTGCCAGCGCCCATTCGCTGGAAAGTGTCAGCCCGCTGTCGACCCTGTCCAGAGGTTACAGCATAAGCAAGAACGAAGCCGGTAAAGTCCTGGAAAACAGCGAGGACGCCGTGGTCGGCGAGCAGATGCGCACCCAATTGAAACAGGGCGCGCTGCTTTCAAGAATAGAAGCCATTATTGAGGAATAGCATCAATCAGATAAAGGCTCTTCGCTGGAGAAGGAGCCCAAGTTAAAAATACCCGTGAATCGTTAGCAAATGTTATTCCAGTTCACAGGCCCTTTATTAAACACAACTCACTGAATTAAAGTGCAATATTGGTCATCAGAAACAACAAAGCCGGGTTAAACCCGGCTTTGTTTTGCGAAAACCCTATCAGGCTTTCTTGTTCTTGATGTGCGCCATCATCCGCTTGCGGCGTCTTTCCTGGCTCAGGGTCAGTTTCTCCCCCTTGCCTTCAAAGGGGTTGGCCCCTTCCTGGAAGCGCAGCTGGATGGGCGTACCCACAACCTTCAGCGAGCGGCGGTAGTAGTTCATCATATAGCGCTTATAGGAGTCCGGCAGCTTGGATACCTGGTTGCCGTGTACTACCACGATTGGCGGGTTGTAACCACCAGCATGGGCATACTTGAGTTTGACCCGGCGACCATTGACCAGAGGCGGCTGATGGTCGTCCTGCGCCATCTGCATGATCTTGGTCAGCAGCGAAGTGGATACCCGTCTGGTAGCACTGTCGTAAGCTTCTTCGATGGACTCATACAGATGACCCACGCCTGTGCCATGCAGCGCCGAGATAAAGTGGATGCGGGCAAAGTCGATAAAGCCCAGACGACGGTCCAGCTCACTCTTGACCCTTTCCTTGACGTCGTTGTCTATGCCGTCCCACTTGTTGACTGCAATCACCAGCGCCCTGCCGGCGTTGAGGGCAAAGCCCAGCAAACCAAGGTCCTGCTCGGCGATGCCTTCACGGGCATCAATAACCAAGAGCACCACGTTGGCGTCTTCAACCGCTTTCAGGGTTTTAATCACTGAGAACTTTTCAACGACTTCATGCACCTTGGCGCGGCGACGCACCCCGGCAGTGTCTATGATGACGTACTCGCGGCCTTCACGCTGCATTGGAATATAGACGGAGTCGCGGGTGGTGCCCGGCTCATCATAAACCACTACCCGCTCTTCACCGAGGATGCGGTTGGTCAGGGTCGACTTGCCCACATTGGGCTTGCCGATAATTGCCAGCTTGATAGGCAAGTCCTGCAGTCTGGCCTGTTCGGCTTCGGCTTCCTCTTCTGTGTATTGACGCTCGTCAACCTTCTCTTCCTCGGGCGCATCAGGATTAATCCCCATCGCCTCGGCAAAAGGAGCCAGCGCATACTCAATCATATTGGTAACGCCGCGGCCGTGAGCCGCCGCCATCTGATACACCTCACCCAGGCCCAGGGCCCAGAATTCGGCGCAGGCGGAATCGGCATCGATACCGTCAATCTTGTTGGCCACCACGAAGGTGGTCTTTTGCCGACTGCGAAGATGTTGGGCTATGGCCTGATCGGCCGCGGTCAAACCGGCGCGGGCATCGGTCAAAAACAGCACTACATCAGCCTCTTCGATAGCCGCCAGCGATTGCTCGGCCATCTTGGTTTCTATGCCTTCTTCGGTGCCGTCAATACCGCCGGTATCCACCAGGATGAATTCGTAACCTGACAGATAGGCACGACCGTATTTACGATCCCGCGTCAAGCCTGGATAATCCGCCACCAGTGCATCACGGGTGCGGGTCAGACGATTGAACAGGGTCGACTTACCGACATTGGGTCGCCCTACCAGGGCCACTACAGGAATCATCTTTTTGCCTCTTTAAAACTTCTCAATAAAAAGCCCCCGGAACACACTCCCAGGGGCTTGGCAGTATCAAAGCCTGGGATCAGGGCAGAGTTACTGTGGCAATTTTGCCATCCCGGGTTTGCAGATAGATTTTGTCGTCAACCACCAGAGGTTGACTGAACAAGCCCGAGCTGTCGATCTGCACCCGGCCCACAATTTGGCCGTTGCTGCGATCGATAAAGTGCAGATAACCTTCAAAGTCACCCACAACCACATAGTCCTGGAATACTGCCGGAGCGGTCAGATCCCGGTTGGTCAGATCCGAGTTACTCCAAAGCTCCAGACCGTTACGTCTGTCCACTGAGTATACACGGCTGTGATCGTCCACCAAATACAGACTCAAGCCCGCAGTGTCCAGCTCGTGGAAACTGGAGTACTTGCGCGACCAGACAATACGGCCGCTGCGCATTTCCATGCTGACCAAATTACCGTTGTAGCTAACGGCGTACAGGTTGTCACCCAGCAACAGCGGCGTCATATCGACATCGGCCATACGGCTGAACTCGTTGCCGCCTTTGGGGGTGTAAATTGGTTGCTCCCAAGCGGGTTGGCCGTTGTTCTTGATAATAACTGCGACCTTGCCATCGGCCGTACCAACAAAGAAACCACCCTGGGCATACGCCGGAGAACTGCTGCCGCGCAGAGTCAAGTTTGGCAAGGAAGCTTCATAGCTCCAAAGTTTTTCACCTGTGTCGACATTAAAGGCATCCAGCGAGCCTGAGCTACTGTTAACCACCACCATGTCTTCGGCCACTGCGGGCAAGGACAACAGCTCGCCTTCAGCTACGGCGTGCCAAAGCACTTCACCAGTTTCGGCATCAAGCGCCGCCAACAGGCCACTCTCTCCGCCGACAAACACCTTGTTACGGGCCGCTGTTACGCCGGATGCCAAGCGGGCACCCTTATTCTTTTTCAGGGCACCATCACGGAATGCCTCACTGAAGTCTGTGCTCCAGACCTTCTCGCCGCTGGTCTCGTCAAAGGCAGTTACTTCACCGTAACGATCGGCAACAAAGATTTTGCCGTAGCGCACTGCGGGACGCAGACGGGAGTAATAATCACCAACGCCACTGCCAACCGAAGCACTCCAACTGACCTCTGGGAATACGCTGGCGTTGAGCTCCAGCAGCGGGCTTACAGGTTCTTCTTCCACATCGCTGGAAGCGCAACCTGTCAGTGCGCCTATGGCCATGCCACAGGCCAAAAGAGTTTTACACCACGACTTCATTGGCCTTCCTTATGCCTGATTCAGGTTATCGAGTTTCATCTGCAGCGCCGGACTGGTTGTCACGCCGCCATTTTTAACGGCTTCCTGGTAAGCGAGTCTCGCCTTATCGGTTTCCCCTTGACGCAGTAGCAGATCACCTTTGAATTCATCTCTTTGGGTAGCAAAGGCACTATCTTTGACCTGCTCCAGCGTGGTCAAAGCGGTAGCAACCTGGCCCTGTTCAGCCTGAACTCGTGCCAAACGCAGCGTGGCAACCGCTGTCAGGGCATCACCCGGCTTGGCGGCAATCACGGTTTTGAGGGCAGCTTCAGCTTTTGGCAGATCGCCGGCCTCTACCGCGCTCTTGGCAACAATCAATTGCATCAACGCCGAATAACCGGCCTGAGCGTGCTGCTTGTCAAATTCGGCAGCGGCAGCCATCACTGTGGCTTCATCACCGCCTTGCATCAAGGCCTGGTTAAAAGCCTGAGAGGCGGCTTCGGCACGTTCCACTTTGACATCGGAATAATAGTTCCAGCCATAGAGGCCACCCAGGCCAATTACGGCACCTGCGACTATCGAAACACCATAGTCTTTCCAGAACTGCTTGATCGCCTCAACTTGTTGTTCTTCTGTGCTGTAGATTTCCACCCGCACTTCCCCTCTAAATTATTTAATCAGTTCTGCCAAATAGTCGGCCAGGGCCTGGCGTTCAACATCCTGCTGAGCCCCATCACCCCGCAGCGGTTTCACCGCCACCTTATTATTGGCCAGTTCGGTCTCACCGATAATCAGCGCAAAACCCGCGCCGCTCTTATCAGCTCTTTTCATCTGTTTCTTGAAGTTGCCACCACCGCAGTGACTCATCACCTTGAGTTTGGGCAGCTTCTCGCGCAGTTCCTGGGCAATTTTCATCGCCTCGATTACGCAGTCATCGCCCATGGCGGTCACGTAGACATCCACTTCGGCAGCAACATCAGCGTTCAGCTCCAGAGTTTCCAGCAGCAGAACAATCCGCTCCAGTCCCATGGCAAAGCCCACTGCCGGCGTTTCTTTACCGCCAAGCTGGCTCACCAGACCATCGTAACGACCACCGGCCAGTACTGTGCCCTGAGCGCCCAGGCTGTCGGTGACCCACTCAAATACTGTGCGGTTGTAATAATCCAATCCGCGTACCAGGCGTGGGTTAACCCCGTATTGGATGCCAACGGCCTCCAGGAGTTCACACAAGCGGGCAAAATGTGCCTTTGAGTCTTCACCCAGATAATCCATCAGCGCCGGGGCATCGGCCAGCAAAGCCTGAACCTGCTGATCTTTCGAGTCCAGCACTCGCAGTGGGTTACTGTACATGCGCCGCTGGCTATCTTCGTCCAGCTTGTCTTTATGCTGTTCGAGGAAGACCACCAGCGCCTCACGATAGGCGGCGCGCTCGTCGCTGTCACCCAGAGTGTTCAGCTCGAGCGAAACGTGTTCGGTCAATCCAAGCTTCTGCCACAAAGAGGCAGACAACATCAGCACTTCGGCGTCAATATCGGCGCTCTTGATGCCATAAACTTCAACTCCAAACTGATGGAACTGACGATAGCGCCCTTTCTGTGGCCGCTCGTGGCGGAACATGGGGCCCATATACCACAGACGCTGCTCCTGGTTGTACAACAGGCCATGTTCGTTACCGGCACGAACTGTCGAGGCGGTGCCTTCCGGACGCAAGGTGAGGCTATCACCGTTGCGATCGGCGAAGGTATACATCTCCTTCTCGACAATATCTGTCACTTCCCCTATCGAACGCTTGAACAGGTCTGTGTTCTCAACGATAGGTGTGCGGATTTCACTGTAACCGAAAGAGGCAACCGAGGCGCGCAGTACCGCCTCAACTTTTTGCCATACGGGGCTTTGGGTTGGCAGAATGTCATTCATTCCGCGAATCGCTTGGATCTGTTTTGCCACTATCTCGACTCGTTTTGCTCTGGGGCTAAAAATTCAAAAATGCCAGCCATTATAGGCGCTTCACCGGCAAACGTAAAACTGGCCAGCGCTGGCCAGTTCACATTCGTGTCATCAGGATCATTCGGCTTCTTTGACTGAAATACGGTTTTCCATCATTTGCGCCTTGGCGCGAATTTTGGCTTCGAGGGCATCGACCAGATTGTCGTTGTCGAAGCGCTCTTTCTGACGCTCGCCTTCGTCATAATAACCACTCTTGCGGTTACCACCGGTAAGGCCAATATGAGACACCAGGGCTTCACCGGGGCCGTTGACCACACAACCTATGATGGAGACATCCATGGCTGTGGTCACATCTTCCAGGCGTTGCTCCAGTGCATTGACCGTGCCTATCACGTCAAACTCTTGTCTTGAACAAGATGGACAGGCGATAAAGTTAATTCCGCGGGAGCGAATACGCAGCGACTTGAGGATATCGAAACCGACTTTGATCTCCTCTACAGGATCGGCTGCCAGCGATACTCTCAAGGTATCGCCTATGCCTTCGGCCAGCAGCATACCCAGGCCCACCGCCGATTTAACGGCGCCGGCACGGGCACCACCGGCTTCGGTGATCCCAAGGTGCAGCGGCTGTTTAATCTGTTTCGCCAGTAAACGGTAGGACTCCACTGCCAGGAACACGTCCGATGCCTTCACCGAGACCTTGAACTGGTCGAAGTTGAGCCTGTCGAGAATATCCACATGGCGCATTGCCGATTCCAGCAAGGCTTCCGGGGTGGGCTCTTTGTATTTGTCCATCAAGTCTTTTTCAAGACTGCCGCCGTTTACCCCGATACGGATTGGGATATTCTTGTCTCTGGCAGACTCAACCACGGCGCGGATACGCTCTTCATTGCCTATGTTGCCTGGGTTAATACGCAGACAGTCGGCGCCGTATTCCGCTACTTTAAGGGCAATGCGGTAGTCGAAATGGATATCGGCCACCAGCGGCACCTTGATCTGCTGCTTGATAAGCTTGAACGCCTCGGCAGCATCCATGGTAGGCACAGACACCCGTACGATATCGGCGCCCACGGTTTCCAGCGCCCGAATTTGCGCTACTGTGGCTTCTATATCTGTGGTGCGGGTATTGGTCATCGACTGCACGGCGATAGGAGCGCCATCACCTATGGGTACATTGCCGACATAAATACGGGTGGAAGGACGGCGTTTTATGGGATTTTCACTGTACATCGTATTCTGCTCTGTTGACTCGGCGCCATGGATGCGCCACTTCAATTATCCTGCTTGATGCTATTATGCCTGTGGCAGGGTCAGTCTGGCTACCCGGCCACTGGGGAAATCGGCAAGGCTCACGGCCTGGCCGTTAAATGTCAGACTTACTGTCTGCGGTGCGCCCAAGACCAGTTTAAAAGGCGCCTTGCCCTGTACATTAATGCTTTGCCCTGACGATCTCAGGCCATCAATCAAGGTCTTGCCGTTAGCATCTGTAAGTTTAATCCAGCAGTCACCGTCAAGCTCGATACCGACAGAAGCCTGCGTTGCCTCTGTTGGCAACGGTTGCTCGGTCATATCAACATCTTCGTTAACAACACCAGAGCTGGCTTCATCAGTATTGTTATCCTCAACAAGACTCTTATCTACTTCAGCGGCTGGTGTTTCGGTTGAAGTTTCTGACGGAAGTTCGGTTTCTTCCATTTGTGCCTGACGCGATTCAAACTCTCTGGCCTGCTGTACCTCTTCTGCCGTCGGTTTGGAGAAATCGACATCGGAAACCACAGAAGGTTTTTGCAGCCACCACACCACCAGCAGGGCCAGCAACAGAAAACCGATAAGGTAAGTCACCAGCATCAAGCGGCTGTCGGTAGCCTGACGACTGGTCTTGCGCGAAAAGCTCTGCATTGCCGGCTCGGTCACCTTGGGGACCTGCCGCGCCAGACAAGCGTTGATAGTTTCTTTATCCACGCCTAATATGCGGGCGTAATTCTTCACGTAGCCACGAACATAGGTGGAGGAATCGATATTGCTGAAACAGTCTGCTTCAATATCGGCCACTATGCAGGGGCGCAAGTGCAGCCTGGTAGCCGCATCTTCTATAGTGATACCTTTTTGTTCGCGTGCGCTTTTCAGTAATGACCCGAGCGTATCCTCTTGCCCGGGAACCTTTTGGCTCTCGTCTTCATCCTTGTTGACTTGGTTATTCAACTCTGTCATCAGTGCATACTTGCCCGGTATTGTTTAGCCTGGGGAGACGCCGGAAATTTGGCCTGCAACAATATTCCATATCGCTTGGCGGCCGCGTCATCATTTAACCCTTGCTCAATGCGAATGCCCAACGCCAAGCTTTCCGCGGTTTCAGGAACGACTCGGTGGAGGCGTTCCAATTGCATTCTGGCCGCGGCGTAGTTTTGGGCGTCAAGCTCCAATTCTGTCAGTTCCAGTAATGAGACCTGTCTTCTGGGCTCATACTTTAGCGCCATCTCAAAATAGTGTCGCGCTTTTTCTCTTTCCCCGGCATCCCGACTGCAAATACCCAGATTTTCATAGCTGGAGGCAGTGCGGGTATATCTGGGGTTGTCGATTGCCTTCAGGAACATCTTCTCTGCCTTGGCATATTTCTGCTGCTGACAGAGAAATACCCCAAAGTTATTCATCGAGTCGCCGCTGGCATTGCGGGTGTCTATGGCGGCTTCATAAGCTTGCTCAGCCTTCACCACTTCACCCACGGTTTGATAATAATAAGCCATGGCAATATGCACATCCTCAAGGTGAGGGGCGTATTCCATGGCTCTGTCTAGATTATATTTGGCTTGTTGGGAGTTACCCTTTTGCAGATAGGTCAGACCTAACTGCGTCCGTTCCTTGGCGGCGGCAATTTTATCAAACTGGCGTTGCGAGACCGGAATGTCCGTGCCGGCATAAGTTCGCTCGGTCACACATCCGGGCAACATGGCCCCTAGCAGTAACGCAAGCGTTAAACCTGGCAATCCGTGCTTCATTGGCAAACCTATAAATCTGGACAAACAAAGAGTTAATCCATTGTGACCGAAATTTGATTGGCTTGCATGCGTTTTTTCGCCAGACGCTTGGTTCTGTCACGTATATCACCGGCCAACTGGCCACAGGCAGCATCGATATCATCGCCGCGGGTCTTACGCACTATTACTGTCAGACCGTATTCCATCAGCACTTTGGCAAACCTGTCGATACGGGAGTTGGAAGAACGCCCGTAAGGAGAACCCGGATAAGGATTGAATGGGATGAGGTTGACCTTGCAAGGGGTATCCTTCATCAGTTTGGCCAACTCATGGGCTTGCTCTGTGCTGTCGTTGATATGATCCAGCATCACATATTCCAGTGTGACCCGACCGCGGTTGGCGTTGGACTTTGCGATATAACGGCGAATAGCGGCCAAAAATTCGTTAAGCGGATACTTCTTGTTGATAGGCACCAGCTCGTTACGCAGCTCGTCATTGGGGGCATGAATACTGACCGCCAGCGCCACATCGAGGGCGTCGCCCAGCTTATCCAGCGCCGGTACTACACCGGATGTGGAAACCGTTACCCGCCGTTTAGACAGGGCAAAACCAAAGTCATCCAGCATAATATCCATCGCCGGGATCACGTTGGCCAGGTTCAGCAAGGGCTCACCCATGCCCATCATCACCACATTGGTGACCGGGCGCTCACCGGTTTCCTTCTGGAAGCCGAGGAAATGGGATACCCGCCAGATTTGGCCGACAATTTCAGACACTGTCAGGTTACGGTTAAAGCCCTGTTGCGCCGTGGAACAGAAAGTACACTCCAGCGCACATCCCACCTGAGATGAGATACACAGAGTCGCCCTATCGTCTTCCGGAATATAGACGGTTTCCACTTCCTGACCTTCGCCAACATTAATGGCAAACTTGATGGTGCCATCGGCCGACTTCTGATAGCTGGAGATCTCCGGCGCCACCACTTCACAGCGCTCTTTCAACTTGGCCCGCAGGTGCTTGTTGATGTTGGTCATCTGGTCAAAGTCACTGATCCCGAAGTGATACAACCACTTCATCAGCTGTTCGGCACGAAACGGCTTATCGCCCAACTCGACGAAAAGCTCACGCATTGCCTTACGATCAAGATCCAAAAGATTGATCTTTTTTTCACTCATTTGACTTTCCTCAACACCAAAACCTGCAGCAGGGCGGCGAATTATACAGATAGGCCGCCACTATAGCCAGTAATTCAGCGGTTCCCCTTATACCCGACTTTACCTCTACCATGCATAAAATTAAGCTTCAGCTCACAAGCTCTATGATAGAATAGCGCCGGGCTAATGTTGGCCTTTGCATCGGAGTGATAATTCCCCCCTTATGCTAACGCTTATCGTTATTGTATTGGTCGCCATCGGCGTCTCTTTTCTCTGTAGTGTGTTTGAAGCCGTGCTGCTTTCGGTGACTCCCAGCTATATTGCGTCGCTGCGCCAGTCCAACCCGGATGCTGCCGAACGTCTTCAAAAACAGAAAGACAATGTCGAATCTCCCCTGGTCGCTATTTTGACACTCAACACCATAGCCCATACCGTAGGTGCGGCCGTGGCTGGTGCTCAAGCTGCCAAAGTGTTTGGCGATGAGATGTTGGGGGTATTCTCCGGGGTACTGACCTTCCTCATTCTGTTCTTTTCCGAAATTATCCCCAAAACCATAGGTGCCAACTACTGGCGAGCCATGGCCCCCAGTGTGTCTGTGGCGCTGGTGTGGATGGAACGCATCACCCTACCGCTTATCTGGATGTCCAATAAGGTTACCCGTTTGCTCGGCAAAGGTGACTCTGGCCAATATATCCGTCAGGAAATGAGCGCCATGGCCAAGATAGGTCATGAATCCGGTGAACTGGATGAGCAGGAAAGCAAAATTCTGACTCAGATGTTGAGCGTCAAGGAGATGCCGGTTACCGCCATCATGACTCCAAGAACCGTGATGTTCACTCTGCCGGCCGCACTGACTCAACATGAATTTGTCAGCCAGCATATCAATAAGCCTTTCACCCGGGTGCCTATTTTCGACAAGGATCACGACGACATCATAGGCTATGTGAACCGTACCGATGTGCTGCTGAGTGAGCGGGATAATCCCGATGCACCCCTTGGGAACCTCAAGCGCAATTTGGTGATAGTGCCGGAAACCGCCCGCATCCTGCCGCTGTTTGAGCTGATGATCAAACGCAACGCTCAGATAGCCATGGTGGTGGACGAATACGGCAGCGGTCAGGGCCTGGTGACACTGGAGGACATCATCGAATCCTTGCTGGGGCTGGAGATTGTCGATATCAATGACCCTGCCACCGACATGCAGCAACTGGCAAGGCGACTTTGGAAACGCCGCATGAAAGACAAGGGGATCCGCCTCTCGGATGACAGAGAGCCGGTCAGCGAATCCCAAGGGCTCTGATTTCAGATTATTAATTCAGCGCTTTAATATAAGTGTCATCCTAGTGGGAGATAGTGTGACAGGCTAACAACCCAGCCATCAGTACAGTCATCATTTAGGGGGAGCTTAGGCTTCCCCTTTTTCATCCGCCTCTGGAGGTGTACAATCCCCGCTCGCAGAATGAGGATGATATGCACACAGATTATGTTTTAAGACTTGCCCATCTCAACGATACCCACTCACACTTGGATCCCAGCCGGGTTCAGTTCAAGATTGACTCTCAGGGACGCGAGTTTGATCTTCACAGCCACAGTGGTGGCTACGCGCGGATCTCGGCTCAGGTCAAGGCCGCAAGAGACGCTGCCCAAGCACAAAACCAGCCTTTTATCCTGCTCCACGGCGGCGATTGTTTCCAGGGCACCTTGTATTACAGCCAGTTCAAAGGCCGGGCCAACGCCAAACTGCTGAAGATGTTGGCACCCGATGCCATGGTCATAGGCAACCATGATATTGACGATGGCAACGCTCTGCTGGCCGGTTTTATCAAAGAGGTTGGCTTCCCTGTGCTGGCGGCCAATATGGATCTCAGCGGCGAAGCTGAAGATAAGCCCGGGCGTCTTCGAGGGCTGGACAACCTCTATGATCTGGATACCGCCTCGGGTATCGGCCGCAGCCTGATAAAGCCTTTCCACGACAAGCAACTGGCCATAGTCGGTATTACTCTGGATCAAATGAAAGCCATCGCCAGGCCGGATCCCGATACCGAGTTTGCCGATGCCTTTGCCACTACCAGGAAGACTGTTGAAGCCCTCAGGGCCAAGGGCATAGTGCATATCATAGTGCTGAGTCACTTAGGGTTGGAGCAAGACAGGTTACTGGCCGAAACCATCCCCGGGATCAGCCTGATAGTCGGCGGCCACACCCATACCCTGATGGGTGATTTCCGCGGTTTTGGCCTGCCATGCCTGCCCTATGGTGAAAGCGTCAACGGCGTGCCTATCCTCCATGCCGGCAAACATGCCGAAACCCTGGGGCTCGCCGACATTCATTTCGATGATGCAGGCCGGGTGACCCGGCTCGAAGGCAGTAACCTCTTTATGCTGGACCGTCAGTTTCTGCTGAGCGGCCCACAGGCTGCCACCGAAGCCGACTATCAAGCCGCCAAGGCGATATTGGAACAACACCCAGGGATCCACTGGGATGATACCGATGAAGCCATGGAGCAAGTGATAGCCACCGAGTTCCGCCCGGCGATCAGCAGCATGGAAAATCAGGTGCTGGCTCTGGTACCCAAGGCCCTGGTGCATACCCGCCTGCCAAGCCGCACCCTGCCCCACGGCAGTGAAATTGCGCCCTGGGTCAGCCGGAGTATGTTTCTCGAGTCCAGAGCCAAAGACCAAAGAGTGGACTTTGCGCTGCATAACGCCGGTGGCGTGCGTCAATCCGTGCCCCAGGGACAACTGACCAAAGCCGATGTGCTCGGACGTCTGTTGCCGTTTGAATTGCCACTGGTTAAATATGAAATCGCCGGGGAACACCTCTACCAGGCGCTGGAGTCGGCCATTAACGCCGCGACCGACAACGGCGTGCGTGGCACCGGCGCCGGCAGTTTCCCCTATACCTATGGGCTGAGATATTTCTATGATGGCCGCAAAGAGCAGGGAGAAAGACTATTACGGCTGGAGCTGTTGCGGGCCAATGGCCTGTGGCAAGCGCTGGCGCCAGAGCAGCACTATGTTGGGGTATCCACCTGCTACACTACGGCCGGGAAAGAGGGCTATGAGCCTCTGCTGCAAGCCCGCTGGCAGGAGTCGATGCCGTCGCTGACATTGCCAGGCGCCTTCATCAACTTCCTGAAAAAGGCCCCCAAACTGGATGAATTGCTATTGCCCCATGTGCACTATACCAGCCATAGGGCCGAAGCGGCCGGCGAATAAGCCGGCACATTCAGAACGCTTGTCCCTTGCCCTTACACTGACAAAGCAACCATTCAAGATCATAAGCTATGATCCTAAATCCAGGTTATAAGCCATTTTATAAACCGCTTTTATAAACTGCTCTATAAACCAAAGTCACTGCCTTGCAGGCGCTCGGTAAACCAGCCAAGCGCCTTTCCCATCTCCCCTTTTCGCCAGGCCATATAGATGGGCAGTGAAGGCCTGGGCAAGGCCACTTCGCGCTGCACCAACTCACCTTTGGCCAAGGCCTCCCGGATCAAATGCAGCGGCAAAAAGCCCACCCCTATTCCCATCTTCTGTGCGGTGATCTTGGCTTCCATCGACGACACCCGGATAAGCTGGCGACTGTCAAACACCCCGCTGGAGCGCTGACTCAAGGAGCGCGAGGTATCGGCCACTATGATGGATGGAAATTGCAACAAGGCTTCAGAGGCTATCTCAGTGTCAAATTGTGCCAAGGGATGCTCAGGCGCCACAACAAACACAAACTCCAGCTCGCCGAGCTTTTGCAGTTCGTACTGACCTCTTGGCAATTCACCCGTGACGCCGATGGCGATATCGGCGCGGTTGGAATAAAGCGCATCCCAGCCGCCGCCAAGGGCCTCATGGGTCACGCTGACGGTGAGCTGTTTTCCCAGCTCGGTGAATTCCTTAATTAATGAAAGCAGCGGCGCCTGTGGCAAGACGGTATCCAGCGCCAGGGTCAGTTGCGCCTCCCAGCCGGTTTCCAATTGCCTCACGGCATCCTCAAGCCGGGCGGTGGCCGCCAGGATCTCCCGCCCCTGGGTCAACACCAAACGCCCCACTTCGGTAAGTTGAGCCCGAGTGCCCTTACGTTCAAATAATCTGCTTCCCAGCTCGCTCTCCAGCTTTTGAACCTGATAGGTCAAGGCAGATGGCACCTTGAAAAGCGCCTCGGCCGCTGCCGAAAAACTACCTTTTTTATCTATAGCATCCAATACTTTAAGCGCATCCAGGCTAATGACAGAGTGCATGATAAAACCTATGTTCAATTTTTTTGAAATTCAATATCAAAATGTTCCGATTTTCAACCACAAAGGTCAAGGATAAACTGCACAGCAACTGGACAGGAAAGCCTATCCACCCTATTCAAATTCATTGAGGACACCATTATGAAAGACCTGATTATTAAACTGCTCCGCACCGATGCCGGTTTCGCTCCTCTGGCGCTGCGCCTGCCTATAGGTATCACTTTTATGGCTCACGGCGCCCAGAAGCTCTTTGGCTGGTTCGGCGGTTACGGCCTGGAGGGCACAGGACAATGGATGGCCTCTATCGGCCTGACTCCCGGATATTTGATGGCGCTGATGGCCGGCTCCAGTGAATTTTTCGGTGGTCTGCTGCTTATCATAGGTCTGTTGATTCGCCCCACTTCCGCGGTGTTGGCCTTCACCATGTTGATGGCGATAGTCACAGTGCACCTGGACAACGGTTTGTTTATGTCCAACAACGGTTACGAGTTTGGTCTGGCATTGCTGGCCGCCACTGTATCCCTGGCGATTTCCGGCGCCGGTAAACTGTCCATCGACAGCATGATTGCCCGCAAGACCCATTAAGGAACCCTTCTTGCCAAGCACACATCTTGCTTTAAGCCATTCACTGCTGGAGAACTGAATTATGATTTATGTACGTCATGCCGATGAACGCGGCCGGGCCGACTTCGGCTGGCTCAAGAGCCAACACAGTTTTTCATTCGGCAACTATTACGATCCAAGATTTATGGGGGTCTCTGCCCTAAGGGTCATCAATGATGACAGAGTCGCGCCAAGCGCCGGCTTTGATACCCACGGTCACAAGGACATGGAGATCATCAGCTATGTGATTTCCGGCACCATAGCCCATAAAGACAGCTTTGGTCACGTGAAAACCCTGCCGGCCGGTGAGTTCCAACTTATGTCTGCCGGCACGGGGATCTATCACAGTGAGTACAATGCCTCGGCAACTGAACCACTGCATTTCTTGCAGATCTGGATCCAACCGAGCAGCCAGGGTGGCACCCCGGGTTATCAGCAAAAAGCCTTTGCCCAGAGTTCGGCCCTGACCCCGGTCGTCACTCCCGATGGCCGCGATGGCACCCTGTCCATCAAACAGGAC
This sequence comes from Shewanella chilikensis, assembly GCF_002836945.1. Lineage (GTDB taxonomy): Bacteria > Pseudomonadota > Gammaproteobacteria > Enterobacterales > Shewanellaceae > Shewanella > Shewanella chilikensis. The sequence goes on from NZ_NIJM01000027.1 coordinate 52,221, forward strand.
GCCAGCGTCTACCGCCTGGAGCTGACCGCTGCCGAGCAGACAAGCTTCAAGCTGGCAAAGGGACGTAACTTTTATGCTCAAGTGGTGGAAGGTGAGCTGCAATTGGCGGGTGAAACCCTGCAAAGTGGCGATGGCATTCACATCAACGAACTTGAGGAGTTTGCCATTAAGGCCAGCAACAAGCGTGCCGTAGCCCTGGTGTTTGATTTGCCATAACAAGCAGCATTTCTTGGCGTTTGTCCATAGGCCGCCTTGGTACTTCACTTGGGTGATTTTCCAGGGCGGCTTGGGTTATAACGGCAGCTGCATACTGAAATTGGTCAGCACTTCCCCGTGACGTTGATGCTGATTGCGCTTCAAGGTTGTAAAGCCCTGCTTGCCGAAAAACGCTTTGGCATAGAAAGAAGCCTCTACCCTCAAACACTGCACCCCGGAATCGACGGCGTATCTCAATAACTTCCGGTAGAGCTCGGCGGCAATCCCCCGGCGCTGGGCCTTGGGGTGAGTAAAAAGGCAGTCTATCTCGGCTTCACCCGGCACATTCAAAGGCTTTAGGTTAATAAATCCGAGCAAATTGCGACCATCGTCGGCAACCCAGAGCGCCGTCCCATGCAAACGATTCCGCCACTCATCTTCGCTGCGCTGTGCAGGCGACCAAGCTTGGCATTGCGCCTGGCTGTAATGCTCAGTACTGGCGTTTACCACCAGATGAAACAGCTCGGCGATGGCCGCGCTGTCCTCGGGGCGACCTTGGCGAACAATAAAGCCGTGCTCGGCTTGAATGGGCGTTGGTGAAATCATAGGCGGCTTAGCTTTCGTGCTCCAAAGGCGGCAGTATCAGCTTCATAAAGTAGCTGCCGAACATTTGACCGGATTTTTCCTGGTAGCTCTTGTGACGCAAACGAAACCCGGCGCGTTCAAACACAGGTTTGGACAGCGCCGAAGCATCTGTTGTCAGGTGATGATAGCCTTGGGTAAGTGCCCACTTCTTGGCGGCTTCAATCAAGGATGATGCAACACCCTGACGCTGGCTATCGGGTGCCACATAAAGGCAGGCTATGTAACCTCGCTCACGGAAGGTGGTCTCCAGCAACACAAAGCCCACACATAGAGGACTTTGCTCACAGCCCTTGAGCATCACCCAGGCCTGAGCCCGTTTGAGCCTTAGCTGCCAGTATCGCCCTGAGCGCGGCGCCGCCGACCAAGCCAGACGCTGAGCCGCACTATAGCGGGCATCATCTATGGCAGTAACGGCACTGTGGTACAGATTGGCTATCTGCTCCCCCAAGTGCCTGTGACGAGAATGAGAGTAAACCTCTACCCGCAACATGAGAATTGGTACCAACACAGTTGAATTGCAGGCATTTTGCCCGACATTTGTGCTCAGGCAAAGCCCTTAAGCGCAAATAAAAAAAAGCCGCGAACAGAGTCGCGACTTTAACAGAGAGTGGATGAAATCACTTCTTATCGATTTCACCAACAAACATCAGCTTATCAAAAGTCCGGTTGAGGGTCTTGCTGGTGAAGTTGTTCATCCACATCTGCTCGGTAACCTGCACCTTATCACCCTTGGCCACAGCTACCTGAGGGCCTGCCGCCCAAAAGGTCTTATCGGCTTCTTTAATCTGCACATAGGTATAACCGCCACTGTTCATGGTGTCGACCACTGTGCCTTCATGTACCGCACCTTGTGCCCAGGCTGAAGATATACCCAGAGCCAAAGCCGCGGTCGCCAAGATCTTTGCCAATTTTGCCATTGTCTGTTGCTTCCTGTTGTCGTTGGAAATACTACGCCATTAAAACATGTGTTATTTCATAAATCGCTAATAGGGTTCACACTTTTGACAGCTTCAAGGACGCAGCAAGGGCCGCAGCATAGACTCAAGACCATTGAGCTTCACCTCATAGATAAGCGCCAATTGCTGCCCAAGTTTGCCCTCAGGGAACCCCTTGGAGTGAAACCACACCAGATAAGGCTCGGGAAGCTCCAATAACTTGCGTCCGGCGTACTTGCCAAAAGGCATGGTCTGATTAATCGCTTCCAACAACTGCTGTTCCGGCTGCATCTTCTCTCCGTTTCAGGCTAAAGTTGCCAGTATACTCCGGAAAAGTAAACTTGAGTGGAAAGCCTGCCAATCTGCATTGCTCATCCGGAAAGCAGTATTAATCAAGTTTGAACGAACAAAGATGAAAATTGGTGAACTGGCTCAGAAAACCGGCCTGGCACCCTCGCAGATCCGCTTCTATGAAAGTATGGGGCTGCTGAAAACCGTCAACGTAAAGCCAATGGTTATCGCAGCTATCCTCCCGAGGGCAAAATGATAGCCGATGCAAATGGAGGCTAAATCAGACCTTTATAGATATTCCGCTGACATCAGGAGCGCCTCAAGGCGCATATCTGCTGAACAGGGCCTGGGGGCAGCAAGAGAAATCGCCAACCTTTTTCTGGGGGAAATTCAGCAAAGTATAGGCGACCCACTGCACAAATAACTGCCGACTTGATAACTCAACCAACGCAGCGTTAGCCTGGTCCCAAACAGAGAGGCAGGCTTTCAATTCAACCTACGCTTCTCAGCCAAAGATTTCCCGGCACACTGTGGCCGCCTGGCTTGAACCCCAGGCGCTGCGCCAGGACTTCGTCCCCCGGAAGCACTTCCAGCATCAGTTGCCATTTAGGCGAGCCCAGAAGCGATAATCGCTCAATGACTGTCTCCAACAAAAAGCTGTCGAGTCCAAGATGGCGAAACTCAGGCAACACCAGAAAATCCTGTAGCAGATAGTGTCCCGGCTCCCGACAGGATCCAGCTGCTGAGCCACTTCGCACCAAAGCCAGCGCCACCAGTTGTCCCTCCTGCAAATTTTCCCCACCGGAGCTTTCCCTGATACATAAGGACAGCAGCGGCTTGGCAGGCAAACAACTGTCGTCCAAGCCATGCACAGGCAGGCCAGCCCTGTCTCTAAGCAACAAGAGTTCATGGATTGCCAGACAACACTCTGCAACTTCAAAGCGACTGGTCTGGTTGAGTACTTGGCCCATAAATGCCTCCTTGCATAAATGCAGATGGTTGGAACGTCCAGATAAAAGTCTGGGGAGTATCCCAACATGGCAGAGTTCTGTGGCAAAGAAATGACAGTTGCTACGCTCACCGAGCGGCATAAAGTAATAAAAGACTACTCCCTGCTCGGCCCATAGACACCCCAAGCGTTTGATTAACAGCCCAATCGACAAAGATCACATTTATTTATATCTTTTAAATCTAAAAAAAAACTTTTAATTCCTATATATAGTATTGGCGACGTCATAAAAGAGACTCTGGTGGTTCGGTTCCGGGCACAGTTCAGTTTTAACAAATAAATGACGCGGCAACATTTCTTTAACGATATAATTTTATTGATAATTTCTCCGGCTCCCTTACTCATAGATAGCACCGCCATTATTACGACAACCCAAGGGGCAACGCCAAAAACATGACGCGGCAAAATCAATAAAAATCAATAAAAATCATCAAGTTGACCAAAAACAATTTAACTTTTACATTTGTTTTACCGTTCACTGTTCACCTCCGTCAGCGACAGCCTTGGAGAGCCTTAAAGCAACGACACGGTAAACATCAAGTTGGGAACACTCCCGAACAAAGGAAAGTTGTAAGCCATCAGGGAAAGAGCAAATAACTTAAGAAGCAAGCTTTCAGAGGGCAAGACAATGATCATACTCGTTGGCGGTGAAAAGGGGGGCAGCGGCAAGAGCTGCCTGGCACAAAACATTGCCGTTTTTCTCACTGTGGAATGTGGCGCATCGGTGATCATGGTGGATTGCGACCCTCAGCGAACCACCTCGGACTGGATCCAGGCCCGCAACAACGACAGCAAGCTAGCCGGGATCAACTGTGTTCAACTCTATGGCAAAATTCGCAACGATCTGCTGAGCCTGGAGCAACATTATGACTATGTGATAGTCGATTGCGGTGGTCAGGACAACCTGGCGCTGCGTGCCACCATGTCAGTGGCCTCCCATGTACTTATGCCCCTCAGGCCCAAGCGCCGCGATCTCAAGACGGTTAGCCATATGGATGATATAGTCGCCACCTGCATGATGATAAACCCCAAAATGCGCGCCTCTTTTGTTATCACCCAATGTCCTAACCTACCCAATCAGGCCAGCCGTATTCTCGAGGCCAAGGAAGTCTGTAAAACCTACGATATCAATGTACTGGATGCTATCACCTACAGCCGTAACATCTATGACGACAGTGAAGAGTCCGGCCGTTCGGTAATCGAATTCGACCCCAAGGGTAAGGCCGCCAGCGAGATCCGTGCCATCGCCTGCGAAATGCTGCAGGCACAGAATGCCACTGAGATCCGCAGCCGTCTGATGACCAACCAACTCAACAGCATGAGGACTCAGTATGGGACTGGCCGATCTGAAGAAAAACGTTACGCCATCTGAGGCCGATGCCCGTAAGCGTATGTTGGCCATGCAATCCCTCGATGAGTTTATCGACGGCGCCATCTATTACGCCATGGGACAAACACAGCAAGCGGCGGCCACTATGCCGGTTGAACAGCGGTATTCCAATGCAGCTTCCACCAATCAGGAAGCGACTCAGCAAAAGCTGATACCCAAACGCCGCCACGAACCTTTTCGCAAGGCGACTTTTACCCTGAGTGAAGCGGCCATCAGTCACCTGGCCGAAATGGCCAGCGACTGTGATATTGCCAAGTCACGCCTGATACGTTTGCTTATCAAGCATCATCACAGCCTGGCGCCGCGAGAGCGCCGCGAGTTGGAGCAGAAGTTTATGCCGGACTAACTCTTTCCCTTGAACTGCGTGGACTGTTTGACACTCCCACCCTTTGCTGACAGCCGATAACAGGTTTCAACCTCTTTGCTGTCAGCTTTTTTTTGCTTGTTTTTCATGCGCCGAGCTTGAGTTATTCCCACTGAGCCCCCACAGATCGGATTAGACGCTTTAGCCATGGAGCCGGATCATGCTGGCCATTCTAATCACCCTTACCGCCGGCGCCAGCGCCATAGGCTGGATCCTCAGCCAATCCTGGCGGGATCGCAGACGCAGAAACAAAATACGCGCCAAGCCTTTTCCCAAGGAATGGCGCACTATTCTGAAAAAACGTATGCCCTATTTCCGTTCCCTGCCCAGTGACTTGCAACTGCAGCTCAAGAAACACATCCAGGTATTTCTGGCAGAAAAACAGTTTGTCGGTTGCGATGGGTTGGAGATAGATGATGAAATCCGCGTGACCATAGCCGCGCAAGCCTGTCTCTTGTTGCTCAATCGCCAAACCGACTATTACCCTAACCTGAGACAAATTCTGGTGTACCCATCGGCCTTTATTGTTCGCCAGCAGCAGCGGGATGCCAATGGCTTGGAATGGCACAGCCAAAGGTTATTGGCGGGAGAATCCTGGGGTCAGGGGAAGGTCGTCCTTTCCTGGCAGAATACTCTGGATGACGCCGCCGATCCGGCAGACGGCCGGAATGTCGTGATCCATGAGTTTGCCCATCAACTGGATCAGGAAGCAGGTGATGCCAATGGCGCTCCCAGACTCGGTGAGTTCAACGCCTACCCTGTGTGGTCGCAGGTTTTGGGGCAGGAGTTTGCCAAACTGCAGGCTCAGGCCGCCAGTGGTGAGCCGAGCCTATTCAGTTACTACGGCGCCACTAATCCGGCCGAATTCTTTGCCGTAATAAGCGAAGTGTTCTTTGAGCAACCGCAACAGATGAAAGCTGATTATCCAGAACTTTACCAGGAGCTGAGCCGCTTCTATCGTCTCGATCCCCTGAATTGGCAGTAGATCCCCCTTGCAACTGCACAATTGTACGCTTCCCCCACTCCTTTGGCTCACATCTTGTACCCAATTGGGTTAAGCTGGAACAGATAATAAAAAAATTATAATAGGAAACATTATGTTGTACCTTAAACCTCTGTTGCTGACTACAGCGCTGCTGCTACCAATTTACGGCCATTCAGCCTTGGCAAATAGCCCGCAAGCCGGTAATCAAAACGGCCAGGAGCAAACCGGCCAACCCAATGAAAACCAAGCTCAGGCCGCTTCGGTATTGGATAAGCTGCACATAAGTGCCGCCAATGCCGACTGGGACAGCTACTTTAGCCTCTTCAGCCCCGATGCGGGGTTTATCGGTACAGATGCCAGTGAATACTGGAATATGGTTGAATTTGAGCAGTATGCCCGTGCCACCAAGGGCTGGACTTACCAAAGTTTCTCGCGCCGCTTGGTGCAGCACGGCGATGTGATAGTGTTCGATGAACTGCTGGAAAGCCAGTCCTATGGGCTTGGACGGGGCACTGGCACGCTTGTCAAAACTGAACAAGGCTGGCAAATACTGCAGTACAGTCTGAGTTTCCCGATTCCCAACGCCCTGGCGCCCAGAATTACCGATCAGATAAAGCTGTATCGCAAAAAGCAGCTGGCCGAGCTAAATAAATCAGTGCCTGAAGGCAACTGAGAAACAGATATTGGCCAGCTGTACAAAGTGACTAAAACTATCAAAGTCGTCGGGATAAATATCCCGGCCAGAACTGGCTCTGTCAGCGTAATAGACGCCTATCACCTTATTATCCACCTGTAACGGTGCCAGCAAAAAACCACTGGCGGGGACTTTTCTCGCCAGTTGTTCACCGAGCACGGCTTGATCAGCGCCCTCGCCCTGCCAGACAAGGCGCTGATTTTCGATGCAATCCTTCAGCAAAGTACCACGGCCTTCCAGTTCAAGAACAAAGTCATTTCTCATCTCCTCGGCGCCGTCTCCAAGCGCGATCCTCGGCTGCAACATGCGCCTGCTCGGTGACAGCAAGAGCACGACGCAGCGGTCAAGACCAATACCCTCAAGTATTCCCTCCAATGCCGTGGTCACTACCTTATTGAAATCAGTCTTCTCGACGGCAAAGCCAGTCAGCTCTCTGAGTTTCTTAAGCTGGAACGCAAGATTTGCCTCGCGCACCACAACCTCAGCCCCCCTCTCCTGCGGCAGCAACAGATCTGTGTCCGGCAGATACTCGATAAGCACCTTGGCGCCATAGGCTTCGGCCAACTTAACAGTAGCGTTGGAGCAGCGAAGGACCCGGCCACGAAACTCATCTGTATCCAGCTTAAGCATATCGGCGGCTTGTTTAAGGCGCCGTTCCAGCTCCTCGGGTTTGAGTGCGGCTCCGGCCAGCGCTTCACTGAGTTTATTGGCCAGAAAAATACTGCGAATTTCCGGCGTGCGTTCATCGGGATTGCTGAGCGACTTGCACAAGAGCTCACCCAGGCCCCAACTGCGGGCCAGCCCCTGGCTGAGCTGATTGAATGAAGCCCCGAGCGCCTCGCGCACCAGATTGAGCCTATTTACGGCATCGCTCTCGGCGCTGAGGGCTGAATCCAGCTCCTCGGCCAGCTCGGCTCCCGTGCTCCAAAAGGCACTCTCACCCAAGTGATAGAGCAGCGCGGCGATAAACACCTCTTCCTGCAACTCCTCATCGTAACCATCGAGCATCATCTTGGCCAACATGGCGGCCTGAAACGCCAGGGCCATCAGCTTAAGTAACCTTTGATAAACCGAGGGAGTCAGATTTTTGCTTTCCAGCAAACTGGAGAGGAGCTTGGCAGTAATGCAAATATTGCGAATGGTGTCGAACCCCAATACCACGGCAGCGCGGCTGACCGTAGTGACAGGGCTTATTCCCTTGTTATAGATGGCACTGTTGGCCACCCGCAAAATACGGGAAGTGAGCGCATTGTCGTGCATTATGCTGCGCCCCAGAATCGCCATGGAGGACACATCGTCCTTGGCGAGTTTTTCCAACGTCCTTATTGTTGAGCAAAGTGCGGGCATTTCCTGATCACTGATCCTGCGGGTCCAGTAATCCATCCCCTTGTTGGCTGATTTCAAATACGACTCAACTCTTTCAGGTATTGGCCCAGCGGTGGGCTTGAGAATGGAACTCTTGTTATGAATAAAGCACAAACTTCAAAAAAATAACACAATTACAACAAAAAAAGGCGACTCAATGAGTCGCCAAAACACAAGCAACAAGGCTCAAATGACTGGGAAGTCACAAATTACCCCCGAAAATGGCGTAGGTTCATTTCCGGGGAAGTGGCGCCCGAGGACGCCAACACAGGGGATTAAAATTGCTCTTCTTCGGTCGAACCGCTCAGAGCCGTGACAGAGGACTGGCCGCCCTGGATAACATTGGTCACCTGATCAAAGTAACCTGTACCCACTTCCTGCTGATGCGCCACAAAGGTATATCCCTTCTGCGCAGCAGCGAATTCGGCTTCCTGAACCTTCTCAACATAGTGCTTCATGCCTTCGCCACGGGCATAGTCGTAGGCGAGATCGAACATGTTGTACCACATGTTGTGAATACCGGCCAAAGTGATGAACTGGTACTTGTAGCCCATGTTGGCAAGCTCCTGTTGGAACTTGGCAATGGTGGCGTCATCCAGGTTCTTCTTCCAGTTGAACGAAGGTGAACAGTTATAGGCCAACAGTTGATCCGGATACTGGGCATGGATGGCTTCGGCAAAGCGGCGCGCCTCTTCCAGATCCGGCTTGGCGGTTTCACACCAGATAAGGTCGGCATAAGGTGCGTAGGCAAGCCCGCGGGAAATAGCCTGATCCAAACCAGCTTTCACCCGGTAGAAACCTTCCTGGGTACGCTCTCCGGTGATGAAGTCGCGATCATAGGGGTCGCAATCTGAGGTCAGCAGATCAGCGGCGTTGGCATCGGTACGGGCAATCACCAGAGTATCCACTCCGGATACGTCGGCTGCCAGACGGGCCGCCACCAGCTTCTGTACCGCTTCCTGAGTCGGCACCAAAACCTTACCGCCCATGTGACCACATTTTTTCACCGAGGCCAGCTGATCTTCGAAGTGCACCCCGGCGGCGCCGGCATCTATCATGGACTTCATCAGCTCATAGGCGTTCAGTACGCCACCGAATCCGGCTTCGGCATCGGCCACAATCGGCAGGAAGTAATCGACATAACCCTCATCTTCCGGGTTTTTACCCTGGTTCCACTGGATCTGATCGGCGCGGCGGAAGGAGTTATTTATTCGCCCCACCACGGCAGGCACGGAGTTGGCCGGATAGAGTGACTGATCCGGATACATGGTGCCCGCCAGGTTGGCATCGGCCGCCACCTGCCAGCCTGAAAGGTAGATAGCCTCGATACCGGCCTTGGCCTGCTGCACGGCCTGACCGCCGGTCAAAGCCCCGAGAGAGTTGACATAACCCTTCTTGGCGCTGCCGTTAACCAGCTCCCACAACTTGGCTGCGCCGCGCTTGGCGATGGTGTTTTCAGGAACCACTGAACCGCGCAATGCCACAACTTCTTCGGCGGTAAATGGACGGCGAACGCCCTGCCAACGTGGATTTTCAGCCCAATCCTTTTTCAAAGCTTCTATCTGCGCCTGACGTGAATTCTGTGTTGCCTTGGTCATTTTGACTCTCCTTCGTAGGGTAATTTGGCAGCCACCCAGCCCCCGCGGGCGGCCGCCGTTAATGGTTATGGGGTTATCGGGTAAGCAGCTCGTAGCCCGGCAAGGTCAGGAAAGTCACCAGCTCATCGGCTGTGGTGATCTCTTCCAATAAGCTTGCTGCCTGCTTGAATTGGCCGTTATCGAAACGCTCGCTGCCGAGCTCTTCACGCACATTGGCCAACTCCTCTTTCAACATGGCGCTGAATAGTGCCTTGGTCACCGGCTTGCCGTTGGAAAGCTTTTGCCCGTGCTGGATCCATTGCCAGATAGAGGCGCGGCTGATTTCCGCTGTGGCTGCGTCTTCCATCAAGCCATAGATGGGCACACAACCATTGCCGCCAATCCAGGCTTCTATGTACTGCAGTGCAATACGGATATTGAGTCGCATCCCCTCTTCGGTGCGCTCACCATCACAGGGTTTGAGCAGCTCGGCCGCCAGGATGGGTGCGTCCACATCGCGGGTGATATGCAGCTGGTTGGCGTGCTCTTCACCTATATATTCGTTGAAAATCCCCATGGCGGTATCGGCCAGGCCAGGGTGCGCCACCCAGGTGCCGTCATGGCCGTTTCGGGCCTCAAGCTCTTTGTCCTTGCGAACCCGCTCCAGCACCTGGGCATTAGTTTGCGGATCCTTGGCGGGAATAAAGGCTGCCATGCCGCCCATCGCCAGGGCGCCGCGCTTGTGGCAGGTCTTGATCAGCAGGCGTGAATAGGCGCTGAGAAACGGCTTATCCATGGTCACTTGTTGGCGGTCCGGCAAAATACGATCGGGATGCTTCTTCAAGGTTTTGATATAGCTGAAAATGTAATCCCAACGGCCACAATTGAGCGCCACTATGTTGGAGCGAAGCTCATAGAGGATCTCCTCCATCTCGAACACGGCCGGCAGAGTTTCAATCAGACAGGTGCACTTGATGGTGCCGCTCTGCAGGCAGAAACGCTCTTCGGCGAAGGCAAACACCTTGGCCCACCAGCGCGCCTCAAGATGGCTCTCGAGCTTGGGAATATAGAAGTAAGGTCCGCTACCCTTGGCTAGCAGTTGGCGATAGTTATGGTAGAAGTACAAAGCAAAGTCGAATAAGCAGCCGGGAATAGGCTTACCGTTGAATTCGACATGCGCCTCCGGCAGGTGCAGCCCCCGCACCCTGGCAATCAATACCGCAGGGTTGGCCTGCAATTGATAGTGTTTGCCGGTTTCCGGCGCGGTGAAGTCAATTTCACCGCGGACGGCGTCACGCAGATTGATTTGACCCTCGACCACCTTCTGCCAGCTGGGTGCCAGCGAATCTTCGAAGTCAGCCATAAAGACTTTTACATTGGCGTTGAGCGCATTGATGATCATCTTGCGATCCACAGGCCCGGTGATCTCGACCCGTCTATCTTTAAGATCCGCCGGTATACCGCGAATTTGCCAATCACCATCTCGAATGGCTCGGGTTTGCGGTAAAAAGTCCGGCAACTCGCCATCGTCTATCCGCTGCTGACGTTGCTCACGCTTTTCCAACAAGCTGGTCACTTCCGGAGCAAACTCCCGACACAGAGCCTCGAGGAAGTTGAGCGCACCTTCAGTAAAAAGGCTCTGCTGCTGTGGTATTTCGGCCCCCTTTATACTGAGCCCTTGCTGTGCGACTGTCTCTGCTATCATCTTGCTGTCTCCCTGGGAGGCAGATTAAAGCCTGCCAAACCCTGCAAATGTTCATTTCGTACTAAAACCTATCGATAAACATTTGTATTTGCAACAGTCGGAATGTTGAAAAAACCATCAAAAGCTAGGCTTTAACTTGACTCGAAATTGGTATGACCAAGTAAAAAAACAGAATACAATCACTTGTTTTTAAAGCAAAAAATATTACACCACAAAGACTCAATCTGCGGATTACAGAAAAATGTCAGACAACTTGACCACACAAAAGCCAAAGTAATTTATTACGTAATTAAATAACAATGAGGAAGAATTAATTTCCAAAAAATATCAGTAAAACTTAGGTCTAATCCGCGAATATCCGTTTCGAACTCTCGTCAGGGTCAACTTTAAATAACCAACAAAAACAAATAGCTAACAAAAGCGCAACCACAACAGACATTAAACGACCGTTTAAATCTTACCTTTACGTAAAGGTTAAAATTAAATGTGATCAAGATCCGTTTTTCACGACTTGCGTATAGTGATCAACACAGACAGATACTTTGGTCAGTCTGATAAAAAAAACGATTTTTTTTAAATTTTTTTCAAAAACTTGCCTCTTTAAGCCCTAGGAAGCGGATCCATGTGGCCTAGTCAAAAAATACCCAGTCAACCGATACAGTTTGAAACTTTTGTTGCAACACAAATAAAAACCATTATCATTCGCACCCTATTTTCAAGGGGATGATCTCAAATGCAGCAATCCGCAATATCTCTGGCAGTAACGGCTTGTCTGTCGCTGACCATGGCACAGACCACACAGGCAAACGAAACGACTCAGCCGCAACAGGTATCACAGGATGTAGAACGCATTACCGTTTATGGTAAACAGAACAAAGTGGTAATGAATTCAGGGCTGGCGACCAAATCAGATATGTCGCTGATGGAAACCCCGGCGGCCTTGGTGGTGATAGATAAAGAGCTGTTTGCCGCTCAGGGGGCCGACTCGCTGCAGGACCTAATACGTAATATCAGTGGTGTTACCCAAGCCGGCAACAACTACGGCATAGGTGATAATCTGGTGATCCGTGGCCTGGACGCCAACTACACTTATGACGGCATGTACGGCGGCGCAGGACTCGGCAACACTTTTAATCCCACTCGCTCCATGACCAATGTGGAAGCGGTTGAGGTGCTCAAAGGCCCGGCGACCGGACTTTATGGTATGGGCAGCGCCGGCGGGATCATCAACCTTATTGAAAAGAAACCTCAATTTCAGGACAGCACAGAAGTCAGCGCCGAAGCGGGCTCCTGGAACAGTTACAGCCTGGGGCTCGACTCTACCGGAGGCTTGAGCGACACCCTGGCCTATCGTCTGGTGGCCAAACATGCCCGTAGCGATGGCTATCGTGATATCGGCAGCGACAGAGATGAAGTCTATGCCTCGTTGAAAATTCTGCCTTCAAACTCTCAAGATCTGGTAGTGTCGGCCGCCTGGATTAAAGACTCTGTGCAGGTGGACTCTGTAGGCCACCCGATACGTATCTACAACGCCGCCTCTACCGGTGGCCTGAGCGGCGCACAAGTCAGCTGGCAAGATTTGATTAACGACCCCAATGGCGCCGGCATTCAACTAACCGAGGCGCAGCGGCAACAACTGGCCAACTCCCTGGTGGCGAGTGACGGTATTGAACCCTTCGATATAGGTGATACCAGCCTGGCCTCTCCCATCAGCAGGCCCAATGAAGGCGAAGAGTGGCGCTTCAAGCTGAACCACAACATTACCCTCAGTGACAATCTGCAGCTCAATCAGCAGTTACAGTATAGAGACTACCAGTCCGGGTTCATCCGCCAAACTGGCGCATATAACTATGTGTACTGGAAACGCAAGGTCAAATCCGTAGATGTGATCAATGCCGATCCCCGCGCTCCACTGGTGATTGATGATGTCCTGTACCCTTATGCCGCCAGAAGACAGGAATACCGCAAGGTAGATGCCCACGAGAAATCCTGGCAGTACTTTGCCGATATGCGCTACAACTTCAGCTTGGCAGGGATAGACAGTGAGCTGTTGCTGAATGCCAACCTGGAAGACAGAGATATCGCCTACAAGAGCTGGGCTCTTTACGACAAAGATGGCGGTGGTGAACTGCCTTATATTCTGGATATCCGCAATCCCAACTGGGGTAACAAAGCCTTTGAGGACTACAACCCGGATCTCAAGGACAACTATAACAAGCAAGTCCGCGCCTGGGGCCTGGGCATGCAGTATGTGGGTTACCTGAGTGAAACCTTTACTGCCAGGGTGGGTGTGGCGTTCAATGAGATTGAGCAGAAATACAGTCATCTGGGCACCCCTAAAAAAGATCCGACCCCGGAGCAGGACAGCAAAGATCACGGCATTACCTACAACCTGGGTCTGACCTACATGCCGACCGATAATCTGTCCTTCTTCGTCAATCATGCCAAGGGACGCACCGCTTACAGCGTGCTGGGTGCCGTAACGGGCGCACAAAGTGGCCGCGCAGCGGACAGAAAGGATTCAGAGTCCCTAAGCTATGATCTCGGTATGCGCTTCAAGGGCTTTGACGATCAGTTGCTCGGCTCCTTGGTCCTGTTCCAGAGCGAGCGCACTAACCTGCGCTACGGCAACCCGGAATACAATGACAAGGAAGGCGCGCCTGATTACAACATCTCAGTGCCCGAATTCTTTTACGATGGCAAGGACAAGACCACAGGTGCCGAGCTGGATCTCAATGCCCACCTCAATGAAGAATGGCTGATAAACCTCAATGGTCTGTACCAGGATGCACGCAACAAGAATGACCCCAACTCCAGCAGCTACAACAGCCGCCAGAAAGGGGTTCCACAGGTCAGTGCCAGTGCCTGGGTCACATACAGCCATCAGTGGCAGGCGCTGCCGCAACCCTTGTCCGTCAGCTTTGGGATTCGTTATGTCGACGAGCGCAGCACCAACTCGGCTTCCTTCGGGATCCCGGATGGCAAAGTGCCCGCCTTTACGGTTTGGGACTCGGCCATCGCCTACAAGGCCGATGACTGGAGTGTTCAGTTGAACCTCAACAACCTGTTCAACAACCGTTACTATGACAAGGCGATGTTCCTTGGCGGTATGCCTGGTGCTGAACGCAACGCCAAGTTGAGCGTCAGCTACCGCTTCTAACACAGCATTGGGCCAACCCGCCGATCAGTGTGTCATATAACCCTTGTGACAAAAGCGTTCGACGCTTGCAGTAAAGAACCCAATCCGATGGCCTTTAAGTCATCGGATTTTCTTATGCTTGCTGCAACTCCCCATCCAGCAGCAATGTAGATCAGATAAGGATCGGTTGACCGATCCTTCTGATGAGAGACAATCG
>NZ_NIJM01000028.1 GCF_002836945.1 Shewanella chilikensis
GTCTGCGAGGAGACTTGTCCATCCTCTTTATAGACAAACGCCCTAAGCCAAATCGGCCTAGGGCGGTAAAAATATCAAAGACCCGATATCCTGTTAATCACAAGGCAGCTCCGCTTAAGTGAACTACGTTGCGGAAAATTCCGGGCTTGTTTGTTGATTGTTGAGTCTGGCTAACAGAGTGAAAGCCGTTATGCCTGCTCGCGGGCGATGGCGCGATAGCCTATGTCGGTTCTGAAATAGACATCGTCCCAATGGACTTCATCCACCAGGGCATAAGCGGCCTGTTGGGCCTCGGTCACTGTGTTGCCCAACGCGGTGGCGCACAATACCCGGCCGCCATTGGTGACTACATGGCCATCGACCATCTTGGTACCGGCGTGGAACACCTTGGCTTCATTATTGCCGAGCGAAAGCCCTTCGATAACATCACCCTTGCGGTAATCATCAGGATAGCCCCCGGCGGCCATGACCACACCGACGGCGGCGCGCTGATCATATTCGGCGCTGACCTTGTCCAGCTCACCACGGCAGGCGGCCAGGCAGAGCTCCACCAGATCCGACTTGAGGCGCATCATGATAGGTTGAGTCTCGGGGTCGCCAAAGCGGCAGTTGTATTCCAGCACCTTGGCGCTGCCATCGGCGGCAACCATCAAGCCGGCATAGAGGAAGCCGGTGTAGACATTGCCTTCGGCGGCCATGCCGTCAACCGTTGGCCGGATAACATTGGCCATGACCCAATCATGCACTGTTTGGGTGACGACCGGCGCCGGGGAGTAAGCACCCATGCCGCCTGTGTTGGGGCCGTTGTCGGCGTTGTCACGGGCCTTGTGATCCTGGCTGGTGGCCATAGGCAGAATATTGTTGCCGTCGACCATCACGATAAAGCTGGCTTCTTCGCCGCGCAGAAACTCCTCAACGACCACTCTGGAGCCGGCTTCGCCGAACTTGTTGCCTGCCAGCATATCGTCGATGGCGGCATCGGCCTCGGTTTGATCCTGGGCGATGATTACCCCTTTACCTGCGGCCAGACCATCGGCCTTGATCACCACAGGGAAACCAGTGCGACCGGCAAGCTCGGTAACATAGGCCTTGGCCGGGGCAATTTCAGTGAAGTTCTGGTAGTCGGCGGTTGGGATCCGGTGGCGGGCAAGAAAGTCTTTGGTAAAGGCCTTGGAGCCTTCCAGTTGCGCCGCCGCTTCGGTGGGGCCAAAGATATTCAGGCCTTCGGCGCGGAAGGCATCGACTACACCCTGTACCAGAGGGGCCTCTGGGCCGACTATGGTGAGGGCTATCTGTTGTTGCTTGGCAAAGGCCAGCAGCGCCGGGATATCCGTGGCTTCTATCGCCAGGTTTTCCAGCTTGGGCTCCAGCGCCGTGCCGGCATTCCCCGGAGCAACAAATACGGTTTCCACGGCGGCAGATTGCGCTGCCTTCCAGGCCAGGGCATGTTCACGACCACCACCACCAATCACGAGTACTTGCATCTTCTTATCCTTGTTTCGCTTAACGCCTTGCGGGCAGGTTCAGGCCGGGCAGGGCTTTGTTACGGCGAATCGCCGGAGGTTATTCCGGCGATAAGTTCATTGCATCAGTGCAGGCCGGTTTGGGCCTGCTGACTATCAGTGACGGAAGTGGCGCATATTGGTAAATACCATGGCCATTCCATGCTCGTCTGCAGCGGCAATCACCTCTTCATCGCGGATTGAGCCACCGGGTTGAATGATGCAGCTGATACCGGCAGCAGCAGCGGCATCGATACCGTCACGGAAGGGGAAGAAGGCATCGGATGCCATCACTGAACCTTCCACGACCAAGCCTTCATCGGCGGCCTTGATACCGGCGATTTTGGCGCTGTAGACCCGGCTCATTTGACCTGCGCCCACCCCTATGGTCATGCCGTCTTTGGCATAAACAATGGCGTTGGACTTAACGAATTTGGCGACCTTCCAGCAGAACAGCAGATCTTTGATTTCTTCGGCAGTAGGTTGACGCTTGCTGACCACCCTGAGGTCGGCCTCGGTTACCATGCCTTGATCTCTGTCCTGGATCAGCAGACCACCGTTGACCCGCTTGTAATCCAGGCCCTTGGTACGGCCTTGCCACTGACCACATTCAAGCAGACGGACATTGGCTTTCTTGGCAACCAGCTCGCGGGCTTGCTCGCTGACCTTAGGAGCGATGATCACTTCAACAAACTGACGCTCGACAATGGCCGCCGCAGTGGCGCCGTCCAGCTCACGGTTGAAGGCGATGATGCCGCCGAAGGCCGAGGTAGGGTCTGTCTTGAAGGCGCGGTTGTAGGCGTCCAGCAGATCGCTGCCCAGGGCGACACCACAGGGGTTGGCGTGCTTGACGATAACGCAGGCGGGTTGCTCAAATTCCTTGACGCATTCCAGTGCGGCGTCGGTGTCGGCGATATTGTTGTAAGACAGCGCCTTACCCTGCAGCTGCACGGCAGTGGCGACCGAGGCTTCGTCTGTGTTGAGGTCAACATAGAAGGCGGCACTTTGGTGGCTGTTCTCGCCGTAACGCAGATCTTGTTTCTTCAGCAGCTGAGTGTTGAAGGTGCGCGGGAACTTGGAATCCTGATGACACTCGTCCTTGCTGTGGGCCGGAACCTGAGTGCCGAAGTAGTTGGCTATCATGCCATCATAGGCGGCCGTATGTTCAAAGGCGGCAATGGCCAGATCGAAACGGGTCGCCAGAGTGGTTGAGCCCTGGTGGGCCGCCATTTCTGCCAGTACGCGTTGATAGTCAGAGGCGTTGACCACTATGGTGACATCTTTATGGTTCTTGGCCGCGGCGCGCACCATGGTCGGGCCGCCGATATCGATATTCTCGATGGCGTCTTCCAGGGTACAACCCGGCTTGGCAACGGTTTCGGCGAAGGGGTAGAGGTTAACGGCCACCAGGTCAATCGGGCCTATGCCGTTGGCTTCCATGACGGCTTCGTCCTGGCCACGACGGGCGAGAATACCGCCATGCACTTTGGGATGCAGTGTCTTGACCCGGCCATCCATGATCTCTGGGTGACCTGTGTAGTCTGAAACTTCAATGACAGGTATAGCGTTATCCGCCAGCAAGCGGGCGGTGCCTCCGGTGGACAGCAGTTCAACGCCCTGGGCATGCAGCGCCTTGGCGAACTCCAGGATTCCGGTCTTATCAGATACGCTCAAGAGCGCGCGACGTATGGGTCTGGCATTATTCATTTGGGTACAGTATTCCACTTTTTTATATTCAAGGATCTTTCGGAAAACCAGGCAGTGCTGATTTGCATTGTTTTCCAAAAGTCCCTCGAATGGTCCGGGAACCCTCAAGGCGCGCTGTATTTTAACGTAAAACAATTTGTGGCGGTGTTTTTTCTACGCGTTTCACAATATTGCTCTGCGAACAAGCCAAAACCCCGAAGCGGGATAAAAAACACTTGACCTTGGATTAAGCTCTAAGCTTTATACTTGAATAGGAATTATTAGCAGGAACTGCATATGTACAGGATAGGTGAACTGGCCAAGCGCTTTGATATCAAGGCCGATACCCTGAGGTTTTACGAGAAACACGGCCTGCTGGCACCCTCTATGCGCACCGACTCCGGTTACCGGGTCTACAGCGACAGGGATGCCGAGCGGCTGAAGTTTATTCTCAGGGCCAAGGCGGTGGGTTTTACCCTGGGGGAGATAGCCGAGCTTTTGTCCATTGAACTGGATAAGTCCAACCGTGCCTGCAGCGATGTCAAAGGCATGGTGGACGACAAGTTGGATAAGGTCCAGCAGAAAATTGCCGAGCTTAATCAGTTCCGCCAGTCTTTGCAGTTACTGTCTGATACCTGCTGTGGCGGCCCTGAAAGTGCCGAGCATTGTTCGATTTTGGAGGCGTTGGAGTCCTGTGACGATGAGCTGTCCCCCAGAGTCGAAACCGGCAAGGGTCACAAGCACAGTCATGCCAATAGCCGTGTAAGTAGGGGCGCAAAATCATGTTGATGGATAATTTTATTGAGCTGTTTCTCGAGTCGGCCCCCTGGCTGCTATTGGGGCTGGTGCTGGCGGGGCTGCTAAAGGTTTTTGTTCCCATGAGCTGGATGCAAAAACAATTGGGGGGCCATGGCCTCAAGACCACGGTCAAGGCGGCCCTGCTGGGCGCGCCTTTGCCGCTGTGTTCCTGCGGCGTTATCCCGGCCGCTGTTGGCCTGAGACGCAGCGGCGCCTCCAAGGCGGCTACCACCTCTTTTCTGGTATCGACCCCGGAAACCGGCGTCGATTCGGTCACTGTCTCCTATGTTCTGCTCGGCCCCTTTATGGCGATTGTCAGGCCCATTGCCGCGGTGTGCAGTGCCATAGTGGCAGGTTTGCTGGTTGGCCGCGATGATGAGCCGGTTTTGCCCTCTGAGGCAGTGAAGAAGAGCGAGCCGGAGAAGGCTCAAGCCAAAACTGCGGCTCAGTTCAAGCCGGTAGGCGCCGCCAACTACAGTCCTCTCAAGGCCGCGCCGACACAAGCTCAGAGTTCCTGCTGTGCCCCGGCCAAGGTGCAAGAGGCAGACTGCTGCAGTACGGCTAAGATCAGTACCGCTAAGGCCAGCACCGCCGGCGGGTCTTGTTGCTCTTCGGTCAAGGAGGAAGCCACTCAGTCCTGCTGCTCTCAACCTAAGGTAGAGGCGGCTTCATGTTGTTCATCATCGCAATCGGCCTCGAGCTGCTGCGACAGTGACGACATGGCAGCTGAACTCAAGTCGAAGTCTGTCTTGCATAGAGTGCTGGCCGGTCTCAAGTATGCCGCCACGGATCTGGTGCGTGACACCGCCATCTGGTTGCTGGTGGGGTTGTTCTTTGCCGCACTGGTACAGACCTATGTGCCGGGAGACTTCCTGGCCCAATGGGGCGGCGGTATTCTGGCCATGCTGGTGATGGTTCTCATCTCAATCCCCATGTATATCTGTGCCACTGCTTCGACGCCGATAGCGGCAGGTTTGCTGCTGGCCGGGGTTTCCCCGGGCGCCGTGTTGGTGTTTATGCTGGCGGGACCTGCCACCAACATAGCCACCCTAGGCGTAGTCGCTAAAGAGATGGGTAAACGGGCGCTTTACGGCTATCTTGGCGGGGTACTCGGAGTGGCGCTGCTGGCTGGAATGCTGGTGAACCTGCTGGTGGCGAACTTTGGTTTTGAAGTGATGCCGCAGATAGGGGAAGAGCACCAGTTACTGCCACAGGCCGTGGTTAACTGGTCGGGGATTGTTCTGGCGCTGCTGATGGCCAAGGTGATTTACGATAAGATCCCCAGGCGTTGGCTGCGGAGGGATTGCTGCTCCGGCTGACACTCCACTGCACAAGGGAAAGGCGCTCGATTGAGCGCCTTTCGTTTTATCTATTGCCAAACAGGGGCTGTGAAGGGAGAGGGTCATTTGCCTTGTTTGATATTCTCCACAGGATTGAGTTTGGCCTGCTTCTTGGCCATTTTGGCGGCCCGCTTCTCCTTGGCAGAGTGCATGGGTTTCTTCTTTTGCTCTTTGCTGTTTTTGTGCTCTTTCATGGTGTTGATTCCATTGATAGCGAAAGCCTGGCTGGGGTTTTTCTCCCCGCTTCCTGCAATTTAAGATCCACTTACAGCTGGCATACCGGTCAGTCAGACACCGGCGTGATTCAACCAGTTGGTCGGCCTGGGCCGACCTGGATATTTTACGCCTGTTGCCGAAATACTGCTGTCGGCTTCAATAGAATATTTGAGAATAACGCTTTGCTTTTGAGATGGTATTTGACTAAGGAGCGCGAACAAGTTCTATCTGTGCACTGTGTCGGCTTGCATGCCTGAATGCAAGGCGCGGTTCGCAGCCAATGGCCCTGGCCCTTTGCGAGAATTTCCCAAGAGTATTTCACTACAAAGTGGCCAGGGCCGTGCGAAAGATTGTGTGAGAGAGTGAGTGAAAGCCTGGGCGAATCAGTCGCTGCCACAACCTTCCTTTAAAGCGCTTCCGCCTTGAGCATGGCTCTTGGGCGTCTCGCACGATACTGCACCAGGCTGACCCCGGTCAGCACCAAGGCACCGCCGACATAGTGAGGGACTCCCAACTGCTCACCCAGTAACGTGGATGCCAGCACTGCGGTGAAGATTGGCATCAGGTTCATAAAGATGGCGGTTCTCTCTGTGCCCAGCAACGCAATCGCCTTGATCCAGGCCCAAGGCGCCAGAATCGAGGCACAGATAGCGGCATAGGCTATCAAGGGCAGTGAAGCTTGGGTGATGCTGATACTGCTGGCAAAGAGCAGCAGGGGCGACAGCATGAACACGGCGAACAGTATCTGCATATACAGCAGGTCCCAGGTCGGCAGTTGCAGCGACCAGCGTTTTAACAGCACGCCATAGAGGGCGTAGACCACGGCGGCCAGCAACAACAAGAGATCGCCGGGTACCACAGAGGTTGACAGCCGGGCCAAGTCGCCTTGGCTGAGCATAAACAGCAAACCGCTGAAAGAGATAAAGGCGCCCAGCAGAGCCAATTTGGAGAGCCTCACTCCGAGCAAAGACACCGCCAGTAGCAGGCTTAGAACCGGCACCAGAGAGGTGATCAGCGCCATATTGGTGGCGCTGGTGGTCGCGGCGGCAAAATACGCCAGGCTTTGGTTCAGCACCATTCCCAAGCTGGCCAACACGGCGAGTTTGCCAAGATGAGGGCGAATCATGGCGCGGCGGCGCCAAACCCCGGGAAGCAACACTGGGGTCAATAACAAAAGTGCAAAGGCCCAACGGTAGAAAGAGATGGCTTCCGGCGCTATAACATCGGCGGAGAGTTTATTAACCAGACTATTGCCGGCCCAGATGGCTACCGCCAATAATGGAAAAAGATACAAAAAAGGACTCCTCAGCCCTAAGAACAAGGCTTAACAGATAGATAATAGGGGCAGATTATTCCACGTCTTATGTGATATATATATCTGCTATCAGACAAGTTCAATCCGCCTTCGGACATTTGCATATGGCCAACATCTATCATCCACCTGAGCAGCATCCCGGTGATGGCTCACAGGTGTTTTTCTATTACCAGCAGTTTTCACCCGATACGCTGACACCCATGCACAGCCATACCTGGGGGCAACTGCAATTGAGTCGCGGTGGTTTGATGGAGCTGGTGGCTCAAGGGCGGCGCTTTATGTCGTTGTCGCAGTGCGGTATCTGGATCCCGGCCGGTATAAAACATGAGAGCTACATGCGCCGCTGCGTGCAGTACAGTTCAATGAATGTGCCGCAGGAACTGGCTACCAGGCTGCCCAAGCACATCTGCCTGCTGGAGTTGAGTCCGATAGCGGAAGCTATTTTGATGGACTTGAACTCAAGAGGTGTTGAGCTGGCCCATACGCCTGAGGATCAAAGGCTGCTTAAGGTGCTATTGGATCAATTGAGTCGGGCCAGGGAAGTGCAGCCTTTTTTACCGGTAACCGACCATCCCATGTTGCAAGCCATAGCTGCCGAGCTGGAAGCCGTACCTGAGGGCGGGCGCAGTTTTGCTGCCTGGGCAGATACCTTGGGGACAACAGAACGCACTTTGGCGCGCTTGTGCCAGGCAAGGCTTGGGATGAACTATACCGAGTGGCGGCAACGTTATCGCTTTATCCACAGTTTACAATTGCTGCGGCAAGCGATATCAGTAAAAGAGGTGGCATTGACGCTGGGGTATCATCAAACCTCGCCCTTTATTAGTTTGTTTCGCAAGTATGCCGGTTGTACACCACAGGCTTACAGGCAACAACTGGCCCAAGGAAGTGCCCTTGTTCTTCCTTGAAAAAAAGGGGCGCCTTAAGGCGCCCAAAAGGTGGCTCGAAACTAAGCTCTCGGAGTAGCTTGGGCTTACTCCTGATCTGCGCGTTTTTCGCGCTTTTCCCGTCGTTTTTCTTTCAGGGATTTAGTTGGTTTTTTCTTCGCTTTTTCTTTACTCATGAGCGTATCTCCTCTTCAATGACCCCTCTCCACGCCGCCGCTTTGCCAGGAGAGAGGGCTGTTTCCCCTTTGACCGACCGGGAAAGAGGCGGTGGTCAAAGGATTAAGCCAAACCCCGGATCATCCTGTCGGGGCAGTTCACGGCTGAATTAAACACTTCAAGGCACTGTCTCCTCTTGTTAAGCGTCTATAAGCATGCAATCAGGCTGGCAGGCAGGGCCTTGGCTGGTTCAGCGATAAGATCTGAAACAGCACGGGGCCACCTGGTACATCCACTTCAATCAGTTCATCCAGCGTACATCCGAGCAGGGCTTCGCCCAGATCGGACAATACCGAATAGCGGCCGGAGTCGGGATCATGTTGTTGTGGATAAACCAACTCTACCTCCAGAAATTCGCCGGTTTTCAGGTTTTGCAGGCGCGCCTTGGTTCCCGGGTGCACCACACCGCCGCCGGGACAGGGTTGCGCCAGTCTGGCGATCACCGATGCCAGGGTCAGTGGTCTCAATGAGACATTGAACGAGTTTTGCAGATAGAGCTGCGATGTTTTGAATGAAAATAGATCTGCCAGTGCAGACAAAGATTTATACACCACCACAACCTCACAGGCTGAAACGGAAAATGAATAGAAAACTTTGTTACTGCCGGATGCGCGGCCGCACCCGGCTTACACTGGAAATGTCAGTGAGGTGCTCTTGAGAGAAAAAGTGTGACTGTACATAATGAGCCTCCGCAACATCAATGCAAGTGCAAGCACTTAAAAATAAGGGAAAATATGACCAACACCCACCATAGCCCAAGGAGATCGTAAAAGCAAACCCTCAATGGTCACAGCAGATATTGGTCGGGGTCATCTGTGCCAAATTCTCCGGGGGAATGACATAGGGAGGGGTGTCCAATACCAGATTGCCCCAACGTTGGAACAAGGCCTCATAGAAGTATTCGATAAAGGTGCGGCATTTTCTCGGTAGATAGGCGCGTTTGGGATAGATGAGATTGACAGTGACATGCTCCATGGGAAAATCTTGCAGTATCGGCAGCAAGTCACCTCGCTGCAATGCATCATAGGCAATCATCATAGGTAGGCTGGCGATCCCAAGGCCATCTATGGCGGCTTCTCTGGCCAGGGTGATATTGTTGACCTGCAAGCGACTGTCGGGAATGATCTCTTGCCACTGCTTGCCATCAAATATTCGCCAGTTGCCATCTATGTATGGTGATGCCAGGCGTATTCCTTTGTGCTTCAATAGCTCATCGGGTGAGGCCGGTGTGCCAAATTTCTGCAGATATTCCGGGCTGGCCATCAGCATCTTGTGGGCATTTATCAGGCGGAAGTTTTCCAGTCTCGGGTCATCCAATCCCTGCACATGAAACATCACATCGATCCCCTCTTCGACCATATCTACCTTGCGGTTGGTCAGTTCGGCTTCAATCTGCATTTGTGGATAGTCTTCCAGAAACTTGGCAATCACAGGGCCGAGAGCCTGCTGGCCAAACTCTATCGGGCAAACGATACGCAGGTTGCCGCGGATAGTTTGCTGACTGGCGCTGAGTTGATCTTCGGCGCTGCGTAAGTCCGTGAGTATTTTATTGACTTTGTTGAAGTAAATAGACCCTGCCTCAGTCAGTTTCAGGCTGCGGGTGGTGCGTAGTAAAAGCTGTACTCCAGTGCTGTGTTCCAACTCGGCTATCTTACGGCTAACGGTCGCCTTGGTGATGCCCATTGCCTTAGCTGCGGCGGTAAAGCTTCCCTTATCAACAACTTGTGCAAAAATCTGTATCCGATTGAGATCCATTTTATTGTTACGCCTGTGAAACAGTGGGTTGAGTATAGGGTATCTAATAAATCTACTGAGACAGTTGTAAAATACCACTGCAAACTTCAGGAGTCTAATGATGTCAATGAGTGAGGCCGTCAGCGTTATTTTCGGCTCTCTTGGAATGTGATTAGTGACGTCGGCAGTCAATATTTATGGAAGCCATAAACAGTGCTGATATAAAAACTGATATTGCTTGTGCTCGACCCTTGGTGCCGGATGGGGTTGTGTGAGGTAAGGGGACTCGACAGAGCCCGACTTCCACATTGGTAACCCGGTTCGCCGATACAGACCTATTTAGATGCGTTTCCCGACCAAACCTTTACTGGTGTTATCGATAGTCTGTCACCGGCCTCCGGCGCCAAACCTATCCCACCTACTGCAGATGTTAATTCGTTTTTCTCCCCAATAGTTCTAGGATACGCCGGGAGAGGGCTTGGCGCTTAACTCGGTACTTCTCTTTGTGGCGCTCACCGTCTTAGCGACCACATCGAGGGGCTGGCCCAATGATTGGATCATGCGTCTCTTGGTCATACATCTTTACCCCTATCGCACTCATTGCTGAGATATTTTGCGCCGGATTTCAGACTGGTGTAGGCTGAGTTTCCGAGAAATAACAGAGAACTACCCGTGCAGTGGCAATTATTACCCTTTACAGAGTTAACCCCGGACACCCTCTATGAATTGATGAAACTGAGGGTGGACATCTTTGTGGTAGAACAAAATTGCCCTTACCCAGAGTTGGATGAAAAAGACAGAGTCGCGGGGGCCATGCACCTACTAGGCCGCGGTAGTTCCGGAGAGCTGTTGGCCTATGCCAGGTTGCTGCCTGCCGGGGTCAGTTATTCCCAGGTCAGTATCGGCCGGGTGGCCGTTGCGGCCAAGGCCCGTGGTGGTGGCCGTGCCAGACAACTGATGCAAGAGGCGATTGTCAATTGTCAAAAGCTGTGGCCGGCTGAAGATATCAAGATTGGCGCGCAGGAGTATCTGCGGGCGTTTTATCAGAGTTTGGGGTTTGAAGCGGTTTCAGAGGTCTATCTGGAAGATGGCATTCCCCACCTGGATATGTTGTTGCATGCTCAAAAGAAGGACACTTGAATGTCATTATATCGTATAAACCAGCGTCAAATAGTATGTGTGGCCAGCTTTCTGGCCAAACCAGGCAAAGAACAGGCCTTGATTGAGGTGCTGGCGGCACTAATCCCGGATACTCGCAAGGAGGATGGTTGCATTCGTTACGAGTTGAATCAGAGTCGCGATGAGCCGCGCAGGATCACTTTCATTGAGAAGTTTGTCGATATCGAATCTTTCGAACAGCACTGCGCCAAAGACGCTATCCAGCACTATTTCCATCAGCAGATGCCTGAGCTGGTAGAGTCTCATCATGTAGAAACTTATCAGGAAATTATCGTCTGATATTTTCAGGATGAACTGAAGTAGGCTTTAAAACCAATGCCCCGGTAGGGGCATTTTTCAGGCTCGGAGGCGAATATCCGGTTGCAAGTCCAGCTCACCTGCCGAGGAGATGGTCGCCAGCTGCGCATGCTGAGCTATGATGGCCAAGGGGCCACTGAGAAGATTACGTACAAACAGCAAGCGATAACCATATCCCTGTAAGCGATAGAAGGCGAGTTGTTGCTCGGCCGTCATGGCATGCCAATGGATGCTATTGCTGACCTGGTCGGCATCCGGCTTTCGTCTGTCAGGTACTTGTGTGGCGATCATAGTGACTTTTACCCAGGTTGGCACTCGCTGACCATAAGGCGCTGCAGTTGTTACGTATTTGGCTAATGTAACAGGCTTACATGGCTTAAAACATGATTTTGTGCAAAAAACAGACTAATTTAGCACTTCAGTGTTAGCCCCAAAGTTTAAGCCCGGTCGTTACCGGAACATAAAGGGGTGATAGTGATTGGGTCATCAAGGAGGATCCGCATGTTGTCATATATTGAACCTGTGTTCCGGCCGCCATCGGAATGGAAATCTCTCATACTGCAGGTAACCAATGGTTGCAGCTGGAACCGCTGCGCCTTTTGTGACATGTATACCCAGGAGCAAAAGCGCTTCAGAGCGTTTAAGTTGGAAAAGGTGGAGCAAGATCTGCGACGGGTTGCAGCTTCCGGAGTTGAGGTGA
Source organism: Shewanella chilikensis (assembly GCF_002836945.1). Classification (GTDB taxonomy): domain Bacteria; phylum Pseudomonadota; class Gammaproteobacteria; order Enterobacterales; family Shewanellaceae; genus Shewanella; species Shewanella chilikensis. The sequence continues at coordinate 11,871 of NZ_NIJM01000028.1, forward strand.
GCCGGGTGTTTTTGGCCGATGGTGATGCCATGACTTTGCCTTTTGCCAGGCTGGAACAGATTTGTGAGCTGATTCATCGCTACTTGCCCAATGTCAGTCGTATCAGCAGCTATTGCCTGCCACGCAACTTAGGCAATAAGAGTGTGGAGCAGCTACAGCGGCTGCGGCAACTCAAGTTATCCTTGCTGTATGTCGGTTGTGAGAGTGGTGATGACCAGGTGCTGGCCCGTATTGGCAAGGGAGAGAGTTACGCCTCCTCGCTGGCAGCGCTGGAGAAAATTCGGGCTGCCGGAATAAAGTCATCTGTGATGATACTCAATGGTCTGGGTGGCGTGGACTTATCAAAGCAACACGCACTTAATTCAGCGCGGCTGATGAATGCGGCGCAGCCGGATTATCTCAGCACTCTGGTGGTAACTCTGCCACTTGGCCAGGAAAGAATGGATAGTGCGTTTGATGGCGACTTTCAAATGCCGGATCAAAGACAACTGTTGCAGGAGATGCGTTATTTACTGCAGGAGCTGGAGTTGGAGCAGACCATTTTCCGCTCGGATCATGCTTCCAACTATTTGGTGTTGAAAGGCGTACTAGGGCGAGACAAAGCCAGGTTGTTGGCAATGGTTGAGGAGGCGCTCGCAGGACGTTTCGCCCTGCGAGCCGAGTGGCAAAGAGGCTTGTGATCAGTCTTCTTGCCGCTCAGTGATCCTTATGTCCCGTGCCGGGCAAGGGATCTGGATCCCTGCTTGTTGCAGGCCTTGCCAGATTTGCAGATTTATTTGGTACTTATCCTGGAAATAGCTGGCAGTGGGAACCCAATAGCGCACACCTATATCTATGCCTGTGCTGTTGAAACCATTGATACCCACCTGTGATGGGGAGTTGGCATCGACACTGGGATGGCTGCCGAGTACCGCCTGAGCTATGGCTATCGCCTGCTGGGGATCGGCTTTATAGTCAATATTGAAGTGGGTTTCCACTAACTTGTTGGCAAAGGAGTTGTGCAGTATCTCGCCGATAATGTGTTTGTTGGGAATACTTATCTGCTCGCCTTCCTCGTTGGTCAGTATGGTCAGCCCCAGGCGAATATCTTTGACCAGGCCTGTGGTTCCCTTGACCGTGATGGTGTTACCCACGATAAAGGGACGGGTGACGATAATGGTCACCCCGGCTGCGTAGTTGGACAACATGCCCTGAATTGCTAAACCGGCGCCCAGTGAAGCGGCACCTATGGCTGCCACCATGGGAGTGACACTGATCCCCAGTTTACCCAAGGCAACGATGGCAATCATTATGATGATCAGTATCCGTACCAAATGAGTGACAAAGGTGGCCAGGGTGACATCGACATTGTGTTTTTCCAACTGACGGCCTACTGTGTTGGCCACTTTTGCAGCTAGCCACAACCCCAGTAGAAAGATGATCAGTGCACCCAGGAGTTGGAAGCTGTATTTCACCAAAAACTCGGTTATCAAATCATAAACATTTTGCAGCTGCGCCAACTCCAGCTCCAACCCGGTATTTTTCATTGCTTGGCTCCTTTCCTGAAATGCCGCAAGATATGGACACAATATTCCTGAGTCATGTCACTCACTTGTATTCAATAACAGGGTATTCTGCCTCTTTGTTGTGGCAAATTAAAAGGGAACTATATGAAGTCTTTTGCGTTTTTGTTTTCTCTGTGTCTGACCATGCTGGTCAGCCCTATGATCCAGGCTTCCGAATATACTGTGGGCGATAGATTGGCCCCCATTTCGCTGCAGGATCAGCATGAAGCCACCATGGTGTTGGACACTTCGGCAAAGTATCTGTTGTTTGGCCGCAGTATGAAAGGGGGTGAGATTATCAAAACTGCACTCGAAGGCCGTGATAATCAGGCGTTGCAACAGGCGGGTATCTTTTACCTGGCTGATATCAGCGGTATGCCATCCTTGATTGCCAAATTTGTTGCCATCCCACAGATGCGGGATCTGACTTTCAGTATTGCCCTGGACAAAGAGGGTGAGATCAGCAAATTACTGCCCGCCGCCAAGGATGCCGCCAGCCTGATCTCTCTGGATAAGTTGACCATCACCAAGCTGCAATATTTTGATGATGCCGAAGCTCTGAAGCAGGCTCTCAAAGAAGCCGGGCTGCAAGACTGAGCCCTTGGCAGCTCAAGTCTTAGCCGAGCTGCAGACTCAACATACTGATAGCCCCCATCTCCAGGCTGTTGTTGAACAGCAGCCTGTGCTCTCCCGGAAAGGCACTTCCCAACAAGTAAAACAGTGGCTGCAGATGCTCATCTGTTGGATGACACAGCTCGGCCGTGCCAGTATCGACCAAGGTTTTATAGTCCAGCAGCGCTGAGTATTCTTCTGCCATTAAGCTCTCGGTAACGGCCTGATTAAACCGGGTCGCCCAAGGCAATGGTGGGCTGCCTGGTGCCAAGGCGCGCAAATTGTGGACCACATTGCCAGACCCTATGATCAGTACGCCTTGCTCGCGCCAGCGCCTTAACTCGCGTCCCACCTGGAACTGTTGTTGCGGGCTGAGGTTTTGATCCAGACTCAGTTGAAATACCGGAATATCGGCCTCGGGGTAGAGGTGAACCAAGGCCGACCAACTGCCATGATCTAAGCCTTGCGAGTCGATACGAGCGACTGGAATGCTCAGACTGGCAGCAATCTGCTTCGCCAACTCCGGCGCGCCGACGGCCGGGTATTGCATGGCAAAGAGCTCGGCGGGAAAACCGCCGAAATCATGTATGGTTTGCGGCCGGCTTGCAGTGGAAATGGCTGTGCCCCGCGTCAGCCAATGGGCCGAAAGCAACAATATCGCTTTGGGCTTGGGGAGTGTTTGTCCCAGTTCTTGCCACTGCTTTGTGGTGGTGTTGTTTTGCAAGGCGTTCATCGGGCTGCCATGGCCCAGAAACAGCGCCGGCATTATCTGTGTTGCGGACATAGAGTCTCCAAATCAGCTGTAGGATGCCGTTCCTGACATATCTGCATTCAGCTTACCCGGATGCTCGATTGAAAATAATCGCAAAATACTCGCCATACCCTTCCATAAAATCGAATATCCCCTGCTCTCTTGCTTGCCGCTATGCTTTATCGTTTCCGGTAGCTGCTTACACCAAGCGCTCTCAAGCGAGCAGCAATTATGGTTTGTATTTGAGGGTGAAAGTAGTAATTGCATGATTATTAATGCTTTTATTTTATAGTTGTTAGGGTTTGAATTTTTGGAATAAAAAGTTGGTTTTAATGTATAAAAATTCATTGCGTGAGAGGCGGAAATAGCGTTTACTGCGCTGGATTTTAACCCGCTTCGGCGAGGCTGTTCGCCGCACTTGAATGTCGAGGAGACGCAGGGCCAATGAGCCAATTTCAATCTATTGATGTCGCTGATTACTATGACAATGAAACCTTTGAGCGTATCAAAGCTTTTGCCAGTGATAAGGTGACACCTTTTGTGGTGATAGATACCAAGATCATCGCGAAACAGTATGATGATATGGTGCAGAGCTTTCCCTTTGCCAGCGTTTATTATGCAGTTAAGGCCAACCCAGCACCCGAGATCCTCAGCTTGCTGCGTGATAAGGGAGCCAATTTTGATATAGCTTCCATCTTTGAGCTGGATATGGTGATGGAGTTGGGGGTTTCCCCTGAGCGGATAAGCTATGGCAATACCATTAAAAAACGCAAAGATGTCAGAGCCTTCTACCAGCGTGGCGTGACTATGTTTGCCTCCGACTCAGAGGCCGATCTGCGGATGATTGCCGAAGAAGCCCCTGGGGCCAAGGTCTATGTGCGGATCCTCACCGAAGGGACAGAAACCGCCGATTGGCCTTTGTCGCGTAAGTTCGGCTGCCAGAATGAGATGGCCTATGAGCTTTTGGTGCTGGCCAAGGAGTTGGGGTTAAAGCCCTATGGCTTGTCGTTCCACGTGGGCTCTCAGCAACGGGACATAGGAGCCTGGGATGCGGCAATCGGCAAAGTTAAGGTGATCTTTGACCGGCTCAAAGAGGAACACGGCATAGTGCTGGAGATGATCAATATGGGCGGCGGCTTTCCGGCCAACTATATCGACAAGACCAATAGTCTCACTACTTACGCCGAGCAGATCATTCACTTTCTCAAAGAGGATTTTGGTGAGCAGCTGCCCAAGATAGTGCTGGAACCTGGGCGCTCCTTGATTGCCAATGCCGGAGTGTTGGTCTCTGAGGTGGTATTGATCAGCCGTAAGTCCAATACGGCACTGGAGCGCTGGGTATTTACCGATGTCGGTAAGTTTTCCGGGCTGATTGAGACTATGGACGAAGCGATTAAGTTTCCGATTTACACTGAGGCTCAAGGGGAGCTGCAACCTTGCGTGATTGCCGGGCCTACCTGCGATAGCGCCGATATCATGTATGAACAGTACAGTTACGGTTTACCGGAGGAGCTAGCCATAGGTGACAGACTCTATTGGTTGACCACAGGCGCTTATACCACTACTTATTCGGCGGTGTGCTTCAATGGTTTTCCACCTTTGCAAGACTACTACTTGTAATCTTGGCGAAGAGTGAGGTTTTTGCTGAGATCGATTTAGACAGGGCGCCAATAGGCGCCCTGTCTGTTTTAGATTAACTGTTCGCCTTGAGGATGGCGAACACTTGTTCTTTCAACTCCAGTTTACGCTTTTTCATCTCTTTGACTTCTTGGGTAAATTCACTGGATAGTTGGCTTTCCTTATTCTTTATCTCTTTATCCAGCAGATTGTGTTCATCAAAAAGCTTCTGAAAATGGCTATCGCTGTTCTTGAGGCTGGTGATCAGATCGCGGTATTCCGGAAACATTGGCGCACTCCTGTTGGTTGGGGGATTAGTGTTAACCCTACTCTGTTTGAAATGACGAATTTGTGACCTTGGTCAACGGAAAGATTAACCGTTTGGTGGAGGTGAGTGGGGACTTTTACTGCTATGCTTTTGAACAAGTTGCAGTAAAAATAGTCAGACAATTGTGGCTAACTTGGTAACTCTGTTACGGCTTAATATTTAATTATTGCCGTAAAATCTGTGATCAAGTTAATCTTATCCGCTTCCATACTGGGATAGAGTCTCATTGAGATGAATTTTACAATCAAAATTGAAAGGGGTTTTCACTATGGCTGATGTATTTCACTTGGGTTTGACCAAGCAGATGTTGGATGGCGCCACACTGGCTATTGTGCCCGGCGATCCTGAACGAGTTAAACGTATCGCCGAACTGATGGATAAGCCGACTTTCCTGGCAAGCCATCGTGAATACACCAGCTATCTGGCTTATATTGATGGTAAGCCGGTAGTGATCTGCTCTACCGGTATTGGTGGTCCTTCGACTTCCATCGCTGTAGAAGAACTGGCGCAATTGGGAGTTGATACTTTCCTGCGTGTCGGTACTACAGGCGCAATTCAGCCTCATGTGAATGTGGGCGATGTGATAGTGACTCAAGCTTCAGTGCGCCTTGATGGTGCCAGCTTGCACTTTGCACCAATGGAGTTCCCTGCAGTAGCTAACTTCGAATGTACCACCGCCATGGTGGCCGCCTGCCGTGATGCCGGTATTGAACCGCATATTGGGGTTACTGCCTCATCTGACACCTTCTACCCGGGTCAGGAACGCTATGATACCGTCAGTGGCCGGGTAACCCGCCGTTTTGCCGGTTCAATGAAAGAGTGGCAGGAGATGGGGGTACTTAACTATGAAATGGAGTCCGCGACTCTATTCACCATGTGTGCTTCTCAAGGCTGGCGTGCCGCTTGTGTGGCCGGTGTGATAGTCAACCGTACCCAACAAGAGATCCCCAACGAGGCAACAATGAAGCAAACTGAAGTCAGTGCGGTTTCGATTGTGGTCAACGCCGCCAGAAAACTGCTGGCCTAGGCCTAATAGGTAAAAATGGAAAAGGCGCTCAACGAGCGCCTTTTTAATGAAGCATGATCCGGCTCAGAAATGGTACTGAGCTATTACCGAATAGGTGTTCTGGTCGACACCGTCTACACCATACTTGTTCTGCCAGTAATCATATTCAATACCCACCAAGAGTTTATCCTTTTTGGCTTCACCGAAGAGCGTGGCGCCCAGGTCATATTTTATCTGGGGGTTGATGTGGATATTTTCTTTGTAGCCGTCTTCATCGGCGGCGAATACCCAGTCAATAAAGCCGTCGAAAACAATCTTGCTGTTGCCCACGGGAATGTCCATACGGAACACCGGAGTCAATTGCCAGCCATCGCTGAGATTGGCGCTGTTTTGGGCGTCACGGCGATAGGTGTTGAGTTGGAAATAGGTGAAGTAGGGCAGTTTGAGATCCATACCTACACCATAGAGTAGCGTCTCAACCGGGCCTTCACCCTCTTCAAACGTCAGTGCCAGCGATAGATCGGTTACCGGACCGAAACCCACAGGTTTACCGAGAATTTTGCCGGCGCTGAAACGGGTGGAGATCTCACCATAAGTGGTGTTGTCTTTACCGCCATTGTGGCCGTTGAAATTGATAAAGTCCTGAAACACAAACCAGTCACCGTATTTCCAGCCGCCAGCGGTTTCCAGGGTAAAAGTGGTTTGTTTGTCGGATGGCGCCAGGTCATAGTCCTGGCCATAGAGTGCGGTTACATTGACATCCCACCATTGCACCAGTGGTTCGCTGAATGCTTGAGGTGAGAGCAACAAAGCTGCGCACAGGCAGATTTTTTTCATCTTAGAGTTTCCCTTTGGTAGAGTCAGAAGCGGTTTGCTGTTGTGCCGGCAGCTATCTGTTGACGAAATATTTCGTCAAGGCTGAATTCTGTGATTCGATTGCCGGTCAAAAAGCCATGGCAATATAGGGAAAAACCGCGTTGGACTCAAAGATTTTTTAACTGGCCGAAATACTTGTCGTTTAACGATGTTTTATATTTTATTCAATAGCTTAATTTGTATTTTAAGGGCTGTGGATTCGAGACGGGTTAACTGGTATGTAAAGAAAAGTTGAATTTTGTGAGCTGAAAGTCATTTGTGCGGCTCATTCAAGGCCGTTTCAATTGCTCAGTATGACATATTATGTCGCCAAGGTGCGTAACTACTGATATAGTGCTGAGAATGGATACTTGATTTCTGGGGGAGGGATATATGGCGTCTTCGGATCCCATGCTTTATTGGGCCTTAGTCGGTATAGTGCTGATGCTGGCCGAACTGATATTGCCTGGCGGGATAGTGGTATTTCTCGGTGCAGCCTGTCTGGTGGTCGCCGGGGCCATCTGGGTAGGGGTGGTTGAGGGCTTGGCACAAAGTCTGACCCTGTGGTTTATCTCCTCAATCGTTTTGCTGCTGAGCTTCAGGCAACTGACTCAACGCTTGGTGGGGGGCGACTCTCACGTTGGCAATACCGACGAAGAGCTGGATCTGTTTAATCTGCCGGCTCGGGTCAAGGAAACCATTGGACCGGGTGAAAAAACCGGTCGCGTCGAATTTCAGGGGGCAGATTGGCCTGCTCTGGGAGACGGCTCGGAGATCCCGGCCGGTACTCGGGTGAAGATCATCTGTCGCGACAATATTGCTCTGGTCGTAGAACCACTCGACGACTCTGAATAATCAATCAAGCAGGAAGGACTCTATGTTTGCATTTACCATTTTTATACTCTTTGTTCTGTTTATTCTCTATAAGCTGATGTTGATTGTGCCCATGCGTGAGGTGCATGTCATTGAGCGTTTGGGAAAATTCCGCACAGTGTTGCAGCCTGGTTTTCACTTTTTAATCCCCTTCTTCGATCGAGTGGCTTATCGGCACGATACCCGTGAGCAGGTGCTTGATGTACCGCCGCAGAGCTGTATTTCCAAGGATAATATCCAGCTGGAAGTCGACGGCCTGGTTTATCTCAAGGTGATGGACGGCAAGCTGGCAAGCTATGGTATTGAAGATTACCGTCTGGCGGCGGTAAATTTGGCACAAACCACAATGCGTTCCGAGATAGGTAAACTGAGTCTGAGCCAAACTTTCTCAGAGCGTGACGCGCTCAACGAGGCGATTGTTCGCGAAATCGACAAGGCGTCCGATCCCTGGGGGATCAAGATGCTCAGATATGAGATCAAAAATATCAGCCCATCCAGGCATGTGATCCACACCCTCGAGAAGCAGATGGAAGCCGAGCGCCGCAAGCGCGCTGAAATCACCCTGGCCAGCGCCGAGAAAGAGGCGATGATCAACCTGTCTCAGGGTGAGCGTCAGGAAGCGATTAACATCTCAGAGGGCCAGAAGCAGAAGCGCATTAACGAGGCTCAGGGTACGGCGCAGGAGATTGCGATTGTTGCCAACGCCCAGGCCGAGAGTATGGCCATGGTTGCCAAGGCGCTGGCGGTCAACGGTGGGAACGAGGCGATGAACATGCAGCTGAAAGAACAGTTTATCGAACAGGTCGGTGAGATATTGCAGAAGGCAGATATTTCTGTGGTTCCTACTGAACTGGCGAAGATGGAAGGTTTTTTCGAGGGTATTCAGCAAGTCAGCAATACAGCTGCCGGTAGCAAAGGAGCGCGCAAATGAATCTGGGACAGATAGATACCGACATGATAGTACTGGGGATCTGGGGGCTTATCTTCCTGGTCTTTATCATCAAGCTGTTTCAGTCGATTCGCTTGGTGCCAACCAAATCTGCCTACATTGTGGAGCGTTTGGGTAAATATCATATGACCCTGGATGCCGGCTTCCACGCTTTGTTGCCTTTTATCGATAAGGTCGCCTATATCCATGACCTGAAAGAAGAAACTATTGATGTGCCGCCTCAGGAGTGTTTCTCCAGCGATGAAGTGAATGTCGAAGTCGATGGGGTTATCTATATTTCTGTGGTGGATCCGGTCAAGGCCAGCTACGGGGTAACCGATTACCGTTATGCGGCTATTCAACTGGCGCAGACAACCACCCGCTCTGTGATAGGTACTCTGGAGCTGGATCGCACCTTTGAAGAGCGCGACTTGATTAGTGCCAAGGTGGTAGAGGTACTGGATCAGGCCGGCGCCTCCTGGGGTATTCGGGTGCATAGATATGAAATCAAGAATATTACGCCGCCGGAAACCGTGAAAAACGCTATGGAGATGCAGGTCAATGCCGAGCGTGAACGCCGGGCATTGTTGGCCAAGAGCGAAGGTGATAAGCAGAGCAAGATCAATCGTTCCGAGGGTTTGAAGCAGGAGATGATCAACCACTCAGAGGGTGAGATGCAACGCCGAATCAACGAGGCTGAAGGTAAGGCCGAGGAGATACTGGCGATTGCCCGCGCGACTGCAGGTTCGATAGAAAAGTTGGCCGAAGTGATCGCTGCGCCCGGTGGCAAAAACGCATTGCGGATGCAACTGGGTGAACAGTATCTGGCGCAGCTCAGCGGTCTGAGTAAGCCTGGCAGCAAGATAGTCCTGCCGGGGAATATGGTGGACTTTGAATCCTGGATGGCCTCAATTGGGTTGACGGAAGAGAATAATATCATTCCACCAAGGAGTTAATTTAATCCTCCAGGAATGAAAAGGTAGGGATGCGGCTAAGGATATAAATCGGCATTGTCCGGCGCCGTATCCGTCCCTGTTTGATTCGTCTTGCAGGTGCTTGTCAGCCTCGTGATTATTTACCAGATTGTTTAGTTCTAGGCTTTTGCTTGCGAGTCGAATGAGTGCCACAGTTTCCGTAGTGTAAACCTTCTCCAAAGTTGCTTGGTCATGGATTCTGTTTATATATCAATCCCCTGCATTTTAAAATCATCCACTCCTTCTTTGGATTAAAGTCTTGCAGACCACATTAAGGCTCTTCTCGGGTTTTGATTTCAGTTTTAGTCGAGCACGCTTTTTATTACTGTGAGATTTTATTTTTTGACATATTATGTCTCAGAAGCCTAAGCTAAGACCACTTATGCCTATCTGTTAAGGAGCTATAAATGAACAGTGGAAGTTACGAGTTGGCGCCATTGACCGGCGTCGCCAGCGGCAGTTTTATCGCCTTGATACTGATGTTGGCGGCCATCTTGCTGTTTATCCGCAGGCGAAAGATGCCGGCAACGGCCAAGAGCGCCGCCTCGGGTTTACTGTTGGTAACACTGGTGGGATCTGTATGGGTATTTTGGCAAGCGCAGGCATCCAAGGTGGAATTGACGGCTCAAAGCCTGGTGGTCGAGGTGCCTTTCTACGGCCAGAGCCTGGCTCCAGAGCATCTTCGTGTCTCAGAGGCGAAAGTGATTAGTCTCGGCGATGCCAGTGGCCCCAGGCTTGGCATGCGTACTCAGGGCATAGGCCTGCCCGGTTACACCCTGGGGTGGTATCGGCTCAACGATGGCAGCAAAGCGTTTGTGGCTCTGACGGAAACAGATAGCGTTTTGTTATTGCCGACCGACCTTGGTTACAGCCTGCTGCTGAGTATGCCTGAAGCGGAGAGTTTGCTTAAGGGACTGGGGCAGAACCTGCCGGGATAAATGTTGAATATTGTTTAACCGGCCCGGAAACTCCATCCGGGCCGGTTGTGTTTGTTACCTGCGAGAGCGTTTTCGCAGCATATCCAAAGTAAATACCACCAGGGCGGCCCAGATAAAGCCGAAGGTAATACTCTTTTCGATATCGAAGGGTTCATCGAACAGGGTCACCGCCATGATAAACATGATGCTTGGGCCTATGTACTGGAAGAAGCCCAGCATGATCAGCGGGATCCGCACTGCTGCACCGGCAAAGCACAGCAAGGGGATGGTGGTGATGATACCGGCGGCCATCAGCAGCAGGTTGAGATCCCAACTGTTGCTGAGCATATTGGCGCCGGCTTCACCGCCGCCCAGCAGTAAAAAGCCCAATGCTGCCGGCATTAACACCGCGGTTTCGACCAAAAGGCCTGTCTTGGCGTCGACATTGACCTTTTTGCGCAGTAGGGCGTAGAAACCGAAGGAGGCTGCGAGCCCCAGGGATACCAGCGGAATCGAGCCGAAAGAAACCAGTTGGATCACCACCCCGGCAGCAGCAAGCGTTACCGCCACCCATTGCAGTCTCCCGAGCCGCTCCCCCAGAAACAGCATACCGAGCAACACATTGAACAACGGGTTGATAAAGTAGCCCAGGCTGGCATCCAGCATATGATCATTGTTGACCGCCCAGATAAACAGCAGCCAGTTGCCGGCGATAAGAATCGAAGTCAGCAGCAGTACCGCCAACTGTTTCGGGCGCTTGAGCAACAGCCTGAGCTGCCCGAAACCACCGATAAACTGCATCAGGATCCCCATAAAGACGAAGGACCAGATGATGCGGTGCAGCAGGATCTCGGGGGCCGAGACATGATGCAACAACTTGAAGTACAGCGGCGCAAAGCCCCAAAAAATATAGGCGCAAAGGGCGAGAATGACCCCCTTGCGGTATTCGGTTTCAGGCATAGGTACTACACAATGACGAAAAGGAGAGAAGGGCGATTGTAGGGGGCAAAGCCCCTCGGCTCAAGTTATCGACAACAGATTCAGTGTTTGAGTTTTAAACAGCCTCTCAGCCGACCATGTAAGTCCCTGTACCAAAAGCGATATGGCTGCCTTTTTCATTATGCAGCTCCATTCGACAGACAGAGACCCTGTTGCCGGCGCGGATCACTGTACCTGTGCCGCTGAAGACTTCTCCCCAGCCGGGGCGCAGATAGTCGACCCTGAGATCTATGGTGCTCAGGGTTTGCAGTCGCTGTTGCAACTGCTCCACTGTCCAGTTGTCGCGACTGATAACTAAGCCGGAAAATGCCGTCAGGCCGCCAACCACATCCAGCACAGTTGCGGTAACCCCGCCATGGAGTATTTTTTGATGTATGTTGCCGATTAGCTCCGGCTTCATTTTGATCTCCACTTCGACACCAGAGGCGTCGTATCGGCGGATCCCAAGGCCGAGAAGATTGTGAAAAGGCACATGTTTATCAAATACTTCTGCTACCTTGGCGAGTACCTCGGCTTGAATGTCCTGGCTCATAGGGCTTCCTGCTGTTGTTGTTTTTTAGAGCAATCAATCTAACGCTAATATGGCCGTTTGCCTAGTCCGGGCGGAAAAATCCCCTCTTGGCTGGCACTCTGGTGTTGGCTTCATTTAGAATAGCGGCCTCTTCTTTGGACACAGACAGTCATGGATCAGCCGCTGAATATCGCTCCCGAGAGCCTAAATCATCCCCAAGACCCTATGCAGCAAGCCTTGCAGCAGGTGTTCGGCTACCGCACTTTCCGTGAAGGGCAGCGCCAGGTGATTGAACGTGTGATGGCCGGGGAAGACTGCATGGTGATCATGCCCACCGGCGGCGGCAAGAGTCTGTGTTACCAACTGCCGGCATTGTTAATGCCAGGGCTGACTCTGGTGGTTTCGCCGCTGATCTCCCTGATGAAAGATCAGGTCGACAGCCTGCTGCAGACCGGGGTCAATGCCGCTTATCTCAACTCATCCCAGCCCAGGGAGCAGAGCTTCAAGGTGCTGCGCCAGTTGCATCAGGGGGAGATCCGCCTGTTGTATGTCTCGCCGGAGCGCTTGCTGCAGCATGAGTTTATTGAGCGGCTGCAATCCCTGCCGCTGTCGATGTTTGCCGTGGATGAGGCGCACTGTATCAGCCAGTGGGGCCATGATTTTCGCCCCGAATATGCCCAGCTTGGCCGCCTGAAACAGCTGTTTCCCGGCGTGCCTGTGATGGCGCTGACCGCCACCGCCGATAAGGCGACCCGGGATGATATCTGCCAGCGGCTCAATATCGCCCCTTATGTGCTTCTTTCCAGCTTTGATAGACCGAATATTCGCTATACTGTGGCGGAAAAGCTCAATGCTGCCAATCAATTGCGTCAGTTTATTGCCGCGCAGAACGGCGCCGCCGGGATTGTTTATTGCTCCAGCCGCCGCCGGGTCGATGAAGTGGCCGAAAGGCTGCGGCTACAGGGCTATGCAGCCGAAGGCTATCATGCCGGTATGAGCGGCGACGAGCGTGCCAGTGTCCAGGACAGATTTCTCAAGGAACAGTTGGATATAGTGGTGGCCACGGTCGCCTTCGGCATGGGGATCAACAAGTCCAACGTGCGTTTTGTGGTGCATTACGATCTGCCCAAGAGCATAGAGGCCTATTATCAGGAAACCGGCCGCGCCGGGCGAGATGGTCTCGAGGCCGAAGCCTTTATGCTGTTCGAGCCCGCCGATATCGGCCGGGTGCGCCACCTGATTGAGCAGGGTGAACCCGGGCCGCAGCAACAGGTGGAACTGCATAAACTCAATACCATGGCGGCCTTTGCCGAGGCTCAGACCTGCCGCCGCCAGGTGTTGCTGCACTACTTCGATGAACCGGCGCTGGAGCCCTGCGGCAACTGTGACATCTGCCTGGATCCGCCGAAACGCTACAACGGCACCGAGGATGCACAGAAGGTGCTGTCCTGTATATATCGCTTGGGGCAGAGGTTTGGCATGAACCAGCTGATTGAGGTGCTCAGAGGTTCCAAATCGGCCGCCGTGGTCGACCGGGGGCACGACAAGTTATCCACCTGGGGTGTCGGCAAAGACAAGAGCCATGAACACTGGCTCAGTGTGACCAGACAGCTTATCCATTTGGGGCTGGCGAGCCAGGATATTACCCGCGGCTCGAGTATTCGCCTGAATCCGGCCGCCAGGCCTGTGCTCAGGGGCGAAGTCGCACTGATGTTGGCCGAACCTAGAATTGACTTGCATGTTACCCGCAGGCGCAACGTCAGCAGCAAGGCGCCACTCAACTACGATCGCAAGCTGTTTGCCCGCCTCAAGCAGTTAAGGCGCAGCATAGCGGAAGAGCAGGACGTTCCGCCCTATCTGGTATTCAACGATGCAACCCTGGCGGAAATGGCGGCGATTTTGCCTACCAGCCAGGGTGAGATGTTGGCGGTCAATGGTGTTGGTGAGCGCAAACTGGCCCGCTTTGGCGATCAGTTCCTCGACGAGATAGAGGCTTATCTCGCCGGTGACTGATGTTGCTCGGCGGCTTTCTGCTGACTGAGTTGGTTGACGCCGGCACGTTTCACCAGGCTATCCAGGGTATCGGGCTGCTGCAGCGTCGCGACTCCAATAGGTATACAGTGATCTACTTGCCAGCTCTGCACTATCGGCTTGAGTTGCTCGCTGACCTGCAAGGCGCCCTGGACCGAGGTGTAGGGCAGCAGGATCACCATCTCATCCATACTGTAGCGCAGCAGTCTGTCTTGCTCTCTGAGTTTCTGTTCCAGCGCCCGCTGCAGGGCGGAAAGATCCACCTGACGTATATGGCTGGTACTCAGCAATAACAGGCTCAAGGGGTAGTTGCCCTTCTTGGCACTGCTGAGCATGGCATCCAGCTGCTGGGCCGCAGGCAGTTTTTCCAGTGCCTCGGTACTCGGTTGTTGCCAGCGGTTACGGCGACTGACCAACCAGATCAGCGCACCTATGATGGCGAGTGCCAGTACAGAGATGGCGCCGTAAGCCTGGCTCAGTTTGGAGCGCTGATCGGCACTGGCAAGACGAATGTTCTGCTGGGTTTCTACCTGCAACTGTTCCTGCTGGCTGAGCTTGGCCTTGTATTGCATAAAGCGGGTATTGTTGAGCTGCTTTTGGGCCTCGGCTGCGGCCTGGGCCGCCAGTTTCATCGCCTCGTATGCCGGTTTGAACTCTGCTCTTTCGGCGTAATAGTCACTGATAAGCTGTTGGGTATAGGCCACTTCATCGGCCAGTTGCAGCTGCTCGGCCTGCTGCGCCGCCTGCATCAGCAGCCTTATGCCTTCATCGTCGTTGCGCTGGGCGAGACGTACCCTGGCCAATAGCCGGGTAGCACGCATATAGTTGTTTACTTTGCCTTGTTTTTCATAGGTCTGCAGGGCAATACCCACTAACTCATCGGCAATCTCGGTTCTGCCCCTGGCGAGTTCTATCACGGCTATCTGGCTGTAACTGTTGGCAAGCTCCAGCGGTGAGCCTATCTCGGGCAGCAGAATTTTGGACTGTTTCAGCAGGCTGTCGGCTTGGGCCATATTCTCTTGCGCCAGCGCGACTCTGGCGGCCATCAATAACAGCACATGGCGCACCTTGCCTTTGGCTTCATCTGTGTCCAGTGCCAACTTGAGATAATAGGCCGCTTGGCGCAGGTCACCGGTGGAATACATCAGGCTGGCCATGTCGCCGTAAACATAGGCCAGAGGTGGCCATAGCCAGGACGGATTTTGACTGCTGATATCCGGGTAGATGTCCAGCGCCAGGCGCAGATCTTCAATGGCGGTGCCATAGTTGCCAAGGTCGTTTTCCAGCTGGCCCTTGAGTCTCAGGGCGTTGACCAGAGCCTGGGGTTGATTGTGGCGTTTGGCCTGCTCAATGGCGCCATCGAGTAACAGCAGTGATTGCTTCAGATCATCGAAATTGGCATAGGCATCGGCGCGGCAAATTTGAAAATAACTGTCTGCCTGTTCCAGCCTGAGTTGCTTGGCTCTGGCTTCTCCCAGTTCGGCTAGATTGATGGCGGCGCCGTTGTCTCCTAATTGCAGGAGTGCTTCACATTTAAATAATTGTAATCTCAGCACTTGGGCCTGGCTCAACTCTGAGGTCTGACGCTCAAGCTCGTTGATTTGGGTCAGCGCCAGCGTAGGATATTGATAGAGGGTGTTGGCCAGAGTGTCCAACCGCTCCGCGGCCCAAAGCACACAAGAAAATGACCACAGGAGCAAGCTCAGTGCCAAGAGGCGAAAATCCATTTTTTCTCCGCTGAGTGAAGGTGAGTTTTGCCGGGCGAAACCGTGTTGGGATAATAACTATTTTTTATCATTTTTGGCACAAAAATGATGCTATCGGCAAGATTTTATTCATCTATTTAGCTTTGGATCACCAAGGCTTGAATGGTGCAAATCAGCACTTTAAGCCGAAATTTTCAACTGATGCTGAGAAATATAGGCTTGACAGCGAGCAAGGAGGCAGTTAATTATTGAACTTCTTGAACCCGGTGGGAAGAATATAAACCCACTTTAAACGAATTTTTATCTGGTATAGAACGGCTAAATGAACCCACAAATGCAACTGTCTCTCCTCCTCCTTACTCTCGCAGTCCCTGCGCGGAGGAGCTAGACTTGCACGTCGATTAGCAAGCCAGAACTCAAAACCCCGCGCCAGAAACCGCGGGGTTTTTTGTTTCTGGCACGGGAAAAATCAATCGAACCCCCTGAATGGAGAATCCAGATGTCTGACAGAGTGTTTATTTTCGATACCACCTTACGGGACGGCGAGCAGGCGCTGGCAGCCAGCCTGACAGTGAAAGAAAAACTGCAGATAGCCATGGCTCTCGAGCGCCTGGGGGTCGACATCATGGAGGTGGGGTTCCCGGTTTCCTCTCCCGGCGACTTTGAGTCGGTACAGACCATAGCACGTACCATCAAAAACAGTCGGGTCTGCGCCCTGTCGCGGGCACTGGAGAAAGATATCGACGCTGCGGCCCAGGCCTTGTCGGTCGCGGATCAGTTCCGCATTCATACCTTTATTTCAACCTCAAATATCCATGTGCAGAGCAAGCTGAAGCGCTCCTTCGACCAAGTACTGGAGATGGCGGTAGGGGCGGTGAAGTATGCCAGGCGCTTTACCGATGATGTGGAGTTTTCCTGCGAAGATGCCGGCCGGACCCCGATAGATAATCTGTGTCGCATGGTTGAGGCGGCCATCGAAGCCGGGGCCCGCACCATCAATATTCCGGACACAGTGGGCTATACCATTCCCAGCGAGTTCGGCGGCATTATTCAAACCCTGTTCAACCGGGTGCCCAATATCGATCAGGCGGTGATCTCTGTGCACTGCCACGACGATTTGGGGTTGTCGGTCGCCAACTCCATCATGGCGGTGCAACAGGGGGCCCGGCAGATTGAGTGTACAATCAACGGCATAGGTGAAAGAGCCGGTAACTGCTCACTGGAAGAGATCGCCATGATCCTGGCGACCCGCAAAGACATCCTGGGGCTGGAGACAGGCATCAAGGCTCAGGAAATTCACCGCACCTCCTCCATGGTGAGCCAGTTATGCAATATGCCGATTCAGGCCAACAAGGCGATAGTGGGCGCCAATGCCTTTACCCATTCATCCGGTATCCATCAAGATGGCATGTTAAAGGCGCAAAACACCTATGAAATCATGACACCTGAGAGCATAGGCCTGAATCGCAATCACCTGAATATGACCTCACGCTCCGGCCGCCATGTGATCAAGCATCGAATGGAGCAGATGGGTTATTCAGAGCAGGATTATTCATTGGATCAGTTGTACGACGCCTTCCTGAAACTGGCCGACAAGAAGGGCCAGGTGTTCGACTATGATTTGGAAGCCTTGGTGTATATGGAAGGCCGGGCGGCGGCCGACGATCACTTCCAGTTGCAACAGCTGGTGGTGCAATCCGACTCTACCGAGGGCATGGCCACCGCCACTGTACGTATTGAAGCCGCCGGTGAGGTAGTGACCGAAGCCGCCACCGGCAATGGCCCTGTGGATGCCGCCTATAAGGCGATAGCCCGTGCCAGCGGCCAGAGCGTGGATATCTGCAGCTATAAGTTGAGCGCCAAAGGCGAAGGCCAGAATGCGCTGGGGCAGGTGGATATCACGGCTCAGTACCAGGGACGCAATTTCCACGGTGTCGGCTTGGCTACCGATGTGGTTGAGGCTTCGGCTGCGGCCCTGGTGCATGTGATGAACCTTATTCAGCGCGCCGACCAGGTGGCGGATCATAAACAGAAAATACAACAGAGAAAGGAGTTGGGTGGCGTATGAGTTATCAGATAGCGGTATTGGCCGGCGACGGCATAGGCCCGGAAGTCATGGCCCAGGCCCGTAAGGTGCTGACGGCGGTAGAGCAACGCTTTGGTCTGGCAATGGAGTACGCCGAATATGATGTCGGCGGCATAGCGATAGATAACCATGGCTGCCCGTTGCCGGCATCGACCCTGGCCGGCTGTGAAGCGGCTGACGCGATTCTGTTCGGCTCGGTAGGCGGCCCCAAATGGGAAAAACTGCCTCCCAATGAACAGCCCGAGCGCGGCGCGCTGTTGCCACTGAGGGGCCATTTCGGCTTATTCAGTAACCTCAGACCGGCCAAGTTACATCAGGGGCTGGAACATCTGTCGCCGCTGCGCGCCGATATCTCGGCCAAAGGGTTTGATGTGCTGTGCGTGCGTGAACTGACAGGCGGTATCTACTTTGGCAAACCCAAGGGGCGTCAGGGGGAGGGCGAGAGCGAAGAGGCGTTTGACACCATGAGATACAGCTGCGCCGAGATCCGCCGTATCGCCCATATCGCCTTCGAGGCCGCCCGCGGCCGCCGCGGCAAGGTGACTTCGGTCGACAAGGCCAACGTGCTGGCCTGCTCGGTACTTTGGCGTGAAGTGGTCGAGCAGGTCGCGAGCGAGTATCCGGATGTGGAACTGGAACACATCTATATTGACAATGCCACCATGCAACTGCTGCGTCGCCCCTGGGATTTTGATGTGATGCTGTGCTCCAACCTGTTCGGCGACATACTTTCCGATGAAATCGCCATGTTGACCGGCTCCATGGGGCTGTTGTCATCGGCTTCCATCAACAGCAGTGGTTTTGGTCTCTATGAACCGGCCGGTGGCAGTGCCCCGGATATTGCCGGCATGGGGATTGCCAACCCGGTAGCGCAGATACTGTCGGCGGCCTTGATGTTGCGCCACAGCTTGCAGCAGGAAGAGGCGGCGGCAGCGATAGAGCGCGCCGTAGGCAAGGCGCTGGCAGATGGCTTCTTTACCTGTGAGTTGTTGGCGCCGGAGCAGCGGGATAATGCCAAGACCACGGCAGAGATGGGCGACTATATCGCCAATGCGATTCGGGAGGGGGTGTAATGGGCAAGACATTGTATGAAAAGGTGTGGGATGCCCACCTGGTGGCGACGCCGGCGGGGGAAGCACCGATTATTTACGTCGACCGTCATCTGGTGCACGAGGTGACCTCACCCCAGGCCTTCAGTGGCCTGAAGATGGCCGGGCGCACACTTCGGGCACCGGATAAGACCTTTGCCACCATGGATCATAACACCTCGACCAAGAGCGCCAGTCTGGACGCCTTGAGCCCCATGGCGCGCACTCAGGTTGAAACCCTGGCACAGAACTGTCGCGAATTCGGTGTGCGTCTTTATGATATTCACCACCCCAATCAGGGCATAGTGCATGTGATGGGGCCTGAGCTGGGCATTACCCTGCCGGGTACGGTTATTGTCTGTGGCGATTCCCATACCGCTACCCACGGCGCCTTTGGCGCGCTGGCCTTCGGTATTGGCACCTCGGAGGTGGAGCATGTGCTGGCCACCCAAACGCTGCGGCAACTCAAGGCCAAGACCATGAGAGTCGAGGTCAAGGGGCAACTGGGAGAGGGCATTACCGCCAAGGATGTGGTGCTGGCGATTATCGGCAAGATAGGCATGGATGGCGGCACCGGCTATGTGGTGGAGTTTTGCGGTGACGCGATTCGTGCCCTGTCGATGGAAGGGCGCATGACGCTGTGCAACATGGCGATTGAGATGGGTGCCAAGGCCGGCATGGTCGCGCCGGATGAAACCACGTTCGCCTATCTTGAGGGACGTCAGTTTGCGCCCAAGGGGGCCGACTGGGATGCCGCCCTGACAGCCTGGAAGACGCTCAAGTCCGATGAAGATGCCATCTTCGATGCTTATGTGGAGTTGGAAGGCAGTGAAATCGCGCCGCAACTTACCTGGGGCACGAATCCGGGCCAAGTGGTGGCCATAGATAAACCTGTGCCCAACCCTGCCGAGGAGGCCGATGCCACAGTGCGCGGCAGTATGGAAAAGGCGCTGAATTATATAGGTTTGACTCCGGGTACCCTGATGACGGATGTGGCCATCAACAAGGTCTTTATCGGTTCATGCACCAATTCACGTATCGAAGATCTGCGTAGCGCCGCGGCGCAGATCCGCGGTCGACGGGTGGCTGACGGCGTGACCGCCATAGTGGTGCCTGGTTCGGGACAAGTAAAGGCTCAGGCCGAAGCCGAAGGGCTGGATAAACTATTTGTCGAGGCCGGGTTTGAGTGGCGCTTGCCGGGCTGCTCCATGTGCCTGGCGATGAATGATGATCGCCTGGAAAGCGGCGATCGCTGCGCCTCAACCAGTAACCGCAACTTTGAGGGGCGGCAGGGGCGCGGCAGTCGTACTCATCTGGTGAGTCCTGCCATGGCCGCCGCCGCAGCCATTGCCGGTCACTTTGTCGATATCCGCTACGCAGGCCAGGAGAAATAAAATGCAGGCTTTTACTATTCATCAGGGAATTGCGGTGCCATTGGATAGCGCCAATGTGGATACGGATCAGATCATCCCCAAACAGTTTCTGTCCAAGGTCACCAAGGATGGCTTCGGTGTCCATCTCTTTCACGACTGGCGCTATCTGGATGATGCCGGTGAGCAGCCGGATCCTGCCTTTGTGATGAACCAGCCCAGATATCAGCGAGCCTCTATTTTACTGGCGCGGGAAAACTTCGGTTGTGGTTCCAGCCGTGAACACGCGCCTTGGGCCCTGGCCGACTATGGTTTGCGGGTGATTATTGCGCCCAGCTTTGCCGATATCTTTTACGGCAACGCCATCAATAATGGCTTATTGCCGGTGATCCTTGAGGCCGCTGAGGTGCAGCAGTTGTTTGAGGAGGTGGCGGCGACCGAAGGCAGTGAAATCAAGGTCGACCTGCAGCAGTGCCAGGTTGTTTCACCCTCCGGGAAACGCTTTGCATTTCAACTGGCAGAATCTGCCCGTCATAAGCTGCTCAATGGACTGGATGCCATCGGCTTGACTCTGTCCCATGAGCAGGCCATCGCCGATTATGAAGCCGGGCTACCGGGCTGGCGTGCCTAATCCTGCCTGTTGTTTCAGCGTACGCTTGTACGAGAGCAGACCAGTGGCTTGGTAACTGGGCTGCTCTCTTGTGTTCCAAACAAGTATGTTGACCGTCTTAAACTAGAATTTGTCATTTAAAAACAACCATTTGATTGTTTTATCTATAGGGCGGCAGACTAGAGCTTTGAATACTTAGTGATTTATGCTGTTTGTCTGGTTTAAATTAAGTGAACAAGTGTTTTTATGGGTTTTTATTTTAAGTGTGTTATTTTTCAATAATTTATAATGACTTTGTTGTGTTTTTTTAATCCTTTTCAGCAAACGTTAATGCCATTTACTCTCTGTTTTAAGCACTTTTAAAGTGATTTTGGTCACCTTTCTGTCTTTGAGTGGTGATTTTTGTGGTGTTTTACTCTGTTTTTTGCCTTCTGCTTGCAAAGATATCCTGTGTTAGTAAACTGCGCCGCAACAAAATGGAGTGATTACTCTATTTAGAAATTGCTAAATGAATAGGCAGAGAATAACAATGAAGAAACAACTTATTGCTGTCGCCATTGCGGCCAGCTTTGTGGGTGCAACGACTCAGGTACAAGCGGCGGGTTTCCAACTGGCGGAATCTTCCGCAACCGGACTTGGACGTGCCTTCGCCGGTGAAGCGGCCATGGCCGATAACCCAGCGGTTCAGGGGCGTAACCCTGCCATGCTCAGCTATCTTGAAGGTCGACAGATCTCTGCCGGTGCCATCTATGTGATGCCGGACGTTGACGCCACGGGGCGGGTTTCGCTGGCATCGCCTTTGCTGCCGCAACCTATCACAATGAATGCTGATGCGCTCGATGTGGCCGATAATGCTGCAGTACCTAACTTCTATTACTCCAACCAGCTCAACGACAGCTGGACCTGGGGCCTGGCTCTGAACTCCAACTATGGTCTGTCTACCGAACTGCCGGCCGCTCATGCCGCCTCTATTTTTGGTAACAAGACAGCCATTACCACAGTAGAGCTGAATACCAATATCGCTTACCGTATTGATGAGCGTTTCACTGTAGGTGCCGGTCTGCGCGGCGTATATGGTGACGGTGAAATCGGTGCTTCGGTTCCCGGCTGGATTGAAGGTGTTCGTGCTATCCCTGGCTTGCCTGCAGAGGTGACTTCGCGTCTGCCTGCTGCCGGCACTGAGCTTAAGCATCTGGAAGGTGATGATTTCGGTTATGGATGGCAAGTGGGTGCCAGCTGGCAGATCAATGCTAATCACCGTTTGGGCATCGCCTATCACAGCCACGTTGAGCTGGATCTGGATGGTCAGGCGCGCGGCCTGGTGTATACAGGCGGTACTGCCGAGGTTGAAGGCTACTTGCCATTGGAGCTGCCGGCATTTGCCGAGCTGGCTTCTTACCATCAGTTGACTGACAACTGGGCGATGCACGCCAGCATCAACTGGACCGACTGGAGCGTGTTCAACAAGCTGGTGGCGTATTTCCCCGGCGAGCAGAAGCCGGTCGGTGGCCTGGAATCCGATCTGGTTAAGGAAGAAAACTTCAAAGACAACTGGCGCTTTGCTCTGGGTACCAGCTACCAGTTGAACAACGCATGGTTGCTGCGTGCCGGTGTGGCCTTGGATAAGACTGCGGTTGACGATGAATACCGTACCATCACTATTCCAGATACCGACCGTCTCTGGTTCAGTGTCGGTGCCGGTTATGCGCCCAGCAAGAACCTGACAGTGGATCTGGGGCTGACCTATATCCACGCCCACGGTGATGCCCCTATCAACGAGACTCAGGAGCTGATGGGCCTGGCTCAGGTTGCCTTCCAGGGCGATGCCAGCGGCCACGTCTGGTTGGCGGGTCTGCAAGTGACCTACAAGATGTAATACCATTCCAGCCAAGGAATGAGACAAGAGCCCCGCCGAGCGGGGCTTTTTCATATCTGTCAGGTAGGCCAGACCGGCTTGATGGTCACCAAGGTTAGACCTAAGGCTGTTTTATACTTGGCGTGACCGGTCTCAGGGCTTATATTCATGCTATTGCCAACAAAAGAATAATAAGCCCATGAAATATCCACTTCTGTTTGCCAGTGCTATCTCACTGATTTCAATGCCGAGTTTGGCTGAGTCAGATCCTGTCAGTATGTTTATTCAAGGTTTCAATGAGCAAAAGATTGAGCTGATGTTGGCGCAAACCACGGAAGAGGTGACTTGGTTTAATGTCAGCATCACCAAGGTCGACAGACAGGCTTCCGGGCATGCGGAATTGGGCGCGGCTATGACCGACTATTTTCAAACTTTGCCGGGGGCCAAGGCCAGTATTCTTGGCTCGCTGAGCTCGGGTAACTATGTCAGCACCCTGGAAAAGGTCAGCTGGCAGCAGGATGGCGAGCAAAATAGCCAATGTAATATGGGCGTTTATAGCTTGAGGGGCGATAAGATTGCCGCCGTTTGGTATTACCCGGCGCAGGAGTGTGATATTCCCGAAGCGGAAATCGGCTTACCCCGGGGCGATCAGCCTTGGCAACAAAATTAATTCAGCCAACCCAAGAAAGCTTTCACGTGCAAAAGAAATATATTATTGCCCTGGATCAGGGTACTACCAGCTCACGGGCGATTATTTTCGATCAGCAGGCCAATATCGTGGCCGTCTCCCAGCGAGAGTTCAGTCAGCACTACCCGCAACCGGGTTGGGTCGAGCATGATCCCATGGAAATCTGGGCATCCCAGAGTTCGACACTGATAGAGGTTATTGCCCGCGCCGGGATCCACAGTGACGAAGTGGCGGCCATCGGCATTACCAATCAGCGGGAAACCACTGTCATCTGGGATAAGCTCACAGGTAAGCCGATTGCCAACGCCATTGTTTGGCAGTGCCGGCGTAGCAAGGAGATCTGTGAGCAGCTCAAGGCCGAGGGGCTGGAGGACTATGTCCGCGACAATACAGGTTTGTTACTGGATCCCTATTTTTCGGCCACCAAGATTAAGTGGCTGCTGGATAATGTCGAGGGTGCCCGCGAGCGGGCCGAAAGAGGCGAGTTGCTCTTTGGCACTATCGACAGCTGGCTGGTATGGAAGCTGACCGAGGGCAAGGTACATGTGACCGACCCCACCAATGCGTCGCGCACCATGCTCTACAACATCCACAAACAATGCTGGGATCAGACCCTGTTACAGGCGCTGGACATCCCAGCTTCGTTGTTGCCCGAGGTCAAGCCGTCGATGGCTGTTTATGGCACAACCCGGATTGCCGGTGAGGGCAGTGAAATTCTTATCGCCGGCATGGCCGGGGATCAGCAGGCGGCGCTGTTCGGCCAGCTGTGCGTCGAACCCGGCATGGCCAAGAATACCTATGGCACAGGTTGCTTTTTGCTGATGAACACAGGTGACAAGGCGGTGCGCTCAGAGCATGGGTTGCTGACAACCGTGGCTGTAGGCCCCAAGGGCGAGGTGCAATACGCGCTGGAAGGCTCGGTATTTATGGGCGGCGCGACCATACAGTGGCTGAGGGACGAGTTGGGGCTTATTCGTGATGCCCAGGACACAGAGTACTTTGCCTCCAAGGTAGAAGATACCAATGGGGTTTATCTGGTGCCGGCATTTGTCGGGCTGGGAGCCCCTTACTGGGACGCCAACGCCCGCGGCTCTTTGCAAGGATTGACCCGCGGCGTAAACCGCAACCACATCATACGTGCGGCGCTGGAATCCATCGCCTATCAGAGCCGGGATCTGCTGGATGCCATGAGTAAAGACAGCGCTGTTGCACTCAAGCAGCTGAGGGTGGATGGCGGCGCCGTGAGTAACGACTTCCTGATGCAGTTCCAGGCCGATATCACAGATACTCAGGTACTGCGGCCGGCCTTGACCGAAACTACCGCCATGGGAGCGGCATTTTTGGCCGGTCTTGCCTGTGGTTTCTGGGACTCGGTGGAAGCGCTTTCTCACCGGAGCGATGTTGAACGTTGCTTCGAGCCGGCCATGGATGAAGGACGGCGGGAGCTTTATTACCGCGGTTGGCAGAAGGCGGTGGACCGTTGTCGCCACTGGCATGAAACCGAGGAACTGTGATGTGCCGGGCGGTTTCTTGTCGGCTGTTATTGTCTCCCATTGAATAGTGACTCAGAATAGTGCCCCAAAGACACCAAAGTGAGCCCGCCATGACAGTGACGACCGAAGCCGAATATCTGGCGCAATACAATATCCATGACTACCCGCTGCCGCTGACCAGTGTCGACAGCGTGCTGCTCTGTGTACGAGAAGGGCAATTGTGTGTGCTCTTGGTCAAGCGTTCCGGGTTTCCCTGCAAAGGGATGTGGGCATTGCCGGGAGGTTTTATTGATCTGCAGCAGGATCAGGATATCGATGCTTCGGCCAAGCGCAAACTTAAGCAAAAGACCGGCATAGTGCCACCCTACCTGGAGCAGTTACAGAGTATAGGCAATGGCCGCCGGGATCCCAGAGGCTGGTCGGTCACCATCAGCTATTATGCGTTGATGCCCCATCTTGAGCCCGTCATGGAAGGTTCTGAAGAGAGCCGCTGGTTCAGCTTGCAGTCGCTGCCCGAACACTTGGCCTTTGATCACGCCGATATCATAACCTTGGCACAGGAGCGCTTACGCCAAAAGGCGCTTTACAGCCTGGTGGCGGCTTTTGCCTTGCCGGAATTGTTTACCCTGGCCGAATTGCAGCGAGTGCACGAGGCTATTCTGGGTAAGCCACTGCAGAAGAAATCTTTCCGGCGGCGAATCGAGCAGGCCGGCGTGCTCGCCCCCTGTGGAGAGGGCCGGGTCGAAGTCGGTCGCCCACCCCAGCTCTACCGGGTATTGCCTGAAGCCGCCGATTATCGCTTTGTACGCAACCTGGAAGCTTGAAACGTCATTTGAGCTTCTTTGGTTTACCACTGTCTTATCCATTGTTTTAATTTTTCTTTTTATATAAGTGTCCTTTTGACTCAAAATAAACTTGACTGCTCTAACTAGCTGTTTTAGATTAAGTGTCAATAAGACACTTAATGGTGAGCGATATGGATATCAGTATTGAGCTAGTAAACAAAGATGCGACCAGACAGGCGTTGACTGTTGAGCAATGGCAGTTTGCCGGTGGTGAGCAGCATGTGCGTCTGGCAGGTTTTGATGGACAACAGGTACAGAGCGCGATTATCTGTGCCAGGTTGCAGAGCAGTGATGCCATCATGCAGCTGCTGCTGATCAAAGATGCTTTGGACCGCGCCGCCCCCGGCATTCAGGTTTCACTGCAACTTCCCTATTTCCCCTATGCCCGCCAAGACAGGGTTTGCGTCGCCGGTGAGGCTTTTTCCGCCGCCGTGATGACGGGGTTGCTGCGAAATGCCGGCTTCAGCCAGATCCGCTGCTGGGATCTGCACTCGGCGGTCAGTGAGCAACTGCTTGAGGCCGAGCAGGTACATCAGGCGCAGTTGGTTTGTCAGTTTGCGCAGCTGAAGCAGTGGCTGCAAACCCACCAGGCGGCACTGCTTGCGCCTGATAAGGGTGCCAGCCACAAGATTGCCAAGGTTGCCGATGCGCTGAGTGCCGCTGGGATTGAGGCCGAAGTCTTTCAGGCCAATAAACGCCGGGATCCGGCGACGGGCGCCATATTGGCATCCGAGTTGAACGCCGATGTTGCTGGCCGCAGTCTGCTGATCCTGGATGATATTTGCGATGGTGGCAGAACCTTTATCGAGCTGGCGCGGCTTTTGAAACAAAAAGGCGCCGCCCGAGTGGGACTCTATGTGACCCATGGCCTATTTTCTCGCGGAATAGAGCCGCTGGAAGGTTTGATTGATGCCGTGTTTACCACAGATTCAGTGTGCCCATTGCATCCGTTTGAGTCGCAAATTGTTGAGCTGCACACCTTGAAACTGTTTGAATAAAAGGAGTTTATTATGAGTATCATCGCCCCCTCAATGCAGAAGGATGTCTACAAAGAGTTTCATGGTCGCGCCTATCATCCTCAGGTGACCGAGGTGTATGCCAACTTCACTTCCCGCAGCGGTCGCAATGCCAACATAATGGACAATGACAAGGTTGCCTTTGTTGGACTGCAGTATTTTATCAAGAGCTATTTAATGGAGGAGTGGGACAGCTTCTTTCGTCAGCCCAAGGCGCAGGCCGTGGCCGCCCACAAGCGCATTCTCAGTGCCATGCTGGGGTACAGTGTCGATGTCTCTTACCTGGAAAAACTCCACGACCTTGGGTATTTACCGCTGAGGATCAAGGCGCTGGAAGAGGGGACTCTGGTGCCTTATCTGGTGCCGCCGTTGACTATAGTCAACACCCATCCGGATTTCCCCTGGTTGACCAACATGATAGAAACCGTGCTCAGTTGTGAAAACTGGCCGATACAAACCAGTGCCACCACGGCCGTTGCTTACCTGCGCACCTTTAAAGAGTTCGCCGACAAGACAGGCCTGCCCGCCGAGATGGTAGCGTTTCAGGGGCATGACTTCAGTTTTCGCGGCATGTTCGGTAAGCAGGCCGCTGCCATGAGTGGTTTTGGCCATTTGGCCAGCGGCTTTGTTGGAACCGACACCATTCCGGCGGTGCTGTTTGCCGAGAAGTACTATGGTGCCGATGTCGATAAGGAGTTGGTCGGCGCCTCAGTGGATGCCACCGAGCACTCGGTGACCTGTTCCTGGATCCTCGAAGGGGAGATCGCCTTCTTCCGTTATCTGATGCAGACCCAGTCTCCCAAGGGGATCCTCAGTGTGGTGTCCGATACCTGGGATTTCTGGACTCTGGTGACTCAATACTTACCTGAACTCAAGCAGGAGATCCTCGAGCGTGACGGCACCCTGGTGATCCGCCCCGACTCCGGCGACCCTGTGACAATTCTCAGCGGTTATAAGCTGGCGCCTGAATCACTTATCCGCGAATGCGGCCTGGATGAAGCATTGCAAAAGGCGGCCGATAACGGTTATGAGGCGATAAGTTGGCATGGTGAGTTTATCGGTCTGCAGCGCCAAACCCTGATGGCCTGCGAGGTGAAGGGGCTTATAGAGTGCCTGTGGGAGATTTTTGGCGGCACCTTGACTGACAAGGGTTACAAGCTATTGGATAACCATGTGGGTGCCATTTATGGCGATGCCATCACGCTCGAGCGTCAACGACAAATACTGCAGCGTTTGATGGATAAAGGTTTTGCTTCCAAAGTCGTGCTGGGGATTGGCTCATACAGCTATCAATATGTCACCCGAGATACCCATGGCTCGGCAGTCAAGGCGACCCACGTGATAAAAGACGGCGAGCCGCTGGCGATTTTCAAGGCACCCAAGACTGATAGCCAAAAGCGTTCTGCCAAGGGGCTACTGCAAGTGGTTATGCAAGACGGTGAGCTGGTGCTGCGAGACGATGTTTCGGTGACTGAAGAAGCCCAGGGGCTGCTGCAAACCGTTTATGAGGATGGCAAACTGCTTCGTGAAACCAATTTGGCCGAGATACGCCAGCGGGTGGCGGCGCAGCTGTGAAGCCTTGATTCAATGACATTCATAGGCAAGGTCAGACATCGATATCTATGATCTTACCCTTGCCTTCTTCTTGCGCCCTGGACTCATCCCTTTTTTCATCTTCCTGGCGGCGGTTATGTTTACGCCGCTCGCGGGCAAAGCCTTTCTGCTCTTTGCGGCGATCAGCGACTTTTTCACGTTTGTCTATCTCGGGAGGCAGTTGCGATTGCGGGGCTTCGTGGCTGTCGGGCGCTATGGCGGAGCTGGTTTTGACCTGCTCCACTTCGCGTTTGGGCTGAAATACCGCTTTGACCGGGCGTGCCAACATGGCGTAAATGCTGTCCAATCCCATGATGTCCCCCCTGATTTTACGATGTTTTTCCAGTTGAACACCGCATTGCCTGTAAGCCTCATATCCTTTTATCGGCCAGGAGTGTTTAAAATTTAGACTGTTATTGTTCTTTCTGGTTCCTTGGGTTTTTGGGGTAAGAATAAATTGCTTCTTTGTATTCACAATAGCGGTTCGCTGCATGACCTGACAGCGTTAGGTTATAAGGGTGACAAACTGTTTTTCTGTTCCTTTAGTGTTTTGTTCTGGGTCTTTTGAGTCATGACAAAGTTTGCGCTGGATCGTATTACTCACATGCTCATTTTTGGGAAACTTCTCCACAATCATTTCTTTTCACTGTGAAAATCCTCCTGACCTGTGTCGAAATTTTCCCCTGACAGGTGCGTTTGCACCACTTTTTGCCACTTGGAATTCGTTAATGCAAAAAATGTTGTGACACGCTGCTAACCCGCTTGGTGACTGGCTTTATTCGAGTTTGCATTGCTTGACAATCCTTGTTGACTGTCCCTAAACTTAGCATCTGTGGGAATTTGTGGATATTTGTGGATCTATTAACTGAGCAAGGATGAAACCAAGTGTTTTCCGGCGCAAGTGCTTTGAATCTGGATGCCAAGGGGCGGATCGCTATGCCAACGCGATACCGCGAGCCTCTGCATGCCGATCATCAGGGCAAGCTGGTGATCACTGTGGATATCCAATCTCCCTGTCTGTTGATCTATCCGGTAAACGAATGGAACAAAGTTGCCGACAAACTGCTCGGCTTGTCTGATTTCCAACCGCAGGAGCGGGCGATGAAACGCCTGATGCTGGGTTATGCCCAGGAGTGTGAGTTGGATACCAATGGCCGGGTTTTGTTGACTCCGCCGCTCAGACAATATGCCTCCTTGGAAAAGAAGACCATGTTGGTCGGGCAGTTGAACAAATTCGAACTCTGGGATGAACAGGTCTGGCAGCAGCAGTTGGCCGACAGCCTGGAGATGATTAAGAGCCAGGGATTGACCGCCAGTGAGCGGCTGGCCGATTTTTCACTCTGATGAGTGAGACCAGATTAAAGAAGAGAGTGATGAGCCAAAACTTTGCCCACCTGTCTGTCCTGCTTCAAGAAACGGTAGACGGGCTCAATATCCGCCCAGATGGCATCTATATCGACGGTACTTTCGGTCGGGGTGGACACTCACGTCAGATCCTTTCCCGCCTGGGTGAACAGGGGCGGCTGATTGCCATTGACAGAGATCCTGCGGCC
Organism: Shewanella chilikensis; assembly: GCF_002836945.1. GTDB lineage: Bacteria > Pseudomonadota > Gammaproteobacteria > Enterobacterales > Shewanellaceae > Shewanella > Shewanella chilikensis. Next base: position 41,720 of record NZ_NIJM01000028.1, read on the forward strand.
ATTGAAGCCGCGAAACAGTTTGCCGATGACCCGCGTTTCACCATAGTCCATGGCGGTTTTGGCCAGTTGGCTGACTATGTTGAGCAACTGGGACTGGTGGGCAAGATAGACGGCGTCTTGCTGGATCTCGGTGTGTCATCGCCGCAACTGGATGATGCCGAACGTGGCTTTAGTTTTCTGCGCGATGGCCCACTCGATATGCGGATGGATAACAGCCAGGGCCAAACAGCGGCCCAGTGGCTCGCCAGGGCCGAGATCGAAGATATGGCCTGGGTGTTCAAAACCTATGGTGAAGAGAAAAACGCCCGTCATATCGCCCGTTGTATCGCCGCCGATCGTGATGAGAAGCCGTTTTTACGCACTAAAGATCTGGCTGGTTTGATCGAAAGGATCACTAAACACAAAGAGCGCAACAAGCATCCGGCAACCCGAGTGTTTCAGGCGATTCGCATCTATATCAACAGCGAGCTGGATCAAATAGATCAGGCGCTGGAAGGGGCATTGAAGGTATTGGCGCCCAAGGGACGGTTATCGATCATCAGCTTCCATTCTCTTGAAGATCGTATGGTGAAGCGCTTTATCCGCCGTCACAGCAAAGGTGAGGAAGTACCTTACGGCTTGCCGGTGACCGAGGCTGAGCTTAATCGCTCACGGCAGTTGTTGCCCATAGGCAAGGCGCTGAAACCGTCGGATGAAGAGATTGCCGTTAATGCCCGGGCCCGCAGTTCTGTACTCAGAATTGCCGAGCGTTTGCCCTACTGAGGTGGCGGTGAGTAAGTCGCAACTCAATCTAGCGCGTATAGTGCTGCGGGATCTTTGGCAGCACAAATGGATCCTCTTGCTGGGCATGCTGGTGCTGGGGAATGCGGTTGCTGTGGTATATACCAGCCACATCAGCCGTACCCAGACCAGCGAGTTGGACAAGCTGTTACAGGAAAGAGATCGCTTGGATATCGAGTGGCGCAACCTGTTACTGGAAGAACAGTCGCAGGCGGAGCACAGCAGGATAACCCGGATTGCAACCAAGGAATTGGACATGATAAGGCCCTTACCCAATGAAGAGGTGGTAGTGAGACTTCCATGAGAAAACAGGCTAAAAGGATTCAAAAGCCCCAACTGATCCACTGGCGACTGCAGGTGGTGGTGGCTTTTGTTTGCCTGTTGTTTGTCTCACTGGTGGGACGCGCCGCCTACATCCAGGTAATAGAACCGGAAAAACTGCGTCACGAGAGTGATATGCGTACTCTGCGCACCACTTCCAACCAGGTGCAAAGAGGGCTTATTACCGACCGCAACGGCGAGATGCTGGCCGTCAGTGTGCCTGTGCGTGCCGTCTACGCCGACCCCAAGGTGGTTCACGACAAGGATGGCTTCAATGATATGCGCCGCTGGCGGGCGCTGGCCGATGTATTGCACGAGCCGCTGGATGACCTGTTGGCCAGGGTGCAGTCCAACCCCAAGAAACGCTTTACCTACCTCAAGCGCCAGGTTACCCCGGCGGTGGCACACTATATCGAGCAGTTGAAGCTACCCGGTATCTACCTCAAGTCTGAATCACGCCGTTACTATCCGGCCGGTGAGATCAGCGCTCAGTTGGTCGGGATCACCAATATTGATGATGTCGGCATCGAAGGCATTGAAAACACCTACAACAGCTGGCTGACCGGCACTCCCTCCAAGCAGAAGGTGCGTAAGTCCCGTGACGGCCGGGTGGTTGAGCGGCTGGATATCATCCAGGAGGGCGAGAGCCCCAATGATCTGGTGCTCAGCATAGATCAGCGTATTCAGCAGTTGGCTTACCGTGAGCTCAAGCGGGCCACCGAAATGAACCAGGCAACATCCGGTTCCGTGGTGGTACTGGATGTACACACGGGCGAAGTGCTGGCGATGGTTAACACTCCCTCCTATAACCCCAACTCGCGGGAAAACCTGCAGAGTCACAGGATGCGTAACCGCGCCCTGACAGACACCTTTGAGCCGGGTTCGACAGTGAAACCCTTTGTGGTGGTGGCGGCGCTGGAGGCCGGGATCGTCAAGAATGATGAGTTGATCCCGACATCACCCGGTTGGATGCGTATTGGTGGCCGGCAGGTGCGGGATGTCCGCAACTATGGCGATATGTCATTGGCGAAGATTTTGATCAAGTCCAGTAACGTGGGGATCAGCAAGTTGGCGCTGGAAATGCCGGTGCAGCAGCTTTTGGGTACCTATCAGTCCATGGGGCTCGGCAACTATTCAGGGATCAACCTGACCGGCGAGAGTGCCGGTTTGGTGCAGGACAGACACAGATGGTCTGACTTTGAACGGGCGACTCTGTCCTTCGGCTATGGCCTGACAGCCACTCCGCTGCAGTTGGCGCGCATGTACGCCACTCTGGGTAGCGGCGGCATACTTTACCCGGTATCGATTCTTAAACTGAAGCAACCGCCGGAAGGCACCCGGGTGATAGCCCCGGATGTGGCCCGCGATGTGATCAACATGCTGGTGGGCGTGACCGAGAAGGGCGGCACAGGTACTCGGGCGCACATTGAAGGCTATCCGGTTGCCGGTAAGTCGGGCACCAGTCGTAAGGCGATAGCCGGTGGCTATGGCGATGACTATGTTGCCCTGTTTGCCGGTGTCGCGCCGGCAAACAACCCCAGGCTTGCCATGGTAGTGGTGATCAACGAGCCCAAAGGGGACAGATATTACGGCGGCGTGGTGGCGGCACCTGTGTTTGGCAAGGTGATGTCCGGCGCGTTGCAGATGTTGAATGTGGAGCCTGTGAGTGATGATGCTCGCGTACAACTGGCTCAGGTACCTAGGAGAGCAGAATGATGTTATTGCGGGATCTGCTGGCTCCCTGGTTTCATTACTCCGGCGCGGAGACGGTGGCCGAGCCCTGTCTCGACAGTCGGAAAGTGGTTGAAGGTGGCCTTTTCGTGGCCGTTCCCGGACATCAGGCCGATGGTCGGGAGTATGTTGCCGCCGCCTTCAACAAGGGAGCTGCGGCTGCCTTGCTGCATACGGACGATCCGGATGCCCACGGCAAGGTGGAGCGGGAGCAAGGCTTAACCATCTATTTTTTTCAACTGAGTCGGCAGCTATCGGCGCTGGCGGCCCAGTTCTATGGCATTCACGCGGTCAAGCCTCGCCTGGTGGGGATCACCGGCACCAATGGCAAGACTTCTGTCAGCCAGCTTATCGTCCAGTGGGTGTCTTTGCTGGGCGAAAAGGCCGGTGTCATGGGCACTTTGGGGAACGGTTTGCTGGGTGAACTCCAGGAAGCGACCAATACTACCAGTGATGCCTTGGCCGTAATGGCCCAGCTCAAGGCTTTTGAGCAGATGGATGTCAGCGTCTGCGCCATGGAAGTGTCCAGCCACGGTTTGGTGCAGGGACGGGTAGAAGCCGCGCCCTTTGAAGTGGCGGTGTTTACCAACCTGAGCCGGGATCATCTGGATTACCACCAGACCATGGAGGCTTACGCCGCCGCCAAATTGAGGCTGATGCGGTTTGCCTGTCTCAAACACGCCGTAATTAACTTGGATGACGCCACAGGGCAGGCCTGGTTCGAGGAACTGCCCAAGGCCAAGTCGCTCGGCTATAGCATTAAGCAAGATCCCAGAGCGGCAGTTGTTGCCGTTAACTCTCAATATCACGCCAAGGGCGTACGCGCCGAGATCCACTGGCCGGAAGGTAAAGGCGTGCTGGAAACTCCGCTGCTGGGCGAATTCAATCTTTCTAATCTGTTGGCAGCGTTGACGGCGCTCTATGCCATGGGTTATCCGCTGCAAAAGCTGCTGTCGTTGTCACCTGCCCTGAAGCCCGTGCCTGGACGGATGGAGTGCTTCCCATCGAGAAAAGGTTTTTCGCTGGTGGTGGATTATGCCCATACCCCGGATGCGCTGGAGCAAGCGCTCAAGGCGCTGCGGCTGCATACCGACAACCGCCTCTGGTGTGTCTTTGGCTGCGGTGGTGATCGTGACAAGGGCAAGCGACCGCTGATGGCTCGTGCAGCCGAGGCTTTTGCCGACCGCTTGATGGTCACCAGCGACAATACTCGCAGTGAAGAGCCGCAAACCATCATTGATGAAGTCATGTCCGGGCTGACTCGCCCCGAGGCGGCACTCTCCTGTGTCGATAGGGTGACAGCCATTAAACAGGTTTGCGCCCAGGCAGAGGCGGGAGATGTGATTTTATTGGCCGGCAAGGGGCATGAAACCTATCAGGAAGTGGCAGGAAGCCGTCATCACTATGATGAGCGGGCCTTGGCGTTTGAACTTAGCGGAGGCAAGGCATGATCCCTTTGACCCTGCAACAGATAGCCACGGCGCTGAATGCCAAGTTGATTCCGGCAACTGCTGCAATGCAGCTGATTGAGAGTGTCAGCACAGATAGCCGTGATATAGGCACCCAAGGTTTATTTATCGCTCTCAAGGGAGAGCGCTTTGACGCCCATGAGTTTGCCCCTACTGCGGTCAAAAATGGCGCCGTAGCGCTCCTGGTCAGCCGCGAGTTGGCACTCGATGTGCCGCAGCTGCTGGTGGCCGACCCTCACCAGTCCCTGGGGCAACTGGCGGCCATGGTACGCAGCCTGGTATCACTCAAGTGTGTTGCCTTGACCGGCTCCAACGGCAAGACCAGCGTCAAGGAGATGTTGGCGACCATATTGTCGCAACATGCCAAGGTGCTCTACACCGCCGGTAACTTCAACAACGATATAGGCGTGCCGCTGACAGCCTTGCGCCTGGAGCCTGAACACGAATACGCGGTATTTGAGCTTGGCGCCAATCACAAGGGTGAAATTGATTACACCTCGGCCATAGTGCGCCCGGATGTTGCCCTAGTGAACAATGTCGCCAGCGCTCATCTCGAAGGGTTTGGCTCAGAGGCCGGTGTGGCGGCCGCCAAATCCGAAATTTTCAATCACTTGGCTCCGGACGGCTGCGCCATTATCAATGCCGATGACAGATACGCCGAGGTAATGCGTCAGGCTGCGTTAGGCTACCGTCAGTTAAGCTATGGCATTGACGCAGCAGCCGAACTGACGGCCAAAGATTTACAGGCCGATGCCTCGGGGCGTTATCGCTGCACGTTTTGCTGGCAGCAGCAGGAGTATTCGCTGGCGCTGCCGCTGGCCGGCCGACATCAGGTGGCCAATGCTCTGGCGGCAACTTCGGTTTGCTTGGCGCTGGGCCTGGATATGGCAAGCATTATCTCTGGCTTGCAACAGATGCAGCCGGTCAAGGGACGCATGCTGCCCACTGAGCTTGGGCGGGTGCAGCTGATCGATGATAGCTACAACGCCAATCCGGCTTCGGTCAAGGCGGCGATCAACTGGCTTCACGAAATTCACGGAAATCGCATTCTGGTACTGGGCGATTTAGGGGAATTAGGCGACAATGCCCCCCTTTTGCATCGCGAGCTGGGTGAGTATGCCCGGGAGGCCGGGATAGATGCCCTGTTTTGCTGCGGTCAATTAACCCAGAACACCAGCCAGGGGTTTGGTACGGAACATCTGGATACCCAAGGGCGTTTGGTGGAAAATTTAATCGAATATATCAATCAGTTGTCAGGGAGTGTCACTGTATTGGTCAAGGGCTCACGCAGCATGCGTATGGAACGTGTGGTCGAGGCCCTTAAATCAGCCTTCGGGCGTGGGGAGTTAGTGTAGATGCTGGTGTATCTGGCGGAGTATCTAACCCAGTTTTATACCGGGTTTAACGTGTTTTCCTATTTGACCTTCAGAGCGATTCTGGGGTTGTTGACCGCCCTCAGCTTTGCGCTCTGGTGGGGGCCCAAGTTGATCGAGCGTTTGCAATTGCTGCAGATAGGCCAGGTGGTGCGTAACGATGGCCCCGAGTCACATTTCAGTAAGCGCGGCACCCCAACCATGGGTGGATTACTGGTGCTGGCGGGGATCTTTATCAGTGTCCTGCTGTGGGGCGATCTCGGTAACCGCTATGTCTGGGTGATGTTATTCGTCCTGGGCAGCTTTGGCCTCATCGGCTTCCTCGATGATTACCGTAAGGTAGTTCGTAAGGATCCCAAGGGGCTGGTGGCCCGTTGGAAGTACATTTTACAGTCGCTGGCGGCGATTGCTGTGGCTTTTTATCTCTACGCGACCGCATCTCTGCCGGGTGAAACCCAATTGGTGGTGCCTTTCTTCAAGGATGTGATGCCGCAGCTAGGGCTGTTTTTTGTAGTACTGGCCTATTTCACTATAGTGGGTTCGAGCAATGCGGTTAACCTGACCGACGGCCTCGATGGTTTGGCGATTATGCCAACCGTTATGGTAGCGGCGGCGTTTGCGCTTATTGCCTACCTCTCTGGCCACGCGCAATTTGCCAGCTACTTACATATTCCACATCTGCCGGGGGCCGGTGAACTGGTGATCGTCTGTACCGCAATAGTCGGTGCCGGTCTTGGTTTCCTTTGGTTCAACACCTATCCGGCGCAAGTGTTTATGGGCGACGTAGGTTCGCTGTCACTGGGGGCTGCGCTCGGCACCATGGCCGTACTGGTACGCCAGGAGATTTTGCTGGTGATTATGGGTGGTGTGTTTGTAATGGAGACTTTGTCAGTCATCCTTCAGGTTGGATCCTATAAGCTGCGGGGCCAGCGGATTTTCCGTATGGCACCCATACACCACCATTATGAATTGAAAGGTTGGCCTGAGCCCAGAGTGATAGTGCGTTTCTGGATTATCTCTTTGTTCCTGGTTCTGCTGGGATTGGCCACCCTGAAGTTGAGGTAAGCAGTCATGATGAGTCGCTGTTCGCACATAGTGTTGGGATTGGGGGCCACAGGCTTGTCTGTGGTGCGCTATCTGGTGGCTCAGGGCTATGCCCCTATGGTGATGGACAGCCGCCGCAATCCTCCCGGTGCCGAGGCGCTGAAAAATGAATTTCCGGATTTGGAGTTTTGCTTTGGCGGCTTCGATTGCCGTGGTCTGGTGCAGGCGGAGCAGATCATCATCAGTCCCGGGATCCCCATGGATACCCCCGAAGTAAGGGCGGCTCTGGATATGGGCATAGAAGTGATTGGCGATGTGGAGTTGTTTGCCCGCGCCATAGCTGACAAGGGCCCATGTGTGCTGGCGATTACCGGCTCCAATGGCAAGTCGACTGTGACGACCCTGGTCGGTGAAATGCTCAAAGCCGGCGGCAAACAGGTTGCCATCGGCGGCAACATAGGGGTGCCGGCGCTGGAGCTTTTGGGCGAAAACGTTAGTCACTATGTGCTGGAGCTATCCAGTTTCCAGTTGGAAACAACCCATAGTCTTAAATGTTTGGCATCCACTTGCCTGAACATTTCTGAAGACCACATGGACAGATACAGCGACCTGGAAGCCTATCGCCAGGCCAAACTGCGGCTATATGAACTGAGTCGACTGGCGATTTTCAACCGGGATGATCCGCAAACGCAGCCCATGTCACCCATGAACAACAATAGCTTTGGTCTGGGTAACCCCGAAGGGGATGAGTGGGGGATCACCGACGGCAAAATTTTCCACGGCAGCAGTGAAATCATGAATCTGTTGGATGTGGCGCTGCTCGGCAGCCATAACCACGCCAACCTGCTGGCCGCCATGGCGTTAGCCGATGCGGCAGGAGTGGATAAAGAAGCCATGGCCAGAGTGGCCCGCGAGTTTAAAGGCCTGCCGCACAGATGTGAACTGGTGGCGGTCAAGAATGGCGCCACTTGGATCAACGATTCCAAGGCCACTAATGTGGGCGCTACCGTGGCAGCACTTGAAGGGCTCAGTGACTATCTCGGTGATGTGATCCTGATTGCCGGTGGTGATGGTAAAGGGGCTGATTTCCGGCCGCTTGCCAATGTGCTGGGTTCTGTGACTCACCTAATTACCCTGGGACGGGACGGTGACAAGATAGCGGCGCTGAAAGAGGGCGCCATCAAGGTTGGCTCCATGGCAGAAGCCGTGAACAAGGCTGCCGAACTGGCGAGTTCCGGAGACATAGTCATGTTGTCGCCGGCCTGTGCCAGCTTGGATATGTACAGTAACTTTATGGCCAGGGGCGATGACTTCCGCCATCTGGTGGAGGCGCTGGATGAGCAGTGATGAGCGACAACTTAACCTGTTCGGAACCAGCCTCAAGTGGCGCTGGTCCGACTGGTTCGGTGAAAAGCAATCGCAGGGCATGCAACTGTATGACCGGCGTTTGCTGCTTGCTGTTTTGTCGTTGATCGCCTTTGGCTTTGTGATGGTGATGTCGGCTTCTATGCCGGAAGCCCAGAGCCTGACTGGTAATCCATTTCATTTTGTGACCCGGCATCTGTTCTATTTGGCGGGCTGCGTGGTGATCGCCGCAGTGGTGTTGCAGGTAGAGATGCAGCGCTGGCAGCAACTGAGTCCACTGATGCTGTTGCTGGTCGGCGTCATGTTGGTGGCCGTACTGGCAGTAGGCACCACTGTAAACGGGGCGACACGCTGGTTGTCTCTGGGGCCGGTGAGAATTCAGGTGGCCGAGATAGCCAAGTTTGTTTTTGCGGTCTACATGGCCGGTTATCTGGTTAGGCGGCATCAGGAAGTGCGTGAAAACGCCAAGGGCTTTTACAAACCGATTGCGGTTTTTGCCGTCTATGCCTTCTTGATCCTGATGCAACCGGATCTGGGAACCGTGGTGGTGCTATTTGTTGGCACAGTCGGGCTGCTGTTTTTGGCCGGTGCCCGTTTGCTGGACTTCTTCGCGCTGATCCTGACCGGGGTTATGGCCTTTGTGGCTTTGGTGCTGCTGGAGCCCTACCGGATGCGGCGGGTAACTTCCTTCCTCGACCCCTGGCAGGATCCGTTCGGCAGCGGTTACCAGTTGACTCAGTCGCTGATGGCCTATGGTCGCGGCGACTGGTTTGGTCAGGGACTTGGTAATAGCATCCAGAAACTGGAATACCTGCCGGAGGCGCACACTGACTTTATTTTCGCCGTTATAGGGGAAGAGCTTGGATTTATCGGCATAGTTGCCGTGCTGGCAGTGCTACTGTTCGTAGCGCTGCGGGCGATTCGTCTCGGCAGTCAATGCTTGGCCATGGATCGGGCATTTGAAGGTTATCTGGCTTACGCCATAGGGATCTGGATCTGTTTCCAGACTGTGGTGAACGTGGGCGCCAGTATCGGCATTTTGCCGACCAAGGGGCTGACACTGCCCTTTATCAGCTATGGCGGCAGTAGTCTCTGGGTGATGACGGCTGCGGTCATGATGCTGATCCGGATAGATCATGAGCGGCGTCTCAGCCTGATCCAGGCGGTGCAGGGGAGGCTGAAGTCATGAAGGGTAACAATTTGAATAACAAACGTATTTTAGTGATGGCCGGTGGTACCGGCGGTCACGTTTTTCCGGCGTTGGCAGTGGCCAGACGCCTGGCACAGCAGGGCTGGCAGGTGCGTTGGCTGGGTACAGCAGACCGGATGGAGGCGCGTTTGGTGCCTCAGCACGGCTTTGATATAGATTTTATTGACATTAAAGGCGTACGCGGCAACGGCATAGTGCGCAAGCTGGCAGCGCCTTTCAAGGTGCTGCGCTCGATTGTTCAGGCGCGCAGGGTTATCCGCGAATTTCGGCCAGATGTGGTGTTGGGCATGGGCGGCTTTGCCAGCGGTCCGGGCGGCGTTGCCGCCAAGCTCAGCGGTATTCCGTTGGTGTTGCATGAGCAAAACGCCATTCCCGGGATGACCAATAAGCTGCTTTCCCGTATTGCCACCAAGGTGCTGTGCGCCTTTGCCAATACCTTCGATCCGGGTAAGGCCGAAGTGGTTGGCAACCCTATTCGCCAGGAGCTTATTACTCTGGGGGGACAGCCCAGAGCCCAGCATCAGGATGCGCTGAAAATTTTGGTTGTCGGTGGCAGCCTGGGTGCCAAGGTCTTCAACGACCTTATGCCAGCTGTGGTTGCCGAGGTCAGCAAGTCACAGTCAGTGACGGTTTGGCATCAGGTGGGCAAGGGCAATCAGGCGCCGGTGGAAGCTGAATATCAGCAGCTGGGACAGGACGGCAGAGTTAAAGTCGCTGAGTTTATCGATGATATGGAAGCCGCCTATCGTTGGGCCGACGTGGTCATCTGCCGCGCCGGTGCCCTAACCGTTTCTGAGCTGGCGGCCGTTGGCCTGCCCAGCCTGTTGGTGCCTTATCCCCATGCGGTGGATGATCACCAGACCCGCAACGCCCAGGTGTTGGTGGATGCGGGCGCGGCCTTCCTGTTGCCGCAGCCGATTGTCGATGTGTCCAGGCTGGCGAATAAGCTGGCCCTGCTTGGCAGTGATAGAAATGAATTGACCTTGATGGGGCAAAGAGCCAGAGCGGCCGCTGTGCTGGATGCGACCGATAAAGTCGCCCAGGTCTGTATCGAACTGGCAGAGAAAGGAAATAGATGAATAACAGAGCAGAGAAATACGCCCAGCTTCGCGCCATGATCCCGGAAATGCGCCGGGTGCGTCGCATTCACTTTGTTGGCATAGGTGGCGCCGGCATGGGGGGCATTGCCGAGGTTCTGGTTAACGAAGGTTATCAGGTCAGTGGTTCGGATATTGCCGAAAATGCCGTGACTGAACGTTTGGCGGCTCTGGGTGCTCGCATCATTATCGGCCACAGTGCCGAGGCTGTGGTCAACGTTGATGTGGTGGTGGTTTCTACCGCGATTAAAGCGGATAACCCGGAAGTCGCGGCCGCCAGAGCCAGCCGCACTCCGATAGTGCGCCGTGCCGAGATGCTGGCTGAGTTAATGCGTTACCGTCATGGGGTGGCGATTGCCGGCACCCATGGCAAAACCACTACAACCAGCCTTATCGCCAGTGTTTATGGTCAGGCCGAGCGAGATCCGACCTTTGTAATAGGTGGCCTGCTTAACAGTGCTGGCACCAATGCTCGCTTGGGGCATAGCCGTTACCTTATCGCCGAGGCCGATGAGAGTGATGCCAGCTTCCTGCATCTGCAGCCTATGGTGAGTGTGGTAACCAATATTGAAGCCGATCATATGGATACTTACGGCGGCGATTTTGAGAAGTTGAAAACCACCTTTGTTGACTTCCTGCATAATCTGCCGTTTTACGGTGTGGCCGTGCTTTGTATCGATGATCTTGTGGTGAAAGAGATTATGCCGCGCATTGGGCGCCACATGGTGACCTATGGCTTCAGTGATGAGGCTGATGTGCAGGCACTTAACTTCAGCCAAGAAGGGCCTCAATGCCGTTTTACCGTGCGTCGCAAGGGCCGGGATGACTTGGATCTGCTGCTGAATCTGCCGGGACGGCACAATGTGCTGAACGCCTTGGCGGCGATTGCCGTGGCCAGTGAAGATGATATAGATGATGCCGCCATAGTGCAGGCGCTGGCGGAGTTCCAGGGAATTGGCCGCCGCTTCCAGCACCTGGGGGCCTTCGATACTCCCAAGGGCGAGGTGATGTTGGTTGATGATTACGGCCATCATCCCAGCGAAGTCGCAGCCACTATCAAGGCGGCTCGTGCCGGTTGGCCTAATAAGCGCCTGGTGATGGCTTATCAGCCACACAGATATAGCCGCACCCGGGATCTGTACGAGGACTTTGTCGAAGTATTGTCTCAGGTCGATGGCCTATTGCTGCTGGAGGTCTATCCCGCCGGTGAAGCACCTATCGCGGGAGCCGACAGCCGCGCGCTGTGCCGCAGCATCAGATTGCGTGGTCAGGTTGACCCTATCTATGTCGCTACGCCGGAGCAGTTGCAGGAGATACTGCCGGATGTACTCAAGGACGGCGATCTGCTGATGACTCAAGGCGCAGGTAACATAGGGGCCCTGGCGCGCCAATTGGCGAGCAGCGAATTGGGGTTTAGTGATGATAACAAAGATACGATTTCTGAATAGATTTTCATCGCTTAATAGCTTGAAAACAGTATCTTTTGACCAAGAAAACCAGCCCTATATAATGGCCGGTTTTCCGCCAAGCTAACAGGCAGGACCATGGCGCTGAAGGACAGGTTGCACAAGGGCCGGGCAAGGCTTGCCGGAGTCAATTGGTATCTCTGCAGCGGGATTGGCTTTCTGCTGTTGGTACTGGCGGCATTTGGCATGGCGGCTTGGAAATTGGGACTGGTGCTGAATGATGCCGAGGCCTTGCCCATTGAGGCAGTGGCGATAAAAGGCGAGCGCCAGTACACCACGGATGCGGAAATCCGCGGCGCCTTGCAGGACTTGATGCAGCGTAGCTTTTTCAGCGCTGATGTGGCCGAGGTGCAACAGGCGCTGGAGGCCCTGCCTTGGGTATACAGGGCCTCGGTTCGGCGCGAATGGCCGGCCAAGCTGAAGGTTTATCTGCAAGAACAGGTTGCCGTGGCGCACTGGAATCAGGATGAATGGCTCAATGAACACGGAGAGGTGTTTCTGGCGCCACCGCAACCCGGGCTGGAAAATTTGCCTTGGTTGGTGGGACCTGAACCTATGGCACAGGAGGTATTGACCTCCTTTCGGCAGATGGATGAACTGCTGCGGATAAACAGCTTCAAGCTGGATAGATTGAGTCTCAGCCCGAGACATGCCTGGGAGGCGACTTTGGGCAACGGCATCATGCTGGAATTGGGACGAGAGGACAAGATGGCGCGGATACAGCGTTTTATCAACGTGTATCCGGAGTTGGTTAAACAGGAAAAGAGTGTCGCCAGAGTGGATCTACGCTATGACACGGGTCTGGCAGTAGGCTGGGAAGACGCACAAGAAGAGAGCCGTTAATTAATGACCAAGAACCAAGATAGAAATCTGATCGTCGGATTGGACATAGGGACATCCAAGGTCGCTGTGATCATAGGTGAAGTCTTGCCCGATGGCGAAATCAGTGTCGTCGGTCTGGGTAATCATCCATCACGCGGCATGGATAAAGGCGGGGTCAACGACCTCGATTCTATCGTGCGCAGTGTGCAGCGGGCCTTGGATCAGGCCGAGCTGATGGCAGACTGTCAGGTGTCTTCGGTGTATTTGAGCATTTCCGGCAAGCATATCGCTTGTCAGAACGAAAACGGCATGGTCTCCATCAATGATGAAGAGGTGACCCAGGAAGACGTGGACAACGTTATCCACACGGCCCGTTCGGTGAAGATCCCCACTGAGCGCCGCATTTTGCACGTACTGCCACAGGAATATGCAATAGATGTTCAAGAAGGGATCCGCAGCCCTATCGGCATGTCCGGCATGCGGATGGAAGCCAAGGTACATATAGTCACCTGCGCCAATGATATGGCCAAGAATATCACCAAGAGTGTTGAACGCTGTGGCCTCAAGGTGGACGACCTGGTGTTTTCCGGTATCGCTTCGGCCGATGCGGTACTGACCAATGATGAAAAAGATCTGGGTGTTTGTCTGGTGGATGTCGGTGGCGGTACTACAGATATCGCTGTGTATACCAATGGCGCTCTGCGTCACTGCGCCGTGGTGCCTGTGGCCGGCAATCAGGTAACCAGTGATATCGCCAAAATTTTCCGCACGCCGCTGTCGCATGCCGAGCAGATTAAAGTGCAGCATGCCAGTGCCCGCAGCTCCATGGTGAGCCGTGAAGACAGCATAGAAGTGCCGTCTGTGGGGGGGCGACCATCAAGAACCATGTCGCGTCATACTCTGGCCGAAGTGGTTGAACCCAGATATCAGGAACTGTTCGAGTTGGTATTCAAAGAGCTCAAGGACAGTGGCCTGGAAGATCAAATTGCCGCCGGCATAGTGTTGACCGGTGGTACCGCCTCTATTGAAGGGGCTGTGGATGTTGCCGAAGCCACTTTCGGCATGCCGGTCAGGGTGGCATCACCGCTGCCGGTGAAAGGTTTGTATGAATATGTGGATCAGCCCATCTACTCCACAGGTGTTGGGCTGTTACATTACGGCGCGCGCAGGGTTATCGAACGTCAGTTTGAACGACCCGAGCGTCAAGGGGTGACCAGTCTCTGGAATCGGGTTCAGAGCTGGTTTAAAGGTGAGTTTTAACTTACGTAAACGCAGGTAATACGGAGAATTCAACCATGTTTGAGATCATGGATACTCATTCTGACGAGGCGGTGATAAAGGTCATCGGCGTCGGTGGCGGCGGTGGTAATGCCGTCGAGCATATGGTGAAACACAACATCGAAGGTGTTGAGTTTGTTGCCACCAATACAGATGCCCAGGCATTGCGTAAGTCTGCCGCGGGCACCACTATTCAACTGGGACGAGATGTCACCAAGGGCTTGGGGGCTGGTGCCAACCCGGAAGTCGGTCGCGCAGCAGCCGAAGAAGATCGTGAAAATATCCGTGAGGCTATCAAGGGCTCGGATATGATCTTCATTGCGGCCGGTATGGGTGGCGGTACGGGTACAGGTGCCGCACCTGTGGTGGCGCAGATTGCCCGCGAAGAAGGGATATTGACAGTGGCCGTGGTCACTAAACCTTTCCCCTTCGAAGGCAAGAAGCGTATGGCGTTCGCCGATCAGGGGATCACTGAACTGGCCAAGCATGTTGACTCGCTGATCACTATTCCCAACGAGAAACTGCTTAAGGTATTGGGTCGTGGTACATCACTGCTGGATGCTTTTGCTGCAGCCAACAATGTGCTCTTGGGTGCGGTGCAAGGTATTGCCGAACTGATCACCCGTCCCGGTCTGATTAACGTCGACTTCGCCGACGTGAAAACCGTTATGTCCGAAATGGGTAACGCCATGATGGGCACAGGTGTCGCTCGTGGTGAAGACCGCGCCGAAGAAGCGGCCGAAGCGGCTGTTGCCAGTCCGCTGCTGGAAGATATCGACTTGGCAGGCGCCCGTGGCGTGCTGGTTAACATTACTGCCGGCATGGATATGAGTATCGAAGAATTTGAGACAGTGGGTAACCACGTCAAGGCTTATGCTTCAGACAATGCGACTGTGGTTGTCGGTGCTGTTATCGATCCAGAAATGAGTGATGAACTGCGGGTTACTGTGGTTGCTACCGGCATAGGATCGGAAAGAAAACCTGACATCCAGTTGGTATCCAAACCTGCTCCGCGCCAGGAACCTGTGCCAGAGCCCAAGGTCGAAACCTATATGCCTCAGGAAGAAGCTGCTATGCCTGTTGCTCACAAGAGCAATGCAGTTCCGGCGTCCCAACCTGCGGCCAATCCGCATAAGAACGAGCTTGATTATTTGGATATTCCGGCGTTTTTGCGTAAGCAAGCCGACTGATACTGGCGGTTATCACGGGTGTAAATTGGGTGTTCCCCTTTGTTTCCAGGAAGCGAAGGTAGGTAAATTTTTGTGAAATTGCCGATTTATGCTAGGATATCCGACCAGCTGCGCCCGAGAAGTGTCGATTTTATCGTCCAAGGCAGAGCTTTTTGTTGAGATGAATACGGGTAACTAAATGATTTTTCAAAGAACTGTTGAAAAAATAGTAAAGACCACAGGTGTCGGTTTGCATTCCGGCAATAAGGTGACTTTGACTATCAAGCCCGCACCAGTCAATACAGGGATCGTACTCGTGCGCACCGATATGCAGCCGGCAGTGGAGATTGCTGCCAAGGCAGAGCAGGTGCGTGAAACGACTATGTGTACGGCTCTGGTCAATGATGAAGGTGTTCGCATCTCAACGATTGAGCATCTGTTTGCTGCACTCGCGGGTTTGGGAATCGACAATGCCGTTATTGAAGTGGATGCTCCCGAGATCCCCATCATGGACGGCAGTGCCAGCCCCTTTGTATTCCTGCTGCAAAGCGCGGGGATCAAAGATCAGTCAGCGGCCAAGAAATATCTGAAGATCAAGCACACAGTGCGTGTTGAAGACGGTGATAAGTGGGCTGAACTGCGACCCTTCAAAGGTTTCAGAGTCGACTTTGCTATTGACTTCAATCACCCTGAAATTGCCCGTAGTCAACAACATATGGTGATGGATTTTTCCTCTTCCGCCTTTGTGAAAGATATCAGCCGCGCCAGAACCTTTGGTTTTATGCGTGATATCGAGTACCTGCGTGCCAACAATCTGGCATTGGGTGGCAGTATGGAAAACGCGGTTGTGCTTGATGAATATCGTGTCCTCAACCCCGATGGCCTGCGTTATGAGGATGAATTTGTTAAGCACAAGATTCTTGATGCGTTTGGTGACCTGTATGTGGCGGGTCACGCCATAGTCGGAGAGTTCTGTGCCTACAAGACGGGGCATGCTCTTAACAACCGGTTGGTGCGGGCTCTGCTTGCCCAGCAGGATGCTTGGGAGTTGGTCAGCTTCGAAAAAGAAGCGGATGTACCTGTCAGCTTTATGATGCCATCCAATGTGGTGATGGCTTAATCGTAAAACTAGGACTGCCTTTTACGGCTGGCTAATGCAGCCAGCCGTTTTAGTTTCTGGCCCAGCTCACCTTCTGTGTGTTCGGCCAGTGCATTGATATGTGAAGCCGCGGTTTCACTCAACTGTCTGTGAACCACTTGGGGTTTTGCCCCCGATGTTGCCAGTGCCGGGTTGACTTTAACCTCAATAGCGGTAAGCATTGGGAGCGTTTCTGCCTGAAGTTGGGCAAGAAGTTTGGTTTTTTGGAAGTTAATCCTGGCGGCCCATGCGGCGGAAGGGGTTTCAATAACCAGCACACTTTGGCGCAGATTGGCGACTTTCAGCTGTTCGCTGACAGGGCCTGACAGCAGTTGTTTGACATGCTGGTTCAGATACAACAAAAGCTCCGCTTTCTCGGCCAGATCGGGCAGACGTCCCGACTGATGCAGTAATTGGCTGAGGTGCTGAGGGAGCTTCTTCATTATGATAATAAGATGGCTGAATTAGGCTATGAGTGTAACAGTTTTTATTCAAGGTCGGAATGGCGTGACGCGCTGGCAACCTGGCAAACGCTGGTTGCTGTTGCCTATATTGCTCCTCGCTGCGGGCACAGGGCTCTATCATTACAACGCCGAGCGATTTGAGTCGCAACAGGCCAACGTCGACAACGAGCGCCAAGCTCGTGAGCAGCAACAGAAACAAGTCAAAGAACTCAAGCAGGCAACCGAAACTCAGTTGGCAACCTTGGTGGCGCATGTCGCCAGAATGCAGGCCAAACTGACCCGGCTTGAGGCTCTCGGGCAAACTCTTGCCCAGAATTACCAGCTTGAAGAACAGTTCGATTTCGGCGCCGAGGTAGGTATTGGCGGCCTGAGCGAGCTGGGCACCAGCATAGAGCTGGAGCAGCTGATCTCCGATATGGATCGGCTGGCATCAGGAATTGATAGTAATAATGCTCAGTTGTCACTGCTTGAAACAGTGGCTTCCAATCTCCATATAGATGAAGAGCGTTATATATCAGGGCGGCCAATCAACAAAGGTTGGTTATCCTCGCCCTACGGTTTACGTAATGATCCTTTCAATGGCCGCAGAACTGTGCATAAAGGCATAGACTTTGCGGGTACAGAAGGAGCCGATGTGATCGCCACCGGTGGTGGTGTGGTGACATGGGCCGGGAATATGTTTGGCTATGGTGAGTTGGTGGAGATAGATCACGGTAACGGATTGCGCACCCGCTATGGTCATAATAAAGCTTTGTCAGTAACTGTAGGTGATGTGGTCGCCAAGGGCGAGAAAATTGCCACCATGGGAAGCACTGGGCGTTCGACAGGACCTCATGTGCATTATGAAGTGTTGCGGGGTGGACAGCAGATAGATCCCAAGAAGTACGTCTACCGCAAAGCAGGTTAATTGGAACTGGCCGCCAGACTCGTAAGAGGCTTGGCCTACAACAGAATAAGTGATTCAGATGTTAGGTAAATTACTGACAAAAGTATTTGGTAGTCGTAACGACCGCACCCTTAAAGCCCTGGGCAAGATAGTCAACAAGATCAACGCGCTCGAAGGTGAATATGAGCAACTCAGCGATGAGCAGCTTAAGGCCAAAACCCAGGAGTTCCGTGACCGGCTTGAAAAAGGGGAAACCCTTAATGACATTATGGCTGAAGCTTTTGCCACTGTGCGTGAAGCTTCCAAGCGGGTGTTCGAGATGCGCCACTTCGACGTGCAGTTGATAGGCGGTATGGTGCTGGATAGCAACCGCATTGCCGAGATGCGCACCGGTGAAGGTAAGACACTTACCGCCACACTGCCTGCCTATCTCAATGCGTTGACCGGCAAGGGTGTTCACGTTATTACAGTGAACGACTATCTGGCTCGCCGTGACGCCGACACCAACCGCCCACTGTTTGAATTCCTTGGAATGACAGTCGGAGTTAACGTCGCCGGTCTTGGCCAGCTGGAAAAGAAAGCCGCCTACAACTCAGATATCACTTACGGTACCAACAACGAATTTGGTTTCGACTATCTGCGCGACAACATGGCGTTTTCACCGCAGGAGCGGGTACAACGTCCATTGCACTATGCTCTGATAGACGAAGTCGACTCCATTCTTATTGATGAAGCCCGTACACCGCTGATCATCTCCGGCGCCGCAGAAGACAGCTCTGAACTCTACATTAAGGTCAATAAGCTGATCCCTAATCTGATCCGCCAGGATAAAGAAGACTCGGACGACTATGTCGGTGAGGGGGACTTCAGCGTGGATGAAAAAGCCAAGCAAGTTCACATGACTGAACGCGGTCAGGAAAAAATTGAACTCCTGCTGACCCAATCTGGCCTATTGGCCGAAGGGGATTCACTTTACTCGGCCGCCAATATCTCACTGCTGCACCATGTTAACGCCGCGCTGCGTGCTCACACCTTGTTTGAAAGGGATGTCGACTATGTAGTGCAGGATGGCGAAGTGATCATCGTCGATGAGCACACCGGCCGTACCATGCAGGGGCGCCGTTGGTCTGAAGGTTTGCACCAGGCGGTGGAAGCCAAAGAAGGCGTGAAGATCCAGAATGAAAACCAGACTCTGGCTTCTATCACCTTCCAAAACTACTTCCGTCAGTATGAAAAACTGGCCGGTATGACAGGTACTGCTGACACCGAAGCCTTTGAATTCCAGCATATCTATGGTCTGGATACCGTAGTGATCCCCACCAACCGGCCGATGATCCGTAACGATATGGCTGACTTGGTGTATCTCACCGCCAAAGAAAAATACAACGCCATTATCCAGGACATCAAAGGTTGTCGTGAACGTGGTCAGCCAGTATTGGTCGGTACAGTTTCCATCGAACAGTCTGAACTGCTGTCCAACTTGTTGGATCGGGAAAAGATCCCTCACAAGGTACTGAACGCCAAGTTCCACGAAAAAGAAGCTGAAATTGTTGCTCAGGCTGGACGTAGTGGAGCGGTAACCGTGGCCACCAACATGGCCGGTCGTGGTACCGATATCGTCTTGGGCGGTAGCTGGAAAGCGGAAATTGAGGAACTGGAAAACCCAACCGAGGAGCAGATTGCCAAGATCCGTGCCGACTGGCAAGAACGTCACGATGCCGTAGTCGCCGCCGGTGGTTTGCACATCCTGGGTACAGAACGTCATGAGTCCCGTCGTATCGACAACCAGCTGCGTGGTCGTTCCGGCCGTCAGGGCGATGCGGGTTCATCACGTTTCTATCTGTCGATGGAAGACAGCCTGATGCGGATCTTCGCCTCAGATCGGGTTGCCAACATGATGAAGAAGTTGGGCATGGAAGAAGGCGAAGCCATTGAACATCCTTGGGTATCACGTGCGATTGAGAATGCCCAGCGTAAAGTGGAAGCCCGTAACTTCGATATTCGTAAGCAGTTGCTGGAATTTGATGATGTCGCCAACGACCAGCGTCAGGTGGTTTACGCTCAGCGTAACGAACTGATGGATGCCGAAAGCATCGAAGATACCATCAAGAATATTCAGGAAGACGTGATCACAGGCGTTATCGATCAATACATTCCACCACAGTCAGTTGAAGAGCTCTGGGACGTTGCCGGCCTCGAACAGCGACTCAAACAGGAATTTGTACTGGACTTGCCGCTGCAGGAGTGGCTGGATAAAGAAGAAGACTTGCACGAAGAGACCTTGCGTGAGCGGATCATCGAATCTTGGCTCAAGGCCTATGAGGCCAAAGAGCAGATGGTGGGCCCTGAGGTGCTGCGTCAGTTTGAAAAAGCCGTGATGTTGCAGACTCTGGATGGCCTGTGGAAAGAGCACTTGGCGGCCATGGATCACCTGCGTCAGGGTATTCACCTGCGTGGTTATGCACAGAAGAACCCCAAACAGGAATATAAGCGTGAATCCTTCGAGTTGTTCCAGCAGATGTTGGAGTCACTCAAACACGATGTGATTAGTATTCTGTCCAAGGTTCAGGTACAGGCTCAATCGGATGTAGATGAAATGGAAGCCCGTCGTCGTGAAGAAGAAGCGCGGATCCAACATCAATATCAGCACGCCACTTCTGAGGCTTTAAATGAAGCCGAACACGATGCCGAAGTCGCCGCACATACTCCAGTTGTGCGTGATGGTGAGAAAGTAGGGCGCAACGATCCTTGTCCTTGCGGCTCAGGTAAAAAATACAAACAGTGTCATGGCAAACTGAGCTAACACACTGTAAGTCATTAAAGGCAATCTTCGGATTGCCTTTTTTGTTGCTTTTAAAACGCGTTTTTTGTTCCACAAACTCACAAATGTGGATAACTCTGGGGGTAAAAAGTGCTTAACGTGTGACTAACTCTAGGGCCTCAAAAAAGATCGTAAAATGCTGAAAAAAGCCCTTGCACAAAAGTTCAAGCTCCCTATAATGCGCTCCCACTGACACGGCGAACGAGAACAAAATAACTGTTCAAATTCAAGTTCAGTAGTTGGCAACAAGCCTTGGTTTCAAAGGTGTGAAGATAAAATCATCACTCGCTCGAAACCAGATAAAAAAGGGCTTGACGCTGAAAAAGGGTTCTGTAAAATACGCAGCCCTGACCCGATGAGAATCATCGCGGTACTGCTCTTTAACAATATATCAAGCAATCTGTGTGGACACTCACAGGCATTGAGAAATCGACAAAACGATTTAACTCGATGAAGAGTGTTCATACGTCGGAGGCCAAGCGGTCTTAGGAAGACAATTCGTATCCGCAACTCCTTGGCTCACAGAACGACATGGCTACGATCCGACTTCT
>NZ_NIJM01000029.1 GCF_002836945.1 Shewanella chilikensis
AACAGGCGGGCTTTTTCGCATCTCAGTTTTGATGATAGCGATTAGCCTGGTATAGGCGGTTAGCGGATTGCTGGCTTTCTCGCGCCGTCATCCAGGGTTGAAATCCCTGCTCCTTTGCCATATTCAGAGAAGCCCGCTTGTGTAAACAGGCGGGCTTTTTCGTATCTCAGTTTTGATGATTGTTATTCGTTTGGTGTTGTTTGGGGAGATTTCAGGGGATTGCTGGGTTTATAGCCCTAGCTACGGGGCAGTCCCAGCATATTTTCCCACCTAGATTGATAATGACCAATTCAACTCGACCACTACAGGGGCTGGATTACAGAGGTTACAGTTTTTGATTATGGTTCTAAGTTGGTGTTACTGCAGCTTCCACTCAATCAGCTAGCTATTTTCTTATCATATCCATGGTAAATCCGGTTTTTGAGTGAATATCCTTCAAGTAATAAATTAAATGACTCAGAATCTGCCAAGGAGACTATAACCTGGGAGAGGACAATGGTATAAATGGAGCCGATTTGTCCCTACATGTCCAATTACAGGAAAGCTGTCATGATTTTTTCTCAGATTACCGCCGCGCCGGCCGATCCCATTCTTGGTTTAACTGAGGCTTTTAAAGCCGATCCCCGCACGGATAAAGTCAACCTGGGTGTTGGCATCTATAAGGATGAGGCTGGCCAGACCCCGGTACTCAAGTCGGTCAAGTTGGCAGAGGCCAAGTTGCTCGAAGAGGAAAAGACCAAGAGCTATCTCGGTATCGAAGGGGTTGCCCTGTATAACCAAGCGGTTCAACAACTGCTATTCGGTAAAGATAGCGCCATAATCGCCGCTGGCCGGGCAGTAACGGCTCAGGCTCCGGGAGGTACAGGCTCATTGCGGGTCGCTGCGGAGTTTGTCCTTAGCAATACAGACAGTAAAACTATCTGGATCAGCAACCCAACCTGGGCCAATCATAAGAACATCTTTGAAACCGCCGGGCTTGAGATCAAAGAGTACAGCTATTATCAGGCAGAAACCCATGATCTCGACTTCGATGCTATGATGACAGATCTGCAACAGGCGAGTGAGGGGGATCTTGTGCTGCTGCACGGCTGTTGCCACAACCCGACCGGTATCGATCTGAATATCAATCAATGGCAACAAGTTGCCAAACTGTGTGCCGAAAAGGGCCTTGTCCCCCTGTTTGACTTTGCCTATCAGGGCTTTGGCACTGGAATTGAAGAAGATGCCCAAGGGCTCAGAGCCGTTGCCGCCATGGTGCCTGAGCTGCTGGTTGCCAACTCTTTCTCGAAAAACTTCGGGCTTTATAATGAGCGTATCGGTGCCGTGACTCTGGTGGCCAAAGACAGTGAGTGCGCTGCACGGGCTTTCAGTCAGGTTAAGCGCACCATTCGTGCCAACTACTCCAACCCGCCGGCTCATGGCGCCATGATTGTCAGCACTATTCTTAATGACGGTGAACTGAATGCCCTGTGGCAGCAAGAGCTGACTGAAATGCGCCAGCGCATAGCCAGCATGAGAACCCTGTTCGTTGAGAGCCTCAAGGCCGAAGGCGTCGATCGCGACTTCAGCTTCATTTCTCGTCAAAACGGTATGTTCAGCTTCTCTGGCCTCAACAAGGAACAAGTTGCCAGGCTTAAAGATGAGTTCGGCGTCTACATTGTCGGCTCTGGCCGTATCAGTGTTGCCGGGATGACCAAGACCAATATGCCCGTTATCTGCAAGGCGATAGCCAAGGTGCTCTAAGCCTGTTGGATTTTATCCACGCTTAAAAAGGACAGCTGCGGCTGTCCTTTTTACTTATCCTCCATTAACCGTTAATTTGATTTAGGCAATGAGTTTCTTCGGCTGCAGAGCTTGCACCAGCGCGTTGACCAAGGCGTCTCTGTCGTGGCAGCCACTCTGGATTGGGTCGGCTAGCAGCGAGCGATAAATCAATTCGTCCTGATATGGCTGGCCATGACACAGCACAGCATCAATACGCCCCGGGCCTATTAGTTGCTGGCACCAATCCAGTTTGGCATTGAGACTGAGTTCGCCTGCCACTGACGCCTCAGGTTTCAGATTATCGATAAATACCACTCTGGCTTGACTGCTTTTAATCGCTGTTGCCAGTTCTGGCAATAACAAAGGTGGCATCAAGCTGGTGAGAAAACTGCCCGGGCTTAAAATTATCAGTTCGGCAGCTGTCAACGCCGCTACCGCTTCCTCTGTGGCCCGAACCATAGGTTCAAGACTCATCGCCACCGGACGCTCAGCCATGCTGTCGACTTCCAGCTCACCGAACACTTTGCTCCCTGAGGCGTCAAGCGCCAGTAAGTGGGTAGGGTGTTCAGACATGGGATATAGGCGGGTGTCTATTTTAAGTAGGCCGCGGATAAGATTTATAGCCTCAAGGGGCCTGACACAGAGTTGATCCAACGCAGTCAGGATAAGGTTGCCCAGGTTATGGCCACAGAGTTCATCCTGACTATCAAACCTGTACTCGAACAATAAGGAACCGACTGAGGGTTTATGCGCCAATTGGCTGAGACAATTACGCAGATCGCCCCAGGCGATACAGTCATTACTGTTTCTTAATCTGCCTGTGCTGCCACCGTTATCTGTGGTCGCAACTATGCCTGTTAGTCGATCGCCCAGAAAAGCCAGGGATGATAGGACTCTTCCTAATCCATGGCCTCCACCAATAGCAACAACTTGCTGATATTGACTGAATAACTGCCTTTGCATAGCTGATCCTTGCCGTCGCTTTTAACTTGAACATTCTACACCAGTGCTGCATAAGAGTCAGAGAGCTATTTTGTGAAAAGTGATATCTGACATATAATGCGCGGAAATTTTCCCCTTCACTTTTGGGTAACCGGCAAAAGGAAAGACTGATTGAAAACCGGAAAACTTGGCTCATTTACCCTGGCTTTGGCTTTGGTAATACTGTCAGTATTGGCACTTAGGGTGTACCTGATACCCAGTTTGAAAACCGCCGAGCAGACTTCAGCGCCACTGATAAAGAACCAATTGGGTATCAGCTTGATCCCAGATTTCAGCAGCATAGGTAATGTCAGCGATAAGAAACAGGCGTTTTTTGACTTCTTGCGTCCGGCGGTGCAAAAGCAAAATAGCATTATCGCCGAGGAGCGTAAATTTCTCGAACAGGTGCAAAAGCACTTGCAAAACCAGCATCAGCTCAATGATGCCGAGCAATATCGTATTCAGCGTCTGGCAGAAAAGTATCAATATGCCATGCGTGCTATCGATAGCGACAGCATCAATAAATTACTGCGTCGGGTTGATGTGATCCCGGAATCTATGGTGCTTATCCAGGCAGCCAATGAAACCGGCTGGGGCAGCTCTCGGTTTGCCCGTGAAGGACTCAATTTTTTCGGTCAGTGGTGTTTCAAGAAAGGTTGTGGTTTGGTTCCGCAGTCGCGCTCTGAAGGCATGTCCCATGAAGTGGCCGTATTTAAATCGGTCGATGACTCTGTAGCTTCTTATATGCGTAATCTCAATTCTAACGCTGCCTATTCTTTGTTTCGTTCCATACGCGCTGATCTGCGTAGTCAACAGGAACCCCTTACTGCAGAGAAGTTGGTTTACGGCTTGGTGAATTATTCAGAACGCCAGGAAGCCTACATTGACGAATTATTGGATATGCTGCGTCATAACGAAGAATATTTGGTGGAGAACCATGTCGAAAAAACTGCTGTTTAGTACGCTATTATTGCTGTCCCCCTCTTTGATGGCCAGTCAGGTGTCTTTGAACTATGCCGACTTTTACGCGCGGATGAAAGTGATGAATAAAGGCAATTATCCGCTTATCGATCTGGCTTTTACGGTTCCTGAAACTCAAAACTGTCAATTAAAAAATGGCAGTATCAGCACAGAAACTGAACGCTTTCCTCTGACATTTGATGCCAGTCAGAGGTTGTTTATTCCTTTCGATGAAAAACTCAAGAGTGCCAGAGCTTTGATTAACCTTGAGTTGGCAGGAGAGGGGCAAGGCTGCGGCATTGGCATGCAGCTCAGGGTTCGTACTCCCAAACAGGAGTACAGTGGCGATGAACTGAGAAACATCAGCAATCAAATGAATGAAGCCCTGAAGCAAATGCAAGGATTTCCGATGAAGTATTTTGCCAAGCCTATTTCAGGTCTTAATATTGAATTTATCGGCAGTGAAAATGGTGCTTGGCTTGATGGGCGCTATCAAACGATCGGTAAACGCCACGAGCTCAGTAATGAGGAGATCAGTCAAATTGAAGTATTGAAATTTGACTCGGCTCCTGCAGTGATCAGTCCATGGGTCATGCCAGACAACTAACTACTTGCTTTTTATTAGGATGAGTTTCAAAGGCAGGCTATCATTTGGAATGATGTTGCTGGCAGTTTGCTGACGGTCCAGTTGCCCGGCAACTTGAGACTAGCTCTAGCTTACTGCCAATATTCAAGCTATTTATCTGCCCGTTTTTTGCTCTTTTTTATTTGAGTAACAAATCGTCGTCAATGGGACAGTAGTCGCTGGCCGCATTGAGTAGGCTCAACGAGGTTAATTCAGTAACGGAATAGATTTCAACTCGTTTGCCTTTTTGACGTAGTTTTTCGGCCAACAAGGCAAAATCACCGTCCCCGGACACCAGTACCACAATGTCCACAGCATCGGCATATTCCAGTGCATCTATGGTTATTCCCACATCCCAATCACCTTTGGCTGTACCATCAGCGCGTTGGATAAAGGGCTTCAACTTCACCTCAAAGCCAATGGCCCGTAGGATATTTTGAAACTCGCGCTGTTTTTTATCACCTCTATCTATAGCGTAGGCAAATGCTCTAACCAATTGTTTCTGATCAGTGACTTTGGACCAAAGCCGGTTGTAGTCCAGGTTTCGCCCGAAAGCTTGTCTGGTGGTGTAGTAGATGTTTTGAACATCGGCCAAGAGAAGCACTCTGCTAGGCTGATCTTTCATTGTTTATGTTCCTTATCTTCTGAACTCTGTCTCCCTTTAGCTATGGCGAGGGAAAAGCTCTTTTTTGTGTGAGCACTTAAGCCTTTTAAACCTGTTAGTTGCATTTTGTACTCTTTGTGACCTGTATGAGGACAGATTTGTTCGCCGATTATTACAGCGCCCTTGTGCCGGTAAAAATTGACACTGGCTTGGTTGTCACAATAGACGTTTAACGTCAGTTGCTCTCTTTGTTGCCTGGCATGTTCAAGTAAATTACCGCCGATCCCTAACCCCTGCATTTCGGGTTTAACAAATAACGCCGCCAACTTGTTCTCATAGAGAGAGTAGAAGCCAAGCACTTGGGTACCATGCTGATAGAGATAGTTTTCTGCCGCAGGAATATAAAATAGACGCATGTCATTCAACTGCTCTTGCCAAAATTTTGCGGCAATAAAATGATGTGCGTCGATAGAGGCTGTTAGCCAGATCTTCAATACAGCTGGCATGTCTTCCATGGTAAATGCGCGGATCATATGACTTCCTTGTGGATGGCTGGACAAAAGAGGGGATTTAACGGGTTTTGCTGCTTTTATTGACTCGCAGGCCAGGCTAAAAATTCAAAATAATATGCAGAATAACAAAGTAGGTTGAATAAAAAAATGATAAGGCGCTCAGAGTGTTGCTTTGCTTCTCCTTTGTTTACAAGCTGATGGGTGTTTGACAGCCATTTGAAGCTGTTGAGTCAAAGGCCTGCGCCGCAGATGAAAAATTTACACTGTTATTCCGATGGTTAACCGGCACTAAGGCAAAAGTGGATTACACTTTAAATCAAACATAGCGTACTGTATTGAAAAGGGCTTAATGCCGCATTGAACTATAACAGCCTTAGCATCGAATGAGCTGGATTGTACACTCGGGAAGAACTAAACCGAGAGCTAAACAGTGCTGAATACCGGGCAGGGGAAATGGTCTCCTGTGGGGTTTTGTCCTAAAGCAAGTGCGGACAAAGTGACTGAGGGATTAGTAACTATGCTAGATGATTTACTGTTTTCATCTGAAACATCACCGGAAGAAACTCATCAACGCGATACCATGTGGCGTATCTTGGCGGTGGATGATGATGTCAAATTCCAGAATTCGCTGAGTTTTGCCATTAATAAAATGACCTTGATGGGGCGTCCCCTTGAACTCATACAAGCCTACAGTATGGCAGAGGCATCCAGTCTATTGGGAAAAGATGCCGACTTTGCTGTGGTGTTGGTTGATGTCGTGATGGAAACCGAAGATGCCGGTCTCAGGTTAGTCAAAGCCGTGCGGGATTTGCTGGGAATATCCGATACCCGTTTTGTACTCTTGACCGGCCAGCCAGGAATGGCTCCGGTCGAATCTGTGATGCAGGACTATGACTTGTCTGATTATGTGCTCAAGTCAGAGCTCGCCAACCGTGGGATACGCAACATACTCACAGGTGCAGTACGTAATTATCATCATCTCAAGACAATTTCTTCTGCTCGTCGTGGTTTGCAGCTCATTGTGGAGTCCAGCAATCGTTTGTTGGGGCTGAGAACGCTTACGCAAATAGCCTCGGTTACTTTGAGTGAAATTGCTAATCTTATCAATGTCGCCGACGAAGGCTTGGTTTGTGTTAATCGCGGCCCTCACACAGTGGATAGCTCAGGTCGGGAGATCTACGAACCCCTAACCATAGCCTGTAGTGGTCGCTTTCGTCAGTATATTAATCGTGCATTGAGGGAATTGCCGGATCCGACTATTCAATCCATGGTTGAGCAGGCACTCAGGGAAAAGCGTTTTGTCAGTACCGATGAAAGCCAGGTGCTATTCTTCCCTAAATCGGCAGCACTGGCTGAGTTTGCCATCTATGTGGCTACCAACCGCACGCTGGATGATACAGAGATGGAGTTGCTTAAAGTTTTTGCGGCCAATGTTTCCAAAGGCTTTGGCAATGTAGCCTTGATTAGCCGGCTCGATAAAGTGGCGTATCTGGATGAGTTGTTGAGAATTCCCAACCGCAGTGCCCTGCTGCGTGAATTGTCCAGGTTGCAGGCTATGTCCAGCGCTGATGCCCATAATCTGCTGCTATTGGATCTCGATCATTTTTCCGGGCTTAACAATTTATTTGGCTGTGTATTTGGCAATCAGGTATTACAGGCTGTGGCTCAAAGGTTACAGGAGGCATTTCCTCAACCGATAGTCATAGGAAGATTGCACTCGGATCTGTTTGCCATTATCGGCCATAAAGAACAGGTCAATATTGACAGGGCCCAAGAGGTGTTTGGCGCGCCCTTTGAAATTGATAATAGTCGCCATATTCTCACCGCCTGCATGACGGAAGTCTCTTTGGCTATCAGTCGTGGGCAGGATCCCGCGGAGTTATTACGAACAGCCGGAACAGGGCTGAGGAATGCCAAGTCTCGAGGCCCTGGAAGCATACAGGCGTTTGATCCTGAATTTGAACATCAAGCCGCCCACAGGTTTAAGTTGATGCAGCGTTTACACAGCGCCATTCAACGTCAGGAGTTTGTGTTGCATTATCAGCCACAGATCGACCTCAATACTGGTGAGGTTGTTGGGGTTGAGGCTTTATTACGCTGGCAGACCGAAGAGGGTATGGTGCCACCCGGCACCTTTATTCCGCTGGCAGAACAGTCGTCCTACATTCACGGGATAGGCGACATAGTGGTTGCTTTGTCCTGTCAGGCTGTGCATGCACTGGATCTGGCAGGGTTTAGCGACATTCTTATCAGCGTCAATTATTCAGCCCGGCAACTGGATAAGCCGGATGTTTTAGAGAGGCTCAAACAACAATGTCGTCTGGCCGGGGTAGAGGTGAGCCGGCTGTGTTTGGAAGTCACTGAAACCGCTATGATGCAGTCTTTTCAACAGGTAGCCAATATTCTCCAGCGTCACCGAACTTCGGGAGGCACAGTGGCGATAGATGACTTCGGCACCGGGCTTTCATCACTCGAATATTTGCTGCAACTGCCGGCCGATCACCTGAAGATTGATATGACTTTTGTCGCCAGGTTGGATGAAGATGAACGTAGTCGCTTCCTGGCATCAATGATTATTGAACTGGGAAGGCGACTGAATATTTCGGTTGTTGCCGAAGGGGTTGAGACTCACAGCCAGGCTAATTGGCTCAGAGAACATGGTTGCCACATAGGTCAAGGATGGTTGTATGGAAAGGCCATGCCATTGGATGAGTTATTGCAGTGGCTCAATAATCGCTGAATGGAATCTTGCTAATGTCGATAGAGTTGCCCGAACAAGCTTTAATGGCACCGCTGAACTCTGAGGGCGTATCTTCAGGACGAACAAGGCGAAATTCTTGGCTGACTTGGGTGAGTTATTTGCTGCCCTGGTGGTTACTGGTGCCACTGGGTAGCTGGCTTATGTATCACTATGCCTCCCAATGGCAGATAGATCAGGTGCGTTATGCCCAGCAGGAGTTGGTAGACAGAGATACTCTGGTACTCAGCGCTACACTTACCAGAGTTCATCAGGACGTCAGTTTACTATCACAGATGATCGCATCGGTATTAGCAGATAACAGGCTCGGTGAGACTGAACAGCTGGAACTATTGCAGCGTCTATTTGTTGACTTCAGCAGCGCCTATCCCAGCTATATGCAAGTGCGCTGGATTGGAAATTCCGGCGTTGAGCGGGTGAGGGTTGACTATATAGATAATCAAAGGCGAGTTGTCGCTGCTGATGCATTACAGGATAAATCATCGCGTTATTATGTCATTGAGGCCAAGCGCTTGGCTTCGGGGGCGGTTTATTATTCTCCTTTTGATCTCAATATCGAAGCCGGTAAAATAGAGATCCCCTATCGACCTACCTTACGTGCTGCTACCAAGGTAATGGACAGCAACGGCAAGGCACTCGGGCTGGCACTATTGAATCTGGATGGCAGTGGTTTACTCGAACGTTTGCGCCAATCCGGTAAGACTATGTTGTTGAACGCTGAAGGCTATTGGTTGCTGTCAACTTTGGGTCACAGAGAGTGGGGCTTTATGTTCGACGCTCCTGAACAGCGTCTGGCAGTTATTCATCCTGAAGTTTGGCGGCGTATACAAGAGGAACCACAGGGGCAGTTCATCGATGAAACCGGGATGTGGACTTTCTCCCGTGTGGCGCCAATACTGAATGGTGACAGCAAGGTCCCCATGCTTTACGCCCTATCTCATGATGAACAGCCACTGCTCATTCAAGCCAGACTACAACGGCTTTATGCCGGTGTTGGTGCAGTAGTTTTTTTATGCATGACTTTGCTGGGGGCGTTTTTAGCGCGCTCCAACCTGCGTTTGGAAGACAAGGCTCATGAGTTACAGCAAAGTAACGCGGCGCTGGCAATGACGTTGGCTCAGTTGAAGACATCGCAGCAGGAGTTGGTTCGTACCGAGAAATTATCATCCTTGGGGTTGATGGTGGCCGGGGTAGCTCACGAACTCAATACACCTATTGGTGCGGCAATGCTGTGTGTCACCGCACTGAATGACAGGCTAGGTGAACTCATGCGGGATTATCACAACGGTACTATCAAACGCTCGCAACTGGAGGAATTTATTCAATACCAGGAGGAAGGTTTGACCCTGGCTGAACGCAACCTCAAACGCTCGGCGCTACTCATTCAACAGTTTCGTCAGGTAGCTGCCGACAGAGCTAATGCTGACCGGCAAGCCTTTTGGTTGCATGAGTTGGTGACGGACATTCTGGCGCTGAATCATGGTCAGTGGAAGCACAGTCATCATAAGCTGACCACTGATATTCCCTCGGATATCCATATGCACAGTTATCCCGGACCTTTGGGTCAGGTACTTCAGAATTTGGTGCACAATGCACTCATACATGCTTTTGAAGATACTGAGCGGGGAGAGATCCATATCTGTGCCCGTAAACTTCAGCATAAGGTTGAGATCTGTGTGATGGATAATGGTGTAGGGATTGAAGAGCAGGATTGTCAGCGAGTGTTTGATCCCTTTTATACCACCAAGCGCAATAGCGGCGGCACCGGGCTTGGCCTGCATATAGTGCATCATTTGACCACTGAAGTATTGGGGGGAAGTGTGCGGATTTCAAGAGGAGTCAATGGTATAGGTACTTCGATGATTTTGTTGTTGCCGCTTGAGCAGGTCGATGGCAAATCGGAAAAGGCGGCTAACGGGAGTATGGCTTCCTGAACAAACCGCATAGATGTCGAGATTTATAGCGCTTGAGAGTGCTTTAAAAACAAAATTGGTGTCTATCTACTCCTTGGTAAGGAACATACTGACAACACCCTGTGTAACGAAACGGGCATACATAATCGCGGGGTCACTCGCAGTGGGTTGGCTTAACGGTTTGGCTGTTGAAGTGTTGTTCGATCGAGGTAGGGTTGAGGCAGACAAGGTTGGATGCAGGACGATACCGTTTCTATTGAGCACAAAAGGTATCGTCCTTGATGGAGAAGTTTAACTTGGATTAAAGCAGGTTGTTTTCTCTGACGTAGGCTTCAAACTCTGTGCAGCCGCCAACGTGCTCTTTGTCGACAAAGATCTGTGGCACAGTCTCAACCGGCTTGCCTACGGTTTTTTCCAGGTCGGCCTTGGTGATGCCTTCGGCGTGAATATCGACATACTTAAACTTGAAATCATCACGTTTTTCTGCCAGTTGCTCAGAAAGTTGCACTGCACGTACACAATATGGGCAACCTGGACGACCGAAAATAACTACAAACATATTGACTCCCATGGACTTGATTTGCAGCAGTTATACCACAGCTTAAAGGCCTATGCTAAGTTGCTTGATCCCAAGAATGATTTTTCGGTTTGAAACCTGCCTTGATAATCAAAGAAAGATTGTAATAAATCCCAGCGTCGCGCTTGTTTTTTCAGCAGCAGCATATCCGGTGCCCGAAACCGCGCCGCGTCATCGACCAGTTGTTGTGGTTGACTGTATTTCGGCAGTTTCAGCCCAGGAGTTTTACTGTGGGGATGGATAAAACAAGCAAACAGTGCCCGGCGTTGAGCACTGGTTTCCATTTTAAAATACTGGTTGAAGTCATTGCCGTCATAATCCAGATACTGAACTCTTAGGCGCCCCTCTTCGGCGTGCAGCAACATTTGCTGCACCTTGAACAGGTGGTGATGCTGTTTTGACAACACCTCTTTGAGGCGTTTGTCCGGGTCGACCAGAGTCGATTGGCACTGGTGGCAAATCTTGGCGGCGATATCGTTTTCGGCGCCGCAATCCGGGCATGACTTGGCGCGATAGCGATAACTGCATTGACTATTGTCCTGTAACAGTCCCTGGCAGCGGCGGCCGAAGTGCTCGATGATGTCGCCATCCTCATCCGTCTTGCCCCAGAAGATATTGGCAAAACCGCACTCGGGGCAGGGAACCTGTACCGGCACCGAGTTTGCAGCGGGCTTGGGAGTGCCAACCTCGGGATAGAAGAGATCAAAGCCGCTGGCGGCATAATCTATGACCAGGCAGTCCTGTTTGCCTTCGGCCAGCCTCAGGCCGCGGCCAACCATCTGTTGAAACAGGCTCACAGATGCCGTGGGCCGCATGATGGCAATAAGGTCCACATGGGGCGCATCAAACCCGGTTGTGAGCACGGCCACATTGACCAGAAACTTAAGTTCCTGAGCCTTAAAGGCACGGATGATGGCATCCCTTTGTTGCATCTCAGTGGTCGCTGTGATGAGCGCTGCCTGTTCGTCAGCCAGCAGCGTTAACACTTCTTCGGCGTGACGCACAGTGGCGGCAAAAATAATCACTCCCTTGCGGGTGTTGGCCAGTTGCCTTAGTTGGTTAACAATGGCCTTGGTCGCGCGGCCACTGTGACTGAGCAGGGCATCGACCTTAGCCTCATCGTACTCCCCATTGCTGTTACTCGGCAGGCTGCTGAAGTCATACTGAGCGCTCAGGCCATCGTAAAGCCTGGGCGGCGTCAGATAGCCTTGTTTAATTAGGGGCCTTAAGGGCAACTCAAAGATGCAGTCATCGAAAATCCCTCGGTCGGGATTACCGACCCGGCCGTGATAGTGGCGGCGATAAATAAAACCCAGTCCAAGGCGATAAGGGGTGGCCGTCAACCCCAGCAGCTTAAGTTTGGGGTTATGGGATTTGAGGTGTTCAAGCAGTTGCTGATACTGGCCGTCCTGCTCAAGGCTCACTCTGTGACACTCGTCTATGACCACCAGGGAGTAGTGGCTGTCAAAGGCTTCCAGGTTGCGCCCGGCGGATTGCACGCTGGCGACAACGGTTTTGCCTTGGGTGAGCTTTTGCCTCAGGCCGGCCGAGTAGATACTGGCTTCATCGGTTAATAGGGCAACTTTTTCGGCGTTTTGGGCGACCAGCTCTTTGACATGAGTCAGTACCAGTACCTTGCCTTTGGCGATGCGAGCCAGTTCAGCAATCACCAAACTCTTACCGGCGCCAGTGGGCAGCACTATAACAGCCGAGCCTGATTGAGCGCGGAAATAACGTACCGCAGCATCTACGGCTTGCTGCTGATAATCACGTAGGCGAATGCCGGTCTTGGCGGTATCTTCTGCCTGAGTGTTTGTCGTCGCTTTCTGAGTTGCTGGCTTTTTACTATCTGTTGACACTGACTTGCGAAGAGGAATTGACCATGGGGCGAGCTTATCACAGACGCGTCTGGGTACTGTGGTTTTCCGGCTTTATTGGCGACTTTTTATTCTCGGGCACTACTGCTCGTCCGGCTCAAGACATCAATGGTTAAAAAAAGCACTTTTTCTAGGCAATTCATTTGCTAAAATACCTCACGCCACTGGTCAAAGACCCGTGGCTAACGTAAAATTCCACTCTTTTACTGTTTTAATTCAAACAGACACCAAAATCGCCGCCTACGGGCCGGCATGCACTGGAAGAGAAGATGCAGCAGTTAACTGAGATCGTAGAACAGGCCTTAGCCGCCATCGAAGGGGCCAGTGATCTGAAAATCCTTGATGACATCCGCGTCGATTATCTTGGCAAGAAGGGCAAGATCACCGACATGATGAAGTTGATGGCGACCCTGAGTCCACAAGAAAAGCCCGCCTTCGGCCAGAAGGTCAACGAAGCCAAGCAAAAGGTACAGCAGTTCCTTAATCAGCGCATTGAAGGGCTGAAAGCTGCCGAGTTGGAGCAGAAGCTCCAGACAGAGAAAATCGATGTTACCCTGCCGGGACGTCGCCTGGACAACGGTGGTTTACATCCGGTCACCCGTACCATAGAACGAATTGAAAGCTTTTTTGGTGAGTTGGGCTTTAGTGTCGTACAGGGGCCGGAAATCGAAGATGATTATCATAACTTCGATGCTCTGAATATTCCTGAGCATCATCCAGCCCGGGCTGATCATGATACTTTCTACTTCAATCCCAAGTTAGTGTTGCGTACCCAGACTTCAGGGGTGCAAATTCGCACCATGGAAGTGGAAAAGCCGCCGTTGCGAATCATCTCTCCCGGCCGTGTCTATCGTAATGACTATGATATGACCCACACGCCAATGTTCCATCAAGTGGAAGGTCTGCTGGTGGACGAGAATGTAAACTTTGCCGAACTGAAAGGCATTTTGCACGACTTCTTGCGTAATTTCTTTGAAGAGGATTTGGAGATACGTTTCCGTCCTTCATACTTCCCCTTTACTGAGCCGTCTGCCGAAGTGGATGTAAAAGGCAAGAATGGTTGGCTGGAAGTGCTCGGTTGCGGCATGGTGCACCCCAATGTGCTCCGTGGTGTGGGAGTCGATCCTGATAAATACTCCGGTTTTGCTTTTGGTATGGGTGTCGAGCGTCTGGCCATGTTGCGCTATGGTGTCAACGACCTGCGTGCCTTCTTCGAAAACGACCTGCGTTTTCTCAAGCAATTCAAATAACGGAGCTTTAGTATTATGAAATTCAGCGAATCCTGGCTTCGTGAGTGGGTTAACCCTGCGATTAGCCGTGACGAATTAACTCATCAAATCACCATGGCTGGCCTGGAAGTGGACGACGTCATTGCCGTTGCCGGTGACTTTTCCGGCGTGGTAGTGGGTGAAGTGGTTGAATGTGGTCAACACCCGGATGCCGACAAGCTAAGGGTCACCAAGGTCAATGTCGGTGGCGAAGAACTGCTGGATATTGTTTGCGGTGCCCCTAACTGCCGTCAGGGACTCAAGGTTGCTGTGGCCGTTGTCGGTGCCGTGCTGCCCGGTGACTTCAAAATCAAGAAAGCCAAACTGCGTGGACAGCCTTCACATGGCATGTTGTGCTCTTATGGCGAGCTGGGCATAGAGATAGAAAGCGACGGCATTATTGAGCTGCCGCTGGACGCGCCTATTGGTACAGACATTCGCGAATATCTGCAGCTCAATGACGTGATTATCGATGTGGATCTGACCGCCAACCGCGCCGATTGCCTGGGTATGGTGGGACTGGCCCGCGAAGTGGGCGTGCTCAACCGTCTTAACGTGACCGAGCCAAGCTGGGAAGCTGCCAACGTCAGTAGTGAGCGTACAGTTGAAATAGAGGTCGCTAACCCGGAAGCTTGCCCAAGATATTTGGGCCGGGT
Source organism: Shewanella chilikensis (assembly GCF_002836945.1). Classification (GTDB taxonomy): domain Bacteria; phylum Pseudomonadota; class Gammaproteobacteria; order Enterobacterales; family Shewanellaceae; genus Shewanella; species Shewanella chilikensis. The sequence continues at coordinate 14,496 of NZ_NIJM01000029.1, forward strand.
GGTCAGCAATGTCAATGTCAAGGCGCAAACGCCTGACTGGATGGTGGAAAAACTGCGCCGCAGCGGTATTCGCTCGATAGATCCTATCGTGGATATCACCAACTATGTGTTGGTTGAGTTCGGCCAGCCGATGCATGCTTTTGATCTGGATAAGATTGACGGCGGCATCAAGGTACGCCTGGGTAATGGTGAAGAGAAACTGACTCTGCTCGATGGCAACGAAATTACCGTACCGGCAGATACGTTGGTGATTGCCGATAACAGCCAGGCATTGGCCCTGGCCGGTGTCTTCGGTGGTGAGGCTTCCGGTGTCAGCGAGCAAACCCGCGATATCATGCTTGAGTGTGCGTTCTTCGCGCCGCTGGCTATCATGGGCAAGGCCCGTCGTCTTGGACTGCATACCGACTCTTCGCATCGTTTTGAACGCGGCGTTGACCCAGAGCTGCAGCATAAGGCTATGGATAGAGCCACCCGTTTGGTGCTGGATATCTGTGGCGGCGAAGCCGGTCCTGTGGTTGAGGCCAAGAGCGAAGCGCATCTGCCAAAGGCTGTCGACATTAAACTGCGTCGCAGCAAACTGGATAAATTGCTCGGACATCATATCGATGACACAGATGTTGAACAAATTCTGACCCGCTTGGGCTTCCAGGTTGAAAACCAGGGCAGTGACTGGCAGGTGAAAACCGCCACTTACCGTTTCGACATGGCAATTGAAGAAGACCTTATCGAAGAAGTTGCCCGCATATACGGCTATAACAATATCCCCAATACGGCGCCACTGGCGCGCCTCTTTATGACAGATCATAAAGAAGCGGATCTGAAATTGAGCCGGGTAAGAGCTTTGTTGGTGGCACGGGGTTTCCAGGAAGCCGTCACCTACAGCTTTGTGGATCCCAAGTTGCAAAAACTGGTTCACCCCGAAAGCGAAGCTATGGTATTACCTAACCCGATTTCCAGTGAAATGTCGGCCATGCGTCTGTCCATGTTCACTGGATTGCTGAATGCCGTGGGTTACAACCAGGCTCGTCAGCAGGCTCGTGTACGCCTGTTTGAGACAGGTTTACGCTTTATTCCTGATGCACAAGCAGAATCCGGCGTAAGACAACAGACCATGCTGGGCGCGGTGATCGCCGGCCCTCAGAGTGATGAACACTGGAGCATGGAGTCGAAAACCGTTGATTTCTTCGATCTTAAAGGTGATTTAGAAGCCATTATTGGCTTGACAGTTTCCGAAGCTGAATTTAGTTTTAAAGGAGCGCAGCATCCGGCTATGCATCCGGGGCAATGTGCTGAAATATTGAGAAATGATCGGGTCATAGGCTATATAGGTGCTGTCCATCCCAGCCTCGAAAAGCCTTTTGGGCTGAATGGCAAAACCATAGTATTTGAGCTGGAATTGGACGCTTTATTGCAGGCTAAATTGCCGCAAGCCCAGGCTGTATCTAAGTTTCCAGCCAATCGCCGCGATATCGCCATAGTGGTTGATGAAGAAGTCGCCGCAGGTGAAGTGATGACGCTGATAAGAAAAGTTGGCGAAAATCAGTTGGTTGGCTTAAACTTGTTCGATGTATACCGAGGTAAAGGTGTAGAGCAGGGCAAAAAGAGTCTGGCGATCGCACTTACGTTACAAGATAACGCTCGTACACTTGAGGAAAAAGAGATTGCTGAGATGGTTGATACAGTGGTTTCTGCGCTCAAGTCCGAGTTCAACGCATCGTTGAGGGATTAAAGTATGGCACTTACCAAGGCCGAAATGGCAGAGCATCTTTTTGAAACGCTTGGCATTAACAAGCGGGTAGCAAAAGAGATGGTTGAAGCGTTTTTCGAAGAGATCCGAACCGCGCTTGAAAATGGTGAGCAGGTCAAGTTATCTGGCTTTGGCAACTTTGACCTTAGGGATAAGAATCAAAGACCGGGAAGGAATCCCAAAACAGGTCAGGATATCCCAATTTCTGCCCGTCGGGTGGTGACATTCCGTCCGGGACAGAAACTGAAGAGTCGCGTAGAAGCCGCTAACAAAGGCAAATAACTGCTCGGTCAGTAATTTAGAACAGGGAAGCCGCTCCTGTGGGTGGCTTCCCTGTTTGTGTCTATAGAAAGTGCTTCTACCCTGTTGTGTCGCATTTTTAATGCCTGGTTTGGCATTGCATTGGGATTAAACCCAGGGGTTAAACCTTGTCAAATACACCTTCCAAGCCTAAGAAAGGCAAATACTTCGATAGGCGCTTCCGTTGGTCATTGCTGCACCCCAGATTTTGGGGTAGTTGGTTGGCGATTGGCGTACTGGTTTTGTTTGGTCTCTTGCCGGCTCTCATTAGAGATCCTATTGCCCGCGGGTTGTCGCGTTTGGTTAAACGTGTCGCCCATAAACCGATAAGTGTAGCCAGAGCCAACCTTAAAGCCTGTTTCCCCGATAAGAGTGAGTTGGAAATCGAGCAGTTGCTGGAACGCAATACCGAAGCTTTTGTAATGACGCTGCTGGCTCAATCTGAGCTGATTTTGATGCCAAGCGCTTATATTCGCAAAAGAGTGCTGGTCGAGGGTGAAGAACATATCGCGGCTGCCCGTGAAGCCGGGCAGCCGATTATCTTTATCATGCCTCATGTTTGGGGCATAGAGTATGCCGGTCTGAGACTTAATTTGGACTTGCCCATGGTGTCCATGGCCAAAGCGCATCGAAATGAATTGTTCAACTGGTTCAATAACCGTATGCGTAGCTCGCAAGGCGGCAATATCTATATGCGTGAAGCCGGGATCCGGGCCTTGTTGGCTGAGCTGAAACAGGGCAACAGTTTCTTCTATCTGCCGGATGAAGACTTGGGACCGGAGCAGAGCGTATTTGCGCCATTTTTAGGAACAGTCAAGGCTACTTTGCCTGTGGTTGGCCGCTTGGCGCAGGCAGGTAACGCCCAGGTGATGCCGGTGAAAATTGGCTATGACGACCAAGCCAGGTGTTTTCGCTTGACGGTTATGCCGGCGATTGCCCCCGAGTCGATGCAAGGTAAGGAAAATGAGGCCATTGCATTAAACAAGGCCGTGGAGCAGGTGATTACCGCCTATCCCGAGCAATATATGTGGTTTCTTAAGGTGCTGCGTACCCGCCCGGAAGGCATGCCGTCTATCTATTGAGTTCAACATAGGTTTGGAGTACCAAGGAACTTAACGTCAGCATTTGCATTAAGACTTGCGTCTCATGCGGTCATTGCCATAGCAGGATAGTGGCTTATGGCAATGACTTTGCAGGCAATACAAGAAGGTGTGCTTGACAGTGGGCGCTATGCAATATCAGATAATTCCGGCACGACTTAAACGCGCGAGATTAACCCCTTTCAGTGCTGCTATTTGATTGACCAACTTATTCACTTCAAAAGCCTGACCTTTGAGGATAATGGTTTCCAGGCACCTATGATGGTCTACGTGGACATGGGTACTGCAGAGCACGTGTACTAAATGATTGTGCTGGATTTCAATCAGCTTTTCTGACAAACCTCTCTGATGATGATCGAAAACCAAGGTCAGTACACCTACAACATCCTCTTTGCTGTTGTTCCATTGCTTATCAACTATCCTGTCGCGAAACAGATCGCGAATATATTCTGAACGGGATTGATAGCCTCGCTCGCGGCTATCATTTTCTATCTCTTCAAACAGTGATTGGGGTAGGGATACGGTAAAACGTTGAGTCTCATCTGTCATGACTGTTTCTTCAGAAAAACACTATTGGTTAGTAGAGCTTACACAAGCTTTGCCACAAAATGTCCTTTTCCATTTTCAATGGGTGTGATCTACCGCAAACTTTTTATCTTTGTCTGTTTTTTGTGCTGTCACACTGAGAGGAATCGGGGTAGTGTTACTAAAAATAAATAAGTAACATCGGCGGGTAGCGTTAGGTTCCAGTCGAACATAACACTGAAAATGCTTTGTGGGCGTTTAATAAACAAGCCTAGTTAAGCAATTACGCGAGCTTTATCATTTCCTGCTGTATCCATTGGCCGGATCTGTAGCTTATATAAATAATTCCGGTTCGGCTCAAATAATCTGGTTATGCACTGAACTTGAATTGCGATCTTCTCCTTGGCAAACCAACATACAAGCTAATATCACTTTGCCACGGAACCGCCATCATATCCGTCAACGAGTCTAAAATTTTAGCCAGGTTCGGGAGTTTCAGGTGTTGTTTTCATCTGCTTATATCAATTCCAAGAGCAAACCCATTTGCCGCTCCAATCTGCAAAGGTTAGAGAAACTTGCACAGTCAAAACATGTATTCAGGTCGACAACATCAACTATGGGACTGGTGCTGTTTACTCTGTTGACGGCAGCTTTGCCTTTCCAATTGATAGCGAAAGCTATCCCGGAGCCTTTGGTCATGGTGCTGGGCGCGGAGCCCGATGGTGGCTTTGACCCCATCCTAGGTTGGGGGCGCTACAATAATCCGCTCATTCAATCTGCCCTGTTGCGCCGCTCTGGTGGCGGTGAGTTTATCGGTGATATCGCCAGCGATTGGACCTTGAGCCCCGACAGGCTCAAGTGGACAGTAACCTTGAGGCCCAATCTGGTCTTCAGCGATGGCAGTTCGCTTAACTCAGAAGATGTCGCCTTTACTTTTGAGCAGGCCAGCAAAGCGGCCGGTATGCAGGACTTGTCCAATTTGGTCAAGGTGGAACAAAAGTCTGAACTGCAAGTCGAATTCACCCTTAAGCAGGCAGATATTGGCTTTATCGATACCTTGGCTGAGCTCGCGATAGTGCCGAGCGACAGTTACGGCCCGGATTATGGTCAGCATCCCATAGGCTCGGGGCCTTATAAAATGCGCCGCTGGGATAAGGGGCAGCAGCTGATCCTGGAAGCCAACCCCAAATATCAGAGTGCCGATCCCGACCATCCGCTGCTGAAAAAACCCTATTTCGACAAATTGGTCATCGTCTTTGCCGACGAAGACAGTCGTTTTGCCATGCTCAGGACCGGGCAATTGCAGCTCTCGGCGCTGGCGCCCAGATATGCCGATGCTTTGATGGCGCAGGGCAATTATCGCCTGTGGTCACAAACCAGTGTCGATAACCGCGGCATTGCCTGGCCGATGCGAGCGGAAGATAACCCGGTCACCAGTGAACTGGCGGTGCGCCAAGCCTTCGATATGGTCATCGACCGCCAGCAACTGGTTGATAATCTGCTGGGGGGCTACGCAAGAGCGGCCTGGTCAATTGCTGATGACTTGCCATGGGGCGGCGCGGCTCCAGGTTGGGCTGATTGGCAGATGAAGCAGCGTTTACTGAAAGCGTCAGAACTCTTGGCCAACGCCGGTTGGTTGCTTGGCGCGGACGGCATTCGCGAAAAGGATGGGCAACGGCTGACATTCCCGCTCTACTATCTGGCCGGTGACAGCATACGTGAGCAGTTGGCGCTGGCCAGTGCCCAGATGGCCAGAATGGCCGGATTCCAGCTGGAGCCCAAGGCGGACAGCTGGGAAAATATCTATCGGGTGATGCATCAGGCGCCGGTGCTCTTTGGTTTTGGCAGCCTTTCGGCCAATGAAATGGCGCTTATCTACGACAGTCGCAATGCCGGCAAAGGTTATTTCAACTCCGGCTACTATCAAAACCCGCTGGTCGATAAGGCGCTGGAAAAGGCTCGCGAGGCCGACTCTGTCGAAACTGCGATTGCATTCTGGCAACAGGCACAGCAACAGATAAGTCGGGACGTGCCCTGGAGCTGGCTGGTGAATCTGCAGCATCTCTATGCCGCCAACCCTTGTCTCGATTTGGGGCAACCCTTGGTGGAACCTCACGGTCATGGCTGGCCGATCACCAATAATATCAACCAGTGGCGCTGGCAATGTCCATGAAACCAATGTTGTCTGCCAACAAGCCGATAGCACCTCAAAACTGGTCTTCAGTCTGCTGGCAGGGGGCTTTTTTGCGGTCTCTGCGGCTGGCGCTGCTATTGCTGTTTGCTTGTTTGCTGGCCTTTGTGCTCTTGTCCTTGTCGCCGCTCGATCCCTTAATTCACTACCTGGGCGGTAATCTGCTGGCGGTATCCGATGCCCAGCGCACCCAGATGATCCGCGAGCTGGGGTTGGACACAGGACTTTGGCAGCAGATCAGCAGTTACTTTTCCGCGCTACTGAGTGGCGATCTGGGCCAGAGCCTGGTGTTTCGCCAGAGCGTTTCCGAAGTGATTGCCGAGCGCTTGCCGCTATCCTTGCTGTTGATGGCGCTCTCCTGGGGGTTGGCTCTGCTGCTTGGTTATGGCCTGGGGCTACTGTGTGCCATCACCGAAGGGAGTTTCTGCGATCGCTGGCTGCGACGCTTTGCCTGGCTGCTTTCGAGCATTCCGTCATTTTGGTTGGCGATGATCATGATAAGCCTGTTCTCTGTCACTCTGGCCTGGACGCCCGTGTGCTGCGCTGCGCCGCTGGGGCTGAGTTTTACCGAGCAGAGCCTTGGCAGCATGTTGTTACATCTCGCTTTGCCGTTGACTGTCCTGACGCTGAGCCAACTCTCACCCTTGGTGCTGCACACCCGGGAAAAGGTGCTGGATCTCTACCACAGCGAATATGTGGGATATGCCCAAAGTCACGGTAAAGGTCGTCTGGCGGTATTCAAGAAGCATATCTTTGCCAATAGTCTAAAGCCCGCGATAGTGCTGCACTTTGCTTCTTTTGCCGAGCTGTTTGGCGGCTCTATTCTCGCCGAAACCGTGTTCAACTTCCCCGGACTCGGTAGTGCCTTGGTCAAGGCAGGACTCGGCAACGATGCGCCCTTGCTGATGGGGATCACCCTGTTTTCTGCGCTGTTTGTGTTTTGCGGTAACCTGGCCGCCGAGCTTATCAGCGCCAGATTGCAGCGCGGCAGGCTCAGTGGACTTTCGGCTCATGCCTCTGGAGTACAGGCATGATGGGCGGTTTAAGACTCTATTTGAAAAGCCTTCAGGCCAAGGATGGCAGTCACGCCACCATCTGGTTTTGGCCGATGTGCGGACTTCTGTTGCTGACGGCACTATGCCTGCTATTTGGCAACCATGCCAGTGAGCTTAACCTGCTGGCCAAGAGTCAGGGGCCATCCTGGACTCATCTCATGGGGACGGATTGGCTTGGGCGCGATATGGCCGAGCGTAGCGGCGCGGCTATGCTCAAAAGTCTGTGGATAGGCGCACTGGCGGTACTGCTCAGCAGCTCGCTGGCACTGCTGCTGGCCTTGCTGGCGCAAACCGGCTCCAAGTGGCGTCAAGCTGTATTGCTTTGCTGCGATCTCTGTATGTCACTGCCACATCTGTTGCTGCTGATCTTGCTGGCGTTGGCCTTCGGCGGACAGGAATATGGGGTGATTGCGGCCCTGGCTTTGAGTCATTGGCCGAGACTGACCCGTTTACTCTTACTGGAAATGGATGAAATCCTGGCTCAGCCTTATGTCAGTTTGGCTCTGGGGTTTGGCGGCTCCAGATTCAGCACCCGCATGCGCCATTTATGGCCTCACATCATGCCACAGTGGCTGATTGGCGGGCTCAACTTGTTTCCGCATGCCTTGCTTCATGTCGCGGCGCTGAGCTTTCTTGGTTTTGGTCTCGACAGCAATGCGCCCTCCATGGGCGAACTGCTGGCTGAGGCCAATCGCTATCTCTTGCTTGGCCAATGGTGGCTGGCGCTGTTTCCCGGGATCTTGCTGCTGAGCTTTGTTTTGCTGCTGTCTAAGCTTGCCGAAAATCTGATCCAGTTTGCCAGAGATGGTATGGCTGCGCCTAAGTTACCGGGCACCAATGCCTTGAGATCTAAAGGTGATTTACTTTCCTCAAGCGATGTTAAACCCGTCGTCGCCATTCATACCCAAGTGACAGATTTAACGCTCAAGGATAGCAGTGGCAGAACTTTGCTGGATGGGCTCAATATTGAGGTGGTTCCAGGACAGGTTACCGCAGTGCTCGGTGAGAGCGGCGCCGGTAAGAGCTTGCTGGCGCTGGCTATCATGGGCAGTTTGCCAAAGGGCATAGCCATGCAATGCGCTGGTTTGATGCGGCCACAAAAGACGGCGCTCTGCGCTCAGAGTACCCAGGTGCTGGACGCCAACATTAAGATAAGCGAATTGCTCGACTGGTACTGTGATGATGCCATGCTCCCTTACCGGCAGGCTCTGTATGACGAGCTGGGTATTACAGCGGAGATCCTGGCGGCTTATCCCCCCATGCTCTCCGGCGGTATGGCCCGGCGGGTATTATTGGCCCAGGCCCTATTGCAAGCGCCGGATCTATTGCTGGCCGATGAGCCTTGTTGCGGTCTGGATGAGCTTGCTGCCACTGAGCTTTACGCCTTACTCAGCGACTTTGCCAGCGGCGCCTTGCAGCTACGATTGGGATTAGACGCCAGCCCCAAGGCGGTACTGGTTATCAGTCATAACCTCAGGGCCGTGCTGGCCTTGGATGCCGAGTTGTATCTGCTGCGCCGCGGCCGGCTCGCCGAGGTGACGGATAGCGCCAGTCTGCGGGCGAGTATTGCCGGGCATAAGCCGGGAGATGAATGTGAGAGTGACGGCTGCTATAGTGACGGTTGCTATAGTCACACCTTGCTGGCGGCATTGCCGGAAAACTGGCCGGCAGGCAGCTGTCGCTTGGCTGATGCTGAACCAAAGAGCGAGCTCAAGAGTCAACTTAATAGCCGACTCGATAACCAGTCTGCTAGTCCATTCGCTGGCCAACCCGCTAGTCAACCTGCTAGTCAACAAAAGCCCCATGGTGACAGCCTGGAGAGTTTCAACAACTCGCCTTGTCGGAGGCGCGCATGAGTCTAAGTTCTTTGCAAACAAAACCGGCTCAATCCGGCTCTGCTTTGGAGCTTGAAAGCGCGCTTTTGCCTTCTGCATCATTATCGCCGCTGCTCTCGCTTAGTGGCGGTTTGGCTTATCGGGGCCACAAGGTGATTGAGCTGCCTGATATAGCCATTAATCACGCCGAAATTCTCGGGATCTGGGGTGACAGTGGCTGCGGCAAGTCCACCATGGCGGCGATACTCACAGGCTTGATGCCGCTTGCGGCGGGAAAGCTTGAGTGCAGTCAGGCGCTCAGGCAGTTTCGCGGCCGACCTTCACCCATTCAGTGGGTTATTCAGCAGCCGGAGCAGGCGTTCAACCCAAGGTTGACCCTGGCGCAATCCTTGAATGAGAGTTGGCAGGGGCGTGATTATGCTCATCTCTTGCCCATGCTCGGCGTGGCCGAGTCCGAACTCAGGCGCTGGCTGGCATCACGCCCCGGCGGCCTTTCCGGCGGTGAGCTGCAAAGGCTCAATATTCTAAGGGCTGTGGCGCCGGAAACCCGGCTGCTTATCTGTGATGAAATCACGGCCCAGCTGGATATGGTGAGTCAGCAAAGGCTTTGGCAACAACTGCTGCAGATTGCCGGTGATAAACAGTTGACCCTGCTGGTGATCTCCCACGACAAACCTTTGCTTGGCGCGGTTTGCGACAGAGTGCAGCCCTTTAAGCCGGTGTGAAAATCCACAGTCAAACTTGATATTCAACCAATAAAAAACGCGCCCGAAAGCGCGTTTTTGGGATAAGAACTCGTTAGAAGTTGGCACTTCTTGGGGCGCGAGGGAAGGGGATCACATCGCGGATGTTGGACACACCGGTAACGTAAGACACCAGACGCTCGAAGCCCAGACCGAAACCTGAGTGAGGCACAGTGCCGTAACGGCGCAGATCTCTATACCACCAGTAATCTTCCTTGTTGAGATTCATCTCGGCCAGGCGCATATCCAGTACGTCCAAACGCTCTTCACGCTGTGAACCACCGATAATCTCACCAATGCCGGGGGCCAATACGTCCATCGCCGCCACTGTCTTGCCATCTTCGTTGAGACGCATGTAGAAGGCCTTGATATCTTTTGGATAGTTCTTCACGACCACAGGAGCCTTGAAGTGCACTTCTGCCAGATAACGCTCATGCTCGGATTGCAGATCTATGCCCCATTCGACATCGTACTCAAACTGCTTACCGCAGTTTTTGAGGATTTCAACGGCATCAGTGTAATCCACCTGGGCAAAGTCACTGCTGACAAAGTTCTCCAGACGCTCAATCACGCCTTTATCGACGCGCTGGGCAAAGAACTGCAGGTCGTCCATCCGCTCTTCCAGCACCGCCTTGAAGGCGTACTTGAGCATGGCTTCTGCCAGACCGGCAATGTCGTTCAGATCGGCAAAAGCCACTTCCGGCTCAACCATCCAGAACTCGGCCAAGTGGCGGCTGGTGTTGGAGTTTTCGGCGCGGAAAGTTGGGCCAAAGGTGTAAATCTTCGACAGGGCACAGGCGTAGGTTTCACCGTTGAGCTGACCCGATACGGTCAAAAATGCCTCTTTACCGAAGAAGTCTTCTTCGTAATTTACCTTGCCATCGGCGGTGCGTGGCAGGTTTTCCATGTCCAGCGTCGACACCCGGAACATTTCACCGGCGCCTTCACAGTCCGAGGCGGTGATCAGCGGGGTAGAGACCCAGATGAAGCCGTTTTCGTGATAGAAGCGGTGAATCGCCTGTGACAGGCAGTTACGGACCCGGGCCACTGCGCCGATGATGTTGGTACGTGGACGCAGGTGCGCCAGTTCCCTCAGGTGTTCAACCGAGTGACGCTTGGCCGCCATAGGATAGGTATCAGGATCTTCCACCCAACCTGTGACTTCAACTTGGGTGACTTGCAGTTCAAAGTCCTGGCCTGAGCCAGGGCTTTCAACCACTTCACCTGTGACAATCACGGAGCAGCCGGCAGTGAGCTTCAGCACTTCGTCATTGTAATTGGGTAAGCTATTTGGCACCACGCCCTGGATAGGATCGAAACAGGAACCATCATAGACGGCAAGAAACGAGATGCCGGCCTTGGAATCACGACGGGTTCTTACCCAGCCACGTACAGTGACCTGTGAACCGACCGCATGCTCGCCTTTAAATACAGATGCGACAGATGCAATGCTCATTATTGCTTAGTTCTCCAATGAAACGTTTTATGCTTCAATTCGGCCCCGAAAATAGTTCGAGAGCAGAAATCAGGCAAATCCCTGACTATATTGATGACACAGGAAAAAATTTGGAGGTTAATATTACCTTGCTGGTGGCTTTTCTCAAGCTGAAAAAGGTATTCTGGGGACAATATCCCCCTTCAGACGGAAGGAGTTTGGATGAAAAAGGTCAAAATCTTTCAATATCTGTTGGCGAGCCTGTCGATTATTGGTTGGTCACTGGCGATTTATGCCCTGCTGATATTTGATAAGGCGCGGCCGGACAGGGCCGTAGGCTATTTCTTCAGCAAGGGGGCGCCGGTGCGTTTGTACTGGGACCCTCAGCAAACCATGTTGCTGGAATATATCATCTGGGCTTGCGCCGCCATAAGTTTCATTAGTCTTGCCTTCAACTGGTATGTGGCTCATCACAGCCGTTTGGGTTACTGGTTCAATATTCCGCTGCTGTTGCTTTCATCCACTGCCGCCGGCTTGTATCTGCGTTTCTTTATCTAACTGCCTTTATGCTGTGCTGTTAGCGCAGTTGCCGACAGAGCATATCGATAATCGCCGCGGTGGCGCCCCAGATAAAGTGTCTGCGATAAGGAATAAAGGTGACAGGGTAGAAATGGCCGCGGCGCTCGAACATCGCCGTGTGACGATTTTCCTCTTCGAGTAAAAACGCCAGCGGCACCCGAAACAGCTCCTGCACTTCGGCCGGGTCAATTTGTGCCTCAAAGGGCGATTTTACCCAGCCAAGTACAGGGGTGATCTCAAAGCCGGTAAAGGTGGGATGATTGGGAAGTTGGCCTATGATTTCGACATTGTCCGGCGCCAAACCTATCTCTTCTTCGGCCTCTCTGAGGGCTGTCATGATAAGGTTCTGATCTTCGGCTTCCGGTTTGCCGCCGGGAAAGCTCACCTGGCCGGGATGAGCCTTAAGATGCTTCGGCCTCTGGGTCAGGATAAGCTCCGGTCCCTGCACACCCGGCTCCAGTGCGATAAGTACTGCGGCGGCCCTGAGTTTGGCCGGGGTCAAAGGACTCGAATGGTATCGACTCAGGGCTCTGAGTTGAAAACGGGTCAACAGCTCGTCTTTATCCATAGTGTCCTTGAAGTCGATTGAAGTAATCAATAACCAAAGCCATTACTGTCCCGTCTTCGCAAAAACTCTCAATCAGCATAAATAGCAAGCTTCAGGCTAAGGCTTGTCTGGTTCCGGGGTCAATAGCGGCAGTATTCGACTCACTTTATCATAGGTTTCCTGGTATTCGGCATCCACGTCTGAGTCGGCCACTATACCGCCACCGGCCCAGCAATAGAGCTGCCCGGAATCGGCAACCAGGGTACGAATGGTGATACTGCTGTCCATTTTGCCATCCTGGCTCAGATATCCGATGGAACCGCAGTAGAGTGAGCGGCGACTGGGTTCGAGCTCTTCGATAATTTCCATGGCGCGGATCTTGGGCGCGCCTGTGATAGAGCCGCCGGGGAAGGCGGCCCGCAGTACGTCTGTGGCCTGATAACCCGCTGCCAGTTCGGCGGTCACTGTGCTGACCAGATGGTGCACCGCCGGAAAGCTTTCTATGGCAAACAGATGCGGTACGGCCACACTGCCTGGGCTGGCGACCTTGCCAATATCGTTGCGTAGCAAGTCCACTATCATCAGGTTTTCGGCTCGGTCTTTTTCCGACCCAGCCAGCTGTTTAGCAAGCTCCCTGTCTTGCTGTTCATCGGCACTTCGAGGCAGGGTGCCCTTGATGGGCTTGGTTTCAATATGGCGATTGGAATCCAGGGCAATAAAACGCTCGGGTGAGATGGACAGGATGCAGTTGTGCTCCAGGCGGATAAAGGCAGAAAAGGGCGCGCCGTTGGCTTGTCTGAGCTTACGATAGGCTTGCCACTCATCACCTTGATAGTCGGCCTGGAATCTTTGGGTCAGATTGATCTGATAACAATCGCCGCTGTGAAGATATTGCTGCACTTTGGCAAACTTGTCGCCATATTGCTCGCGGCTGAGCTGCGAGCGCCACTCACCGCTGAGTCGGAACGCTTTTTGGTCAAGGTGCTTATTGGGGCTGTTTGTGACTTTGGACGTCAGCCGCGACAGGGTTTCAGTTAGCGCCTTTTCGCCGCGATAGTGCACCAATTGCCAACACCTTAATTCCTTATCGCGAATAAGAGCCCAGTCATAAAGACCGACATTCATTTCCGGCAGAGCGATATCGGCTGCGGCCAGTTTGGGCAGTTTTTCCAGTCTGCGGCCAAGATCGTAGCTGAAGGCGCCCACCGCACCGCCACTGAAAGGCAGATTGACTGGCATGGCATTGGGAAAATACTGTTGCAGCAGTTGTTGCAGCAAGGCAAAAGGATCGTCATTTGAGCGCCGCAGGCCGCTCGCCTCAGTGATTTGGGTAGTGTCACCTGTGGTGACTAGAGTGGCAATCGGCTCGGCAACTATGATGTCGTATCTGGCGTCACTGTGCTTGGCATCGGCCGAATCCAGCAGCATGGCCCAAGGCTCATCGCTGAAGTGGGAAAACAGCTCTAAGGTTGATAATTGCCAGTCAAGAAGGCGAATGGCGGGAGGGCAAATAGCCTGCTGGTACATCGAACGACCCTATCTGAAAATGTGATGTAGCCCAAAAAGGAACGAAAGAGTATCATAACGGCCACAAAAAACTAATAAAACCACCCCTGGCCCTTGGTGAAAACGCGTTGTATCACGGCTTTGCTGTCGTTTTGAGCATTTTTGTGTCGCAAAACCGGCAAGAGGAGCCTGAAATTCAAGGCTTTGGCTTGAATCTCTGTTGAGCGTTGATCCTGAGCTGAAGGGGCGGATCCTTAGGCTAATGGAGCGCCAAACATGTCTGTAATCAAGCAAGCTGACTTTATCGACAGCATCACTGATGCCCTGCAATATATCTCCTATTACCATCCCAAAGATTTTATCGACGCCATGGCCGCCGCCTATGAGCGTGAGCAGAGTCAGGCCGCCAAGGATGCAATTGCCCAGATTTTGATCAACTCGCGCATGTCCGCTGAAGGACACAGACCCTTGTGTCAGGATACCGGCATTGTGACTTGTTATGTCTATCTGGGAATGGGCGTGCAGTGGGACAAGACAGATATGACAGTGCAGCAGATGGTGGATGAAGGCGTGCGCCGCGCTTATACCAATCCAGATAACCCGCTGCGGGCCTCAATAGTGGCCGATCCGGCCGGCAGCCGTAAGAATACCCGCGATAACACACCTTCTGTGGTGCATATTCAGATGGTTCCCGGCGATCATATCGAAGTGGCCATTGCCGCCAAGGGTGGCGGCAGTGAAAACAAGGCCAAGATGGTGATGCTCAATCCATCTGACGATATCGCCGCTTGGGTTGAAAAAACACTGCCAACCATGGGCGCCGGCTGGTGTCCTCCGGGTATGCTGGGAATAGGTATTGGCGGCACCGCCGAGAAAGCCGCCGTGCTTGCCAAGGAAGCCTTGATGGAGAGCGTCGATATTCATGAACTGATGGAACGCGGCGCCGAAACCACGGAAGAGAAGCTGCGTTTGGATATCTTCGAGCGCGCCAACAACTTAGGCATTGGTGCCCAGGGCCTGGGCGGTTTGACTACTGTACTGGACGTTAAAATCAAGACAGCGCCCACCCACGCCGCCTCCAAGCCTGTGGTGATGATCCCCAACTGCGCCGCTACCCGTCATGTGCATTTCCATCTTGATGGCAGCGGCCCAGCCGAGCTGACTCCGCCAAGCCTTGATGACTGGCCGGAAATCACCTGGGAAGTGGGTGAGAGCGTGCGTAGGGTCAATCTCGATACCGTTACCCAGGAAGAGATTGAAAGCTGGAACAGCGGCGATACTCTGCTGCTCTCGGGTAAGATGCTCACCGGCCGTGACGCGGCTCACAAACGGATCCAGAGCCTGATCGAAAGCGGTGAAGGCTTGCCTGAAGGAGTTGATTTCACTGGTAAATTCATCTATTACGTAGGTCCAGTCGACCCGGTAGGTGATGAAGTGGTTGGCCCGGCCGGCCCGACAACCGCTACCCGTATGGATAAGTTCACCGATCTTATGCTGGATAAGACAGGGTTGATGGGCATGATAGGCAAGGCCGAACGTGGTCCGGCCACAGTTGAATCTATCCGCAAGCACAAGGCGGTATATCTGATGGCCGTCGGCGGCGCCGCTTATCTGGTGTCCAAGGCGATTAAGCAATCCCGCGTGGTGGCGTTTGAAGATCTCGGGATGGAAGCCATCTATGAGTTTGACGTTAAGGATATGCCTGTTACTGTAGCGGTTGACTCCAACGGGGTGAATGCCCATGAAACCGGCCCGGCAATCTGGAAGGTGAATATCCAGAACGCCAAGGCTTAAGCTGAACCTTGAGGGGCCAATTGGCCCCTTTTGCATTGCAATCAACAACCAATAAGAAGATTTATAATGAAAACCAACCCACTATTGATGGCGCTGCTCGCCGCAGGTCTGGCTTTGCCGGCGCTGGCTGCCGATAAAGCCCCTTTTACTGTCCAGGATCTGGTCAAGCTCAACAAACTCCATTCTGCCGCTGTATCCAATGACGGCACCAAGCTTATCTACGGCCTGAAGAAGGTTACCGACGATGGCAGCAGCTCAGATCTCTATCTTTTGGATCTCAGCGACAAGAACGCGGCGCCCAAGCAGCTGACTTCTGCACCGGGTACAGAGCACGATGTGGCCTTCAGCCACGATGACAAGCAAGTCTATTTTATTGCCGCCCGTGATGGCAGCAGCCAACTGTATCGCTTGCCACTGGATGGTGGCGAAGCCCAGGCCGTATCTGATTTGCCTTTGGGTATCGACGGCTACAAATTATCGGCCGATGGCAAGCAGGTGGTGATGAGCATTCGTGTTTTTCCCGAGTGCGACACCCTGGAATGTTCAAAAGCCAAGTTTGATAAAGAAGCCGAGCGCAAGAGTACAGGTCGTGAATACGATCAGTTGATGGTGCGTCACTGGGACACCTGGTCTGACCATGCCCGTAATCACCTGTTTGTGGCGCAGCTTGAAAACGGCAAGCTGGGTAAGCCGGTCGATGTGACCAAGGGCCTGGATACCGAAACCCCACCCAAGCCATTTTCCGGCATGGAAGAGGTGACATTCAGCCCGGATGGCAAACACATAGTCTACAGTGCCAAGGCTCCGAGCAAAGATCAGGCCTGGATCACCAACTACGACCTCTGGCAGGTGCCGGTCACAGGTGGCAAGGCCAAGAATCTCACCGAAGATAACCAGGCCTGGGATGCTCAGCCGGTGTTTTCCGCCGATGGTCGCTATCTGGCCTATCTGGCGATGAAAAAGCCCGGATTCGAGGCCGACAGATACCGCATCATGCTCAAAGACACAGTCACGGGTCAGAGCAAGGAAGTGGCGCCCATGTGGGACAGAAGTCCGGCCTCGCTGAGCTTTGGTAAAGATAACAACACCCTGTATGTGACGGCTCAGGATCTGGGCCAGGTGTCTGTATTTGCCATCAACACCCAGTTTGGTGATGTGCGCGCCATCTACAACGATGGCAGTAACAGCCTGGTGGGTCTGGCGGGCGATCGTTTGATCATCAATCATAAGTCTTTGGTGGAACCGGGCGATCTCTACTCCATCAACATGGAAGGGCAAAACCTGACCCGTTTGACTGAAGTCAACAAGGCCAAGCTGGACAAGGTCAAGTTCGGTGAGTTCGAGCAGTTCAGCTTCAAGGGCTGGAACAACGAAGAGGTTTATGGTTACTGGCTCAAGCCGGCCAACTTCAAGAAAGGCAAGCAGTATCCGGTGGCCTTCCTGGTACACGGCGGCCCACAAGGTTCATTCGGCAACAGTTTCAGCTTCCGCTGGAATCCTCAGCTGTGGGCCGGTGCCGGATATGCAGTGGTGATGGTGGATTTCCACGGCTCTACCGGCTATGGTCAGGCCTTTACCGATTCCATCAGCCTGGACTGGGGCGGTAAGCCTTTGGAAGATTTGCAAAAAGGTCTGGCTGCGGTTGCTAAACAGCAGAAGTGGATCGATGCTGATAACGCCTGTGCCCTCGGTGGCTCCTACGGCGGTTACATGATGAACTGGATCCAGGGCAACTGGAACGACGGTTTCAAGTGCCTGGTTAACCACGCCGGCTTGTTTGATATGCGCTCCATGTACCATGTGACCGAGGAACTCTGGTTCCCTGAGCATGAGTTTGGCGGCAGCTACGAGCAGGCCAAGGATCTTTATGAGAAGTTCAATCCGGCTAACTATGTGGAAAACTGGAAGACTCCTATGCTGGTCATCCACGGTGAGAAAGACTTCCGGGTACCTTACGGTCAGGGTTTGGCGGCGTTCAGCTATATGCAGCGCAACAATATCCCTTCGGAGTTGCTGATCTATCCGGATGAAAACCACTGGATCCTCAACCCCAATAACCTTGAGCAGTGGTACGCCAAGGTATTGGGCTGGATGGACCGCTGGACCAAATAAAATAGGGAAAAGCCGAACCATAAAGAGTTAAATCCGACGACTTCAGGTTGTCGGATTTTTTGTGTCTATAAGTAAAAATTTGATATCAGCGACGGTTAATAGCCGTTTTTAATAGGATGTTTTGCTAACAGAGAAAACGCTATCTATACGACAAGCATAAAGGCGTCATTTTCTTGGGAATGAGATCTACTGTTAACTTCCGAATAAGGGGCCAATCATCTGATTGTTTTACCTATTTTAATGCTGTGTAGACTAATTTTTACGCCTGGGTTAATAATGTCCCCATTTATTCTTTAAGTTTTGATGCTAGTTATCTTGAATGAAGACCAACTATTGAAGTGAAGAATGGGAAGGGCAATAAAAATGCCGCTCACAATTGCGAACGGCATTTTATTTTTCCGCTGAATACTATCGACAGTCTTTATGCGGCTTGTTCTTCGCGGTTTTCCGGCTCCAGGCTCTGGGCCTTGAGTTCGGCGGGGTCAAAGTCATCCACGTTGATGGATTTCATTCGGCCGATTTCAGCGCGCTCCAGCAGGGCCACTTCAGCATCGCTCAGAACACCCAGCGCCTTGCCTTCGGCGGCCACTTTATCCAGCCACATGAAGGGCAGACGTTTGCCGGCAGCCTTACAGACTTTGTCATACAAGGGCTCTGCCGCCAGTATGTCTTTGAAGGTCTGCTCCTGAATACCTACGGCATTATTGTCGCAGGCTTCCCAGAATTGTCCCTTGCCCAGACGGTCACGGCTGGCGCAAGGGGTCTGCATTATCTTGGCTACCTTGTGGTCCAACACATCACTTGGGCGCTTCAGTGGTCGACCGAAGGGGAACAACACCAGGCGCAGCAAGCCGCCGAGGCCAGCAGGGAAGTTATCCAGCAGATCATCCAGAGAAGACTGCAACTTATAGAGCGCGTCTTCAACCGCCCACTGTACCAGTGGCAGATCTTCACTCTGACGGCCTTCATCCTGATAACGCTTGAGGGTTGCCGATGCCAGATACAGCTGGCTGAGCAAGTCACCCAGGCGGGCAGAGATCCGCTCTTTCCGTTTGAGGTTACCCCCCAAGGTCGCCATCGCCAGATCCGACAGCAAGGCCAGGTTGGCACTGAAGCGGTTCATATGCTGGTAGTAACGCTTGGTCTTGTCGGCAAAAGGCGCATTGGAGAAGCGACTGCCGGTGAGGCCCATCCACAGGCTGCGGATAAAATTACTTGTGGTAAAGCCGATATGACCAAACAGCGCCGCATCAAAGTTATTCAGGCCGCGGTTTACGTCGCTATCAAAGGCCGATTCCATCTCTGCCAGCACATACGGATGGCAGCGAATGGCGCCTTGACCATAGATAATCATGGAGCGGGTCAGAATGTTGGCCCCTTCAACCGTGATGGCGATAGGTGCCGCTTGATATCCGCGTCCCAGATAGTTGTTGGGGCCAAGACATACCCCTTTACCACCGTGAATATCCATGGCGTCGATAACGCATTTCTGCATTCTGTCGGTCAGGTGATATTTGACTATCGCCGAGATGACGGAAGGCTTTTCACCCAGATCAATACCTGTGGTGGTCAAGGAGGTTACAGCATCCATCAGATAGGCATTACCACCGATGCGCGCCATTGGCTCTTCAATGCCTTCCAGCTTACCGATAGGCAGCTTAAATTGACGACGAATGCGGGCATAGGCACCGGTTGCCAAAGCCGCGGTTTTAACGCCACCGGCTGAGTTGGAGGGCAGGGTGATGCCGCGGCCAACCGACAGGCATTCCACCAGCATGCGCCAGCCTTGTCCCGCCATTTTCGGGCCACCTATGATAAAGCTCAGAGGAACAAACACCTCTTTGCCTCGGGTAGGACCATTTTGGAACATACAGTTGAGCGGGAAGTGGCGACGGCCGGTTTCCACACCTTCAACATCGGTCGGGATCAAGGCGCAGGTAATGCCCAGCTCTTCCTTATCGCCCAGCAGATGCTCGGGATCTTTAAGCTTGAATGCCAACCCCAAAACTGTGGCAACAGGTGCCAGGGTGATATAGCGCTTGTTCCAGGTCAGTTTCATCCCCAGAACTTCTTCACCTTGCCATTGGCCTTTGCAGACCACACCGAAATCCGGAATGGCGCCGGCATCTGAACCGGCCTCAGGACTGGTCAGGGCAAAGCAGGGAACTTCCAAACCTTTGGCCAGGCGGGGCAGGTAGTGATCCTGCTGCTCCGGGGTACCATAGTGCTGCAGCAGCTCGCCCGGGCCCAGTGAGTTGGGCACACCTACGGTCGAGGCCAGTTCACTGCTGACACCGGCCAGCTTTTGCAGTACCCGGGATTGGGCGTAGGCAGAGAATTCCAGACCACCGTACTTCTTCTTGATGATCATCGCAAAGAAGCCTTTGTCTTTGAGGAACTGCCATACTTCGGCAGGCAAGTCCGCCAATTGATGGGAAACCATATGCTGGTTAACCATGCGGCAGACTTCCTCCACAGGTCCTTCCAGGAAGGCGTGTTCTTCGGCGCTCAGACGGGCAACCGGATAGTTGTGCAGCTTCTTCCAGTTGGGATTACCGGCGAAGAGATCGGCTTCCCACCAGGTAGTACCGGCTTCAATCGCCTCTTTTTCGGTAGAAGACATCTCCGGCATGATGCCGCGATAGAGTTTAAGTAATGGCCGGGTTATCACACTCTGCCTGAAGGCACTCAGGTTCAGCGGCAGGGCAATAACCAGGAAAATTATCCAGCTAATCAGTCCAGTTACATCCAGCAGGCTGCCTGCTGCCATGACCACTGCGGCGGCTATGGTTGCGGTCAGCAGGGATACTCTGAGGTACGCTGCTGCTCCTAAAACCAAGAGCAATGCCAGGATCCATAGTAGGGTAGTCACTGTTTGTTCTCCTTAATAAAACGACCACTTTATTCAGTGTAGAACGCCTCGCTTGAGGGCGATCAAGATCACAATTATAGTATGTGGTCAGACCTGTGTCGCAATAAAATTAAACCTAAGCGAAATCGAATACAAGCATTTTTCAAACAATTGTTTAAATTTTTTATTGCAAGCAATAATTCCCCTGCCGACACGGCTTGGCTACAATGCCGCAGATAATGAAATAACAGATTCAGTGACAGGAAAAACAAGATGTGTGAGCTGCTGGCGATGAGTGCCAATGTGCCAACGGATATTGTCTTCAGCTTTACCGGGCTGGCGGAGCGAGGCGGGGTGACCGGCCCCCATGTGGATGGTTGGGGGATCACCTTTTATGAAGGTAAGGGCAGCCGCACCTTCAAGGATGCCAGCCCCAGCAGCCAGTCCCATGTGGCAAGCCTTATCAAGTCATACCCGATCAAGAGTGAAGTGGTGGTCAGCCATATTCGGCAGGCCAATCGCGGTGAAGTCTCGCTGGAAAATACCCACCCCTTTACCCGCGAGCTTTGGGGCCGTTACTGGACCTATGCCCACAACGGCCAGTTGTCTGACTATGAGCAGAAGTTTCAAAGCGGCCGCTTTCAGGCCGTGGGTGACACAGACAGTGAACAGGCCTTTTGCTGGATAATGAGCCGTCTGGTCGAACGTTTCGGCGAATCCGAGCCGGACGATATTTTGCCCGTGTTTGAGTATGTGGCCCAGCTTGCCGAGGAGATCCGCACGCTTGGGGTGTTTAATATGATCCTCAGCGATGGCCGTTATCTGATGAGTTATTGCAGCAATAACCTCTGCTATATCACCCGCCGGGCGCCCTTTGGCCGGGCGCAGCTGATAGACACGGATGTGGTAATTGATTTCGACACCCAGACCACCCCCAAGGATGTGGTCACTGTCATAGCCACCCGGCCGCTGACCGGCAACGAAAACTGGCAGCTGTTGGCGCCGGGGGATTGGAAATTATTCCGTCTTGGCGAGCTGGTTATTGACTTCCGAGCCCAGGCTCAGCTTGGCTAACTTGATATCGAGCTGCTTGCTGCCTGACTCAAAGTGGGTCAGGCGCACCGGCAGCCAGCCGAGATCCGGCGCCATCCAAATAAAGGTCTGCCGCTTGGTGCTGTCGCGGACCACTTCCAGTTTCACCGTGTTATAGACGCCACTTGCCAGTGTCATCCGCTCCTTGCCGACTATCTTGAAACTATAGTCATCTATCTCGTTGTCCTTGACCAGCTCATAGGCCAGTGGCTCCTTGCCGGCGGCGAGATCCAGCCGAAACTGCAGCTGTACCATCAGGGCATCGTAGAGGGCGCCTGAATAGTCCAATTTGCTCTTTTCATCCTTGTAGCGACTGAAAATTTTGCCCTGCTCTTTGGCAAAGGCTATCTGCTCATTGAAGTTGGGGCCTGTACCGGTTCGCTGATGGCTGAAGCGCAGCGGCGTCAGTTGACCATCCTGATAGGTAAATTCACTGCGGATATGGCGTTTATCACTCAGCACCAAGAGGCTGAGATCGCTGTCCAACTTGTATTGATAGAAGTCGCCCTCTGGCGGCAACAGCATAAAACGGGCGCCACCGAGATTGATTTCGCCATAATTGACCTGATATTCGGCGGTATGGGGTGCCAGGGGGCTGGTCTGCGCCCATAACGGCAAGGGCAGTAACAGTATCAAGAGTAGAAGTGAACGGATCAAAGGCAGTCTCCTGTGGTTAAAACGGCATGGACAAGACCAGAGTGGCCATGTCCGGCCGCCACTCATATTCAGACAGGGCAATTCTGCCTTGGTTCACTTGTACGCCTTCGCTGCGCAGCAGGCTCATCTGTAGCTGAAATGCCTGGGTATCCTTGGCAAAAGAGATTTTCCCCTGACTGTTGATAACCCTGTGCCAGGGCAGCGCCAGGCTGTCTGGCGCCTGTTTCAGTGCCCGGGAAACATAGCGTGCCCGTCCAGGCAGGCCGGCATAGTCGGCAATTTTGCCATAGCTTGCCACCCGACCTTCGGGGATCAATGCAACTATGTGCCAAATCTTCTGCATTGGACTCAGTGGCGGGGCGCTCGTTTCCGGGGTCATCTTGGCTCCTGATACTATTGGCGCAAATTATAATACCATTCCATAGCTGAGGTTACTCACTTGGCAAAAGTGCCTCGGCGGCTCTGTGCTGCACACCCAAGGTTTGCCTTTTGATGCTTTTTCGCCATAATGGCGCCCATTGAACGCCAAGTCGAGTAAATTGAGAATATAACCCTATGGCAATTATGGATATTTTGACGGTTCCCGATCCCAGGCTCAAGCGTAAAGCCAAGCCTGTTACCGAAATAGAAGCCGTGCAGCCTTTCATCGATGATCTGTTGCAAACCATGTATCACACCGACGATGGTATCGGCTTGGCCGCGACCCAGGTGGGTAGTGAACACGCGATAGTCGTCATTGATATCTCAGAAGAGCGCAATCAACCTCTGGTGCTGATCAATCCGCAGATCACTGAGTCCAGCGGCGAATTTATCGGTGAAGAGGGCTGTTTGTCCATTCCCGGTTATCGCTCCAAGGTAAAACGCTTCGAGTCGGTCACTGTCAGCTATCTGGATCGCCAGGGCCAAGCCCAGACGATCCACAGTGATGATTTCCTGGCCATAGTGCTGCAACATGAAATCGATCATCTGCACGGCAAGGTATTTATCGAGCATCTCTCCCGCCTTAAGCAGGAGATGGCACTGAAGAAGGTGCGTAAGTATACCGCCTAAGCGATAGACTTAAGTTGGGCTTCGCTGCAGTTTGGCAGTTGCAGCGGCAGCTCAAGCAATATGCTCAAACCGCCCTGAGGCCGGTTAACCGCTTGGGCCGAGCCGCCCAGGAGCTGCATACACTGGCGCACAATCGCCAATCCCAGCCCATAACCTCCCTGAGAGCTGTGACGCGCTTCATCCAAACGGGTGAAAGGGTTGAACAAGGCTTCCAGTTGCTCTTTGGGGATCCCGGGTCCATCATCGCTGACACTCAGCTGCAGTCTGCTATCACCCAATTTGTCGTCACCCAGCTGAGATACCTGGATTTCCACCCGGCAGGTTTCACCGGCATATTTGAGGGCATTGCGGCAGACATTTTCCAGCGCCCGCTTCAAGTAGGCCATATCGGTATGCAAAGTTTGCTCATCAATGGGGGCCTGTGCCCAGACTATGCTTTGCTTGGGGCCAGACTCAAACTCCAGATCCTGCAGCAGTGAGCGGCGTAATTCTGTCAGGGTAAAAGGCGCTGCCGTCAGCTTAATGAAGCCGTTGCTCAGGCGGCTGAAGTCTAAAATGGTGTTGATCAATTGCGCCATCTCTTCGCCCTGGCGTCTTAGCCTGGCAAGCGGTTGTTGATGTTCCTCCCCCAAGCGATTTTCCAGCAGGTGTAAGGCCAGCTCCTGCCGGGCAAGGGGAGTGCGCAGTTCGTGGGAGACATCCCTCAGTAACCGCTGCTGGGTCTGAATGCTCTTTTGCAGCTGCTCGGCCATATGGTCAAAGTCGGTCGCCAACTGGAAAAATTCCGGCTGCTTTAGTGAAAAATGGCCGGCAATCCGGGTATCGAGTTGGCCCTGTGCCAGCTGACGGGTGGCGCTGCGCAGTAAACTCAGCGGCTGGATCAGATAGCGGCTCAGCAGACGACTGAACAATAAGAGCACCAGTAGTCCTACCAGGATACGGATAAGCCAGAGGCTTTTATCCAGTTGCTGCGCCGGATGTAAAGAAGCGTTGAGTTGCACCACCAAGAGCAGGGGATTGTCCGGATCCAGGCTATTGCGTAGTGGCAGGCCTATCAAAGGTTTTTGCACCCTGTCCCCCATAGGTTGCTGCAACTGCCTGAGGAAATTGAGTTTGTAAACAAAGTGCGGGTGCATTTCCCGCTGACTCACCGCCTGCTGCTTGCTATCCAGTACATAGAGTACAAATGCCTGACGCCCCTCCCAATCCGCCAGTCCGGCTAGATCGCCCCTGAGGATATAGTCGTTGGCCTCATCGGCCAGTTGCTGTAACTGGCTTTGGGTCTGCTGGGGCAGCAGTAACAAGCGGTTTAGCAACATGGCTTCAATACCACTGGCGAGCAGCAGGATAAGCAGTAATGACACACCAAAATAGCCAAACAGTCGCCATTGGAGTTGGGAAAACAGGCCGGAAAAGGGCAGCAAGGCAAGCTCCTGAATTATTCGCTGAAGTCGAGAATATGTTTCGATAATCATTCTCATTTATTCTATCTCGGGTTAAGGCTTTGGCGCCAGCACGACTTGTCAGTTGGCTAAAGTTAGTTATACTGTATAAAAATACAGTATCGGTGTTTTTCATGTCTCTTTCAGCCAAAACTCACTCTGTAAAATCTGATCCAGCCAAATCTCAGGCCTTGAACGGTCTGCTGGAGCGTCGGGATCTCTGGTTGGGGCCGGGCAGTCAGGGCAAAATATTGGGGTATCCCAGTGGTTTTGAAACATTGGATGCGCAGCTCAGTGATGCCGGGTGGCCAAGGCAGGGCATTTGTGAGCTTTTCAGTCAGTCTCCTGGGCACGGGGAACTCAGCCTGTTGCTGCCTTTGATGCGTTATTTACTGCCGGCTCAGTGTGGCTCTCATTCGGAAATAAATCATTCGGAAAGAAGTCAGTCCAAAAGAAATCAGTCCAGAGGGGATGAGTCCAAAGATGCCATGATAATGCTGATAGCGCCGCCACTGCAGCCGCTGGCACAGAGTTTTGCCCAGCACGGTATTGCCGCCGAGCGTATTTTGTGGCTGGAATTAACCCAGCGTAAAGAGGTGCTCTGGGCCATGGAGCAAGGGCTGAGCAGCGGCGCCTGTCCCCTGGTGCTGGCTTGGCTGGACAAGCTGACACTGAGTGAGGCCAGAAGGTTGCAACTTGCCGCAGAGCAGGGCAAAGCTCTGGGAATTTGCCAGTTGCCTATGGCTCAGGCCGACAGCAATCATCCTGTCACCCTAAAGCTGGCTATCAGCGCGGCGGGCGTTAATACCGCCAAGCTGCAAATTTTAAAGCGTCGTGGGGGTTGGCCCGTCCCTGAATTGCATCTGCGTGGCTTGCCGGCACTGGCGCTTGAACTGCCCCATGTCGAGCCGGGCGTGGTAACCCTGAGAAGCGGCAAGGCGGCTCCCAATCATAGCTTCAGTAACTCGACTTGCTCAAATCATTCAAACCATTCCGGCAACAAGGTTAATGGCACTGTGCTTCACGACTCTGGTTTTCATGGCACTGTGCTTCACGGTCCTTGGGGGATGGCGCAGTCAAGGATTGCTGCCTCCAATGAATGCGCGCCTAATCCCTGGACGGCACGGCAAGTGTCAAACAAGCCCGCGGGGCTTTCCCCAAGCGCTAATCCGCAAACGGCCAATTCTCAAACTACTCAAAGCCAAGCCACTCAAAGCCATACTGCTCAGAGTCAAGAGGCTATCTGAGATGACCCAGGTATGGATGGGAGTCTGGTTTCCACAGCTATTGCTGCAATATCAGCGTTACCGCCTGGCTATGCTGGGCAATATGGCGGGCACTATTACCGGTACTATGACAGGTACTATGACCGACACTATGACTGGAAGTATGGCAGGCAGTGGTGCGGCTCAGGTTCAAACACGCGTTCAAACTCAGTTCCAAACCCAAAATCAACCAAAAGCAGTGCCAACCGCTGCGGCGTCAGAGCCTTTTGATCCCCAAGTCCCCATGGCCTTGTATGACAGCCGGAAGCTGGTCATACATTCGGCCTGTCCCGCCGCTCAAGCAAAAGGCGTTACAGCGGGGATGAGTGTCGGCAGCGCTCAGTCGCTGCTCGGAGAGTTGCAACTTTGGCCACTGCAGGAGGTGGACAGCGAGGCGTTGCGGGATTGGTTGTGTCAGTGGAGCTATGATTTCAGCGCCAGAATCTGGCCGCCGTTGTTATCCGGGCTTACTGAACAAGCTGCCCCATATGTGGCCGATGCGCGCTGGCCTACAGATACACTGCTGCTGGAAGTGGGATCCATGGTTAAACTGTTTGGCAGTTTGAGTGCCATTGTCGAGGCTTATCTCAACAAAGTCGCCGACTATGGTCTGGAATGCTCATTGGTGCTGGCACACAGACCGCTGGATGCGGCGATATTGGCGCGGCATACTCACGTCGGCATCAGCGCGGTATCAGCTGCCTTCATGAGCTCACCCACAGCTGAAAAAGCCGGGCGCCTCAAGGTGCATCACGGCTTACCGCCGGATTTACCACTGAATTTGCTGCCATTAACCCAAGAGGAGCGGCAACGACTCGGCGCGCTTGGCCTGACGACTCTAGCCATGCTTGATGCCTTACCCCTTGCCGAGTTGGGGCGGCGCTTTGGTCAAGGTTTGCTGCAGCTGCTGGCACAAATCCAGGGGCGCTTGCCCTGTTGCCGCAAGGGATATGAGTTACCCGAACAGTTTCAGGCAAGGTTGACCTTGCTGCATGATGTTGAGTGGGTTCAGGGATTGCTGTTTCCATTGCAAAAGCTGCTGGGGGAATTGGCAACCTATTTGCGGATCAGGCAGTTGGCGGTGCAACAGTTGGAGTTGTGGCTGAAGTTTCGCGAGCCAGAGCCCCCGGCGCTGCAACTGACACTCAACTATCCCTTCGGGGAATATCAACTGCAGGGGTTGTCTCAGCTCTGCCGTTTACAGCTGGAAGGATTGCAACTGCCGAGCCCGGTCGTCGATATTGAGCTGCGATCCAGGCAGTTTGTGTCGCAGCAGCTGGGCAGTCGAGAGTTGACCGAGTCCAGAGAAGGGCAGCAACAGGATGCCAATCAATTACTCGCCAGATTACAGGCCAGGTTAGGTAGCCATAAGGTGCGCTCTTTGGTGTTGGCGGCCGATCCCATGCCAGAACTGGCCAGCACTGCGGCTTCCCTGACTTGCTGGCCGCCACCGGCAAGGCCGCCCGTTCAGCCGTCGCTGGCATTGCGGCCTCTTTGGCTGCTGCAAGAGCCGCAAGCCATTGCTCCTGAAGCTGTGGAGCTGCTTAGGGGACCGGAAAGGTTACAGAGCCCCTGGCATTCAGGGCCTTTTCCCTGCCGGGATTATTTTCTTGCCCATCATAAGGAGAGCGGTGGTCTGTGTTGGCTGTTTCGCACCGCTAATGGGCTCTTTCTTCATGCTTGGTTCAGCTGATGTACGCCGAATTGCATGCTATTTCCAATTACAGCTTTTTGCGCGGGGCTTCTCACCCGGATGAGTTGGTGCAGCAGGCCGCCAAACTGGGCTATGAGGCCATAGCCATTACCGACGAATGTTCTCTGGCGGGTGTGGTCAAGGCGCATGAGGCCGCCAAACAAAGCAGTATCAAGCTGATTGTCGGCGCCGAATTCCACCTGCCGGAAGGCTGCCTGGTGCTGCTGGCAAAAAAAATCGCCGGGGCTATGGTCTTATCAGCACTCTGATAACTAAAGGGCGGCGCCGGGCCGAAAAGGGCAAGTATCGGTTAACCCTGGATGACTTTGCGACCATTGACCGCGGCTGCTTTTGCCTGTGGCGGCCGCCATCAGTGAGCGAGTTGCTGGCGCAAGCCGACTTGCAAAGCACTGAGCACCAGAGTCTTGGTCAGCAGAATGTCGATCATCAGAACTCTACAAACCAGGGAATAGGCAACCAGAGCCCAAGTCAGCAAACCCCTTGGCTGACGCAGCTGCAGCAGCGCAGTCTGGCACAGTTGAATATCCTGGCGGCACGGGTCAAAGCCGCGTTTTCACTGCCGCTTTATCTCTTGATGGAGCGGCAACTGCAACCCGGAGAGGCCTGGTATCTCGAGGCCTGTGAGGCGCTGTCGAGTCATTTTTCCCTTCCTTGTGTCGCCGCCGGTAATGTGCAGATGCATCTTGCAGAGCGGCAAAGGCTGCACGATGTACTCAGCTGTATCCGCCATGGCTGCGCCGTGCCCATGGCCGGCGAGCTGTTATCAGGCAATGCCGAAATGGCGCTTAAGCCGATAACCGCTATGGCCAGGCGTCACCCTCAAGCCTGGTTGGCAAGGAGCTGTGAGCTGGCGTCCCGGTGTCATTTCAGTCTGGATGAACTCAAGTATGAGTACCCGGCCGAGTTGGTGCCAAGCGGCCTAAGTGCCAGTGAATATCTGGCGCAAGAGGTGGAAAAGGGCGCCCGCAGGCGTTTTGGCGAGGCGGTTCCACCTGAAGTGCAGACTCAGTATCGGCGCGAGCTCAAGCTGATTGCCGAGCTCAATTACGAATACTTTTTCCTGACTATCTATGATCTGGTCTGTTTTGCCGCTAGGCAAGGGATACTGCATCAGGGACGAGGTTCGGCCGCCAACTCTGTGGTCTGTTATTGCCTCGGGATCACCGAGGTGGATCCCACCAAGGTCAACATGCTGTTTGAGCGTTTTATTTCCAAGGAGCGCCATGAGCCGCCGGATATCGATGTCGATTTTGAACATGAACGCCGCGAAGAGGTGATCCAGTATATCTACCAAAAATATGGCCGCGAGCGTGCAGCCCTGGCCGCCAGTGTGATCAGTTATCGTTTCAAGAGTGCCATGAAAGATGTTGGTAAGGCCCTGGGGCTTAGCGAGCAACGGCTGGATGAGCTGATAGGCGCTGTCGATCGCCGCGATCCGCAAGTGTCTTGGCAGCAGCAGTTGCAACAAGGCAAGCTGTTGCCACAACAAGGTTTGGGGCAGTGGTTGTTGCCGCTGGTGGAGACCCTGATGGGTTTTCCAAGGCACTTGTCGCAACATGTCGGCGGCTTTGTGATTTCGGCCGGGCCATTGGCCGAGCTGGTGCCGGTAGAGAATGCCGCCATGGCCAAGCGCACTGTGATCCAATGGGACAAGGATGATCTCGAGAGTCTGGGGCTGTTAAAGGTCGATGTATTGGCGTTGGGAATGCTGACCGCGATCCGCAAATGTTTCGAGTTGATCTCCCGTCACATTCGTCCCTTTGCCATGTCGGATATTCGCTGGGAAGATCTGGCCGTCTATCGTATGTTGCAGCAGGGCGACAGCATGGGGGTGTTTCAGGTGGAGTCGCGAGCCCAGACCAGCATGCTGCCCAGGCTTAAACCCGCCTGTTATTACGATCTGGTAATACAGATAGCCATAGTGCGCCCGGGTCCGATTCAAGGAGACATGGTGCATCCCTTTCTGCGCCGCCGTGATAAAATCGAGCCGGTCACTTTTCCTTCGGCCGAGGTGGAAGGCGTGTTGTCACGCACTATGGGGGTGCCCATTTTTCAGGAGCAGGTGATCCAATTGGCCATGGTCGCCGCCGGTTTCAGTGGCGGGGAAGCCGATCAGCTGCGCCGCGCCATGGGAAGCTGGAAACGCAGTGGCGAGCTGGAGCAATTTGAACACAAGCTGCTTCAGGGGATGACGGCCCGAGGCTACAGTGACACCTTTGCCAGGCAGATATTCAGCCAGATCCGCGGCTTCGGCGAATATGGTTTCCCCGAGTCTCATTCGGCCAGCTTTGCGCTCCTGGCCTATGTTTCGGCCTTTCTCAAACACTATTACCCGGTGGCGTTTTGCTGCGCCTTGCTCAACAGTCAACCCATGGGTTTTTACAGCCCGTCACAGCTTATTCAGGATCTTCGCCATCATGGTGGTTTGGTGTTGCCGGTTTGTATCAACCTCAGCCAGTGGTACAGTACGCTGGAGCGACAAACCGATGGCTCCTTGGCACTGCGCCTCGGGTTCAGGTTGGTCAAGGGATTATCCGAGCACAGCGCCGCCAAGATAGTCGCGGGCCGGGGCGAGGGCTTTACTCACTTGTCGCAGTTGGCGGCTCTGGCACTGCCAAGGCGTGAGCAGGAGGCGCTGGCCAGCGCCAACGCCTTTGCTACCCTGGGCGGCGATCGCCATCAGATCAGGTGGCAGTTGGCCGCTCGTCAGCAGAGTTTGCCCTTGTTTGAGCAGCCGGACGAGGCCGATTTTCGCCCTGAAACCGCCTTGCCTGAGGTCACTGAAGTCGATGCCTTGCTGGCCGACTACGCCTGTACCGGGCTGACCCTGGGGCGTCATCCTCTGGCACTGCTCAGAGAGCAGGGGTTACTCGGCAAGTGTCACAGCGCCGCCTCTTTGTGGCAGTGCCGTCATGGCCAGAATGTAACTGTGGCCGGGCTGGTGGTCGGCAGGCAAAGGCCTGGCACCGCCAGTGGAGTCACCTTCATCACCCTCGAAGATGAAACCGGTAATGTTAATCTGGTGGTATGGAGTGATACGGCCAGGGCCCAGAGACAGGCTTATTTGAGCGCCAGGATCCTCAAGGTGAGCGGGGTTGTGGAATTTTCGTCCGGCGTATTGCATCTGCTGGCTGGTCGGCTGGAGGATATCTCGGGCAGTATGCTCGCGCTGGTGGTAAACTCGCGGGATTTCCATTAGCCGATAACCCATTTTAAGCTGCTGTTGCCTGTGAAAATAATCCTGCTGACCCATGAAAGAGAGCTGAATCGAGCCAGTAACACAGCCACCCTGGCGCTTAATGCTTATCCGACTCTCTGTAAGCGGGTACTGTGGGCGCGTAAAGCCCCGGATGCTTGGTTAATGGAGCACTTGTCTTTGGGGCGAACCGCCTTACTCTATCCGCAAACCGAAGAAAATACTTCCGAAGAAAGCATTTCGCGAGCTCAAGCTGCAAATGAAAGCCCAAACTTAAGCCAAAACCAAAGCCCAAGTTCAAACCCAAACCAAAGCCCGGTTCAGGGCGCAACCTGGCCTCAAGACGTTGCTCAGAATTTAAATTCGCTGGTCATACTCGATGCAACCTGGCAGGAGGCCGGCAAGATGTATCGCCAAAGCCCCTATCTGCAGTTGCTTGCCAGAGTCGAACTGCAAGCAGAGCAGGGCTCGGCGTTTCGCTTACGGCGCAATCAGCGCCAGGGCGGGTTATGTACCTTGGAATGTATTGCGGCTGTTTGGCAAAACTTGGGGGGAGACTATAGTATCGCCGCCAGGCGGTTACTCAGTGAGTTTAATCAATGGCAGGCTGAAATAAGAGCTCCGGCCTAGCTGCACTAGAGTTGGCACAGCAAGCCGGAAGCCGTCTCTCTACGGCGGCACTGAGTTAAGTCTATTCGCCTGCGTTAGATCACCGTCAGATAAACACACAGGAAATGGCAAACGGCGCCGCCCAACACAAACAGATGCCAGATGGCATGATTGAAAGGGATCGCCTTGGTAGCGTAGAAGATCACCCCCAAGCTGTAGCTCAGCCCCCCGGCCAACAGCAAGTTGAACCCGGCTGTTGACAGGTTATCGATAAGCTCAGGCAACACGGCGACGCAGAGCCAGCCCATGGCCAGATACAGCACCAGGCTCAGCGCCTTGAATCTGTGAATAAAGCAGCTCTTGAATACTATTCCCCCCAGTGCCAACGACCAGATGGCCACCAGCACCCATTCTTCCTGGGCATCGGCCAAAGTAATTAACATCAGCGGGGTATAGGTTCCGGCGATCAACAGATAGATGGCGCAGTGATCCAGCATCTTGAGGCGTCTTTTCCACACTGGGTGCGGAATACTGTGATACAGGGTTGAGCAGAGAAACAGCAGGATAATACTGCTGCCATAAATAGTTACACCTGTTAACTGAATGGCATCCAGCGAATGCCAGCCTTTGAGCAACATCAACACCAAGCCCAGAATGCCGGCAATCACCCCCAAACCATGGCTGACGGCATTGGCTATCTCTTCATTTAGACTGTATCCGCTTGAAAATTGGCTATTAAATTGAGATGCAGTGACTGAAGCTTTACTGTTGGACATGATTGACTCTTCTGGTTCGACCTCATTGAAAGTGAGTCTAACAGCACCACAGGACTCTGGCTAGATAAAAATGTACAGCTGTTCGCTGAGATAAATTTATTTTTTGAACCGTATCGTCTGCATTTTTTACCAACGTCTAATGTTGCACCTTAACAACTCATTGCCCGGCTTCCAAGTCGCTTTTTACAGTTATTTTGTTCAGAGGATCCCGTCAGCCTTATTAGACAAAGGGATTACCTGTTTTGCTTGAAGCCATCGATTTGAGTTTGTAGCGTAAATTGCTTTTCAAACAAGGGAATGAACTTTTTGCCGAGGGTTTTCTCTAACACTGAGTTTACATTTGGCGACGGATAAATCAGCGGCTTATGCCTCATCTTCCAGACAAGTTTATTGCCCGCCGAGACAAAAGCTCAGCGGCAATGGCAAGCTTGAGCATCAGTATTCCGTCTAGGGATGCTGCCTTTGAGCTTGGTCTGGCTGAAATCATTAATCCCTGTTCCTGCCAACCAAGCCATTCTCAATCACATTCGATTGCCCCTTTCTTTGCCCAATCGCCTTTTAGTCAACAGCTTGGGTTTCAACCCCAATGCCTGGCGCAAGTTGGCATGGCTAAAAAAGCAGAGCAGGGGGATGGTGAGGTAAAGGGCAACGCCTTCAGCAGTTGGACTGCGGCGGGAGCCGCGCACTTATTACTATTGCTGGGGTTATCCTGGTTTTGGCAGCAGGCCGAATGGCGAAGAGTGGTGACAGAGCCTGCCAAACCCAAGGCGTTGCAATCCTATCTTTATTTCAGTCAGCCCAGCCCCAAACCGTTAACGCCAGTGCCGGAAGCCTTGGCCGAAGAAGCAATAATCCAGTCCAAGGAAGCGATAGAGGTTCAAAAAGCTGAGCCACAAAAAACCGAGCAACAAAACACTGAGCCACAAAAACAGGTCGCCGAAGAGTCGGTGCAAGAGACTGAACAAGTGGCTGTGCAAGACCTGAATGAGCAAAGCATCCCCAAGACTCGGGAGCAAAGCGTTAAGCCTATTGGTAGAGTCATTGAAGAAACGAAAAATGCAGCCGTATCTGCGCCAGAGCGAGCAAATGACTTTAGACCGCAGCCGGCAGAGCAATCTCAGCTGGACTTCAGTTCAAACGCATTAAAGTCTGCCCGAAAAGTATTGCAACACTCGCAACAGCAGGCGCTGCAACAGTTATCACAGCAATATGCGGATAAGGCCACGGGACGTAAGAGCCTCAGTGAAATGGATGGGGAGATGGAGGTGCTTTGGGTCAATGACGCCGATGATTTCAGTAAAGTGGCCAGTCTGGATCTGCCGCTCGACCCCAACCGTATCGTCAAGGATGGTGATACCTGCTATCGGGTCGTCAAGGTGCCGACTCCGCTCAATCCCAATGCCGAAAACTTGGGTTTCCCATTTAAGTGCGGTCAGACAGAGATGGAAAAAGCACTCAAGGAGGCGGTGGCCAGCCGTCTAAAGCGGCTTGGTAAGTGAGTTTTGCAATCAATTTATTTGATTTAAAATAAATTTACAGTCCAATTGTTTTAAATATTTTCATTTAATTCAAATGATTAAATTGTGATTTTAATGGATTCAATCCTGTGGCTCATTTTGCCATTGGGCTTGTTTCCCGCTTCGGCTTGTGCTTATACTCGGCAGCAATCTTGTCGGAGTGCCCTCTGGGCTGAGACCGTTTATTCGGGATCCGTTGAACCTGATCAGGCTAGCACCTGCGAAGGAAACAAGCATTCAGCTGCAGCATTACCGCAGCCACTGCGAGCAAAAATCTATGCCAAAGGCTTTAAAGAGCCGAGGCGATATCTGGCTTCTCAAGCGGACATTGAACTGACCTGAAACCACGAGGTCAGTCTGCCAACACCGCCGGATGAGGACTCCAAATCAAGGAGTTTAACCAGTCAGCTCGCGCCGCTTATTATTCAACTCTCCTGACAAGCAATTTCATTTTCCAAAAGAGTGAGCTTGCTTATGTCAAATCGTCAATCCAATCGTCGTCAAACCCGTGAGGCCGCCCAGGCCTTTATCGATAACCTTAAACCCTTGCAGCATCCCAATTCACAGAAGCTGTTTGTTCAGGGCTCCCGGGCCGATATTCAGGTAGCCATGCGCCAAATCAGGCAGACAGACACCCGAATACCAACCCAAGATGGCAGCGAGCAATTTGAACCCAATCCCGCTGTATGTGTTTATGATTGTGCCGGCCCTTATTCAGATCCTAACGCGGCTATCAATGTGCGCCAGGGCCTGGATAAATTGCGCCAGGGCTGGATCTTAGAGCGTGATGATACGCAAGAGCTGACTTCGGTCAGCTCCAGTTTTACCCAGCAGCGGCTGGCGGATGAAGGGCTGGATCATTTGAGATTCGACGCTTTGCCCAAACCGCGCCGGGCCAAGCCGGGTAAGCGGGTGACCCAATTGCATTACGCCCGCGCCGGCATTATCACTCCTGAAATGGAATATATCGCCATTCGTGAAAATATGGCCCGGGTCAACGAAGCACTTGCCAAAGATCCGCAACTGGCCCGCAAGGCCAAAGGAGAAGCCTTTGGCGCTATAGTTGCCACGCCGATAACCCCTGAGTTTGTTCGCAGCGAAGTGGCCCGTGGCCGCGCCATCATTCCCGCCAACATCAACCACCCGGAAGCCGAGCCTATGATTATCGGCCGCAACTTTTTGGTGAAGGTCAACGCCAATATCGGTAATTCGGCGGTGACCTCTTCCATCGAGGAAGAGGTGGAAAAACTGGTGTGGGCCACCCGTTGGGGCGCCGATACGGTAATGGATCTGTCCACCGGCCGTTATATCCACGAAACCCGTGAATGGATAGTACGCAACTCGCCTGTGCCCATAGGTACCGTGCCCATCTATCAGGCGCTGGAAAAGGTCAACGGCATTGCCGAAGATCTCAGCTGGGAAGTGTTTCGCGACACCCTGATAGAGCAGGCCGAACAAGGGGTGGATTACTTCACCATTCATGCCGGGGTCTTGCTGCGCTATGTGCCCATGACGGCCAATCGGGTGACCGGCATGGTGTCCCGTGGCGGCTCCATTATGGCCAAGTGGTGCCTGAGCCATCATAAGGAAAACTTCCTCTACAGCCATTTCCGCGACATCTGTGAGCTTTGCGCCGCCTATGATGTTTCTCTGTCGCTCGGTGACGGCATGCGCCCCGGCTCGATTGCCGATGCCAACGACGAGGCTCAGTTTGCCGAGCTGGAAACCTTGGGTGAGCTGGTGAAAATCGCCTGGGAATACGATGTGCAGACCATAATCGAAGGGCCGGGCCATATTCCTATGCAGCTGATCAAGGAGAATATGGACAAGCAGCTTGAGTACTGTGATGAGGCGCCTTTCTACACCTTGGGGCCCCAGACCACGGATATTGCGCCCGGCTATGATCATTTCACCTCTGGCATAGGCGCGGCGATGATTGCCTGGTACGGCTGCGCCATGCTCTGTTATGTGACCCCCAAGGAGCATCTGGGCTTACCCAACAAAGAAGACGTTAAACAAGGGCTTATTGCATACAAAATTGCGGCGCATGCCGCCGATGTCGCCAAGGGACATCCTGGTGCCCAGCTGCGCGACAATGCGTTGTCAAAGGCCAGATTCGAGTTTCGCTGGGAAGATCAATACAATCTGGGGTTGGATCCCGATACCGCCCGGGCGTTCCACGATGAATCCCTGCCTCAGGAGTCTGCCAAGGTGGCGCATTTTTGCTCCATGTGCGGCCCCAAATTCTGCTCGATGAAAATCACCCAGGATGTACGCGACTATGCAGCGTCTTTGGCTGCATCCTTGTCTGCATCTCAGCTAGCTTCGGGGGATTCGTCAGGGGCAGACGCGGCAGAGCGCCAAACCGAGCCTGTGCAGGCAGAAGAATTGACGGCACAGCCGCTGGAAGTACTGGATGCCGAGGCAGGGATGGCGCGGATGTCGGCGCAGTTCAAGGCCGCTGGCAGCGCCCTGTATCAACCGGCAACAGTAGGCGAAAAGTCCGAGTCCAATCCCAACCCAAAGCCTAAGTCCAAGTCCAAGCCAGAGGCTACACGCTATGAAGAGGAAGCCTGAAATGGCGGCTGATAAAAGGCCGATAGTCTGGAGCATAGCCGGCTCAGACAGTGGCGGCGGCGCCGGTATCCAGGCCGATCTTGCCACCTTGAGTAATCTTGGCTGCCATGGCTGCTCTGTCATCACCACTTTGACCGCCCAAAGCAGTGTGGCAGTGACGCTAACCGAGGCGGTGAGCGAGGAGATGTTGCTGGCGCAGCTCAATGCTCTGCTCGGTGACTTGCCGCCCAAGGCGATAAAAATCGGCTTGCTCGCCAATCAAGTGCAGCTGCAGCTGCTTTGTGACTGGTTGGCTCGGCACCTGCCTGATGTTCCTTTGGTGGTCGACCCTGTCATGGTGGCCAGTTGCGGCGATGCACTCTCAAAGAGCACTGCAATGGGCGCAGCGCGGCTGGATTACCGGCCGCTGGCGGCGCTTTCCACTGTGCTGACCCCGAATATTCACGAGCTGGCGTTGCTGAGTCGCAGCGATATTCATGACTTTCCTTCCTGGCAAGATGCGGCAACTTGCCTGGCAAACGAACTGCCTTGCCATCTCTTGGCCAAGGGCGGAGATTTCGAGGCGGGGATCGCGCGCGGCCTGGCAGAAGACTTACTGCTTTTTAAAGACTTGCCTCACAGCTCCGGGTTGCATCAACGGCAGGGGTTTGTGTTGGCGAGCCCAAGACAAGCATCCAGCAACAACCATGGCAGCGGCTGCACGTTATCCAGTGCTATAGCGGCATTTTTGGCCCACGACTGGATCTTGCCCGATGCCCTGATCCTGGCCAAGGCCTATATCAATGGCGCCTTGGCGCAAAGTTATCGGGTAGGCCGTGGTCCCGGCCCCTTAGGTCGCCCCGGGGCTTGTCTGGCCGCCGAGCTTATGCCTGTCATCTGGCCGCTGGAGGATTATCCCTGGGCCAACCCAGCCCAGGTGCTCGGCGCCCCTTGGCTTGCAGCACCAACCTCTGCTGATGCTGTTAGTGTTAAAGGCGTTAGTGCTGAAGGCTTTAAAACACTGCCCCATAATCTGGGTATCTACCCGGTCGTGGCCGATGTCGAATTGCTGGAAGCCTTACTCAAGGCAGGTTGCCGCACTATTCAATTGCGGCTCAAGCAGGAAGTACAACCAGGTTCGAGCGCCGAGCAGGCGATCATTCGCGCCATCGCGCTCGGGCGCCAATATCAGGCGCGGGTGTTTATCAATGATCACTGGCAACTGGCCATTGCCCACGGCGCCTTTGGCGTGCATTTGGGCCAGGAGGATCTCAGCCAGGCATCCCTTGAGGCCATCCAAGGGGCCGGTCTGGCGCTGGGGTTATCCAGTCATGGTTATTTCGAGGCGCTGCTTGCATTGCGCCACAGGCCCAGTTATCTGGCCCTCGGACATATCTTTGCCACCAAGACCAAAGTGATGCCGTCTCTGCCCCAGGGACTGACGCGCCTTGCTGCCTATAGCGAAACCTTCGGCTCCTTGCTGCCGACGGTCGCCATTGGCGGCATTGACGAGCATAACCTTGATGCCGTCAAACATACCGGTGTTGCCAATGTCGCCGTGGTGCGGGCCATTACCGAGGCCGCCGAGCCGGTAACGGCCTTCAGGCGCCTGACACAAAGCTGGTTAGGGCGAGCAGCTGCTATTGCAAGTGGGATTAGCTATGCTCAACAAAATGGCGGGGGTCAGGATGATGTCGGGGTTCAGGAAGGTGCAGCTGAGCAGGAAAATACTGGAGTTCAGGACTATGCCGGGCTGAGCGACCGCGACTTTATCCGTTACGGTAGCCAGTTGCTGCTGCCCAGAGTCTCAGAAGCGGGGCAGCTTGCCTTACGGGCCAAGACGGTCGCCATAGTGGGGCTCGGAGGCCTTGGTCATCATCTGGCGCACTCTTTGGCCGCCGCCGGAGTAGGGCGTCTCATTCTTATCGATCCCGATATTGTCGAGCTGGGTAATCTGCCGAGACAACTGCTCTACAACGAGCAGGATATTGACCGTTTGAAGGTCGACGTGGCCAAGGAAAAGCTGGGGCGCGATTATCCAAACTGCCTGATTGAGATTGAGCCCGAACTGTTTGGCCCCAAGAGCGCGGAGCTTATTCGTGAGGCGTCACTGGTATTGGATGCCAGCGATAATTTCCTTTGCCGTCATAACCTTAATCAAGCCTGTGTGAAGCTGGGCAAAGAGTTGATTGCGGCGGCGATCAGCGCCGATTCTGGCCTATTGTGTCATACATCCCCTTGGCTTAACCCCGAGGCGGGCTGTTATGAATGCCTGTTCCCGCGCGATAGCACAGGCTCCGGGCGCTGCCGCGACATGGGGGTGTTGGGGCCTGCGGTGCAAACCCTGGCGGCGATGCAGTCGCTGGCAGCCATCAATACTCTGCTTGGAGAGCGCAGCACCCTGGGACGGCTCATCAGCCTGGATTGCCGCACTTTAAGCGTGCGTGAGGCTGCGCTTTGCGCCGACCCGGCATGTCTTTGCTGTCAAACCCACACTGAGGCTGAACTTCAAACCGAAGCCCAATTTATGACAGGGCGCCCAGAGCTTAGCCGTGAGGAGAATTGCGATGCAAATTAAGATAAACAATCAAGTCAAAGAGTTGCCTGAGGCTATGACGCTGTTACAGCTGCTCGAGTGGTGTGAGATAGCGCCTGGCAGCGTGGCGCTGGTGCGTAATGGCGCCGTAGTGCCCAGATCTCAGTGGCCAGAGCTTGAATGTCAAAACGGAGACAGCCTCGAGCTGTTTTCCGCCGTTGCCGGAGGTTGATATGTTGCAAATTGGCGAGTTTGAGTTTCAATCCAGGCTGTTTGGCGGCACCGGCAAGTTTGCTTCGGCAGAGCTGATGCAACGCTCGCTCGTGGCCAGCGGCGCCGAGTTGGTTACTGTGGCGATGAAGCGGCTCGATTTTAACCAGGGCAGTGATGAATTGCTGGCACCGCTCAAAGAGCGCGGCATGCAGCTGCTGCCCAATACCGCCGGGGCCCGCAATGCCAGGGAGGCGATTTTTGCCGCCGAGCTGGCGCGGGAGATGCTGGGCACCCAACTCTTGAAGCTGGAGATCCACCCGGATCCCCGTTATCTCTTGCCGGATCCGGTAGAAACACTGGAAGCGGCCCGGGTCTTGTGCAGCGATGGCTTTACCGTACTGCCTTATGTGCATGCCGATCCCGTGTTGTGCTTGCGCCTCGAAGAGGTAGGCTGCGCTGCCGTGATGCCGCTTGGCAGTCCCATAGGTTCCAATCAGGGGCTGGCCACAGAACCCTTTTTGAAGATCATCATAGAGCAGGCCAATGTACCTGTGGTGGTGGATGCCGGGATCGGCGCGCCGTCACAGGCGATGCGGGCGATGGAGTTGGGCGCCGATGCCGTGCTGGTTAATACTGCCATCGCCTCCAGCTTGGATCCCGTGACCATGGCGAGTAGCTTCAAAGATGCGGTGCGCGCCGGGCGAGCAGCCTATTTTGCCGGACTCGGGGCCATCAGCAATCGAGCCCAAAACACCAGTCCGCTGACCGGGTTTCTCAATCTGGGAGAAAACCATGGCTGATTTTCTCGAGCGTTTTACCGCTATCGACAGAGATCTACTGCGCCTTGCTATTGCCAGTGTCAGCGCCGCCGAGGTTGAGCGTTGTCTGGCGCGGCCCGAGACGATAGCGCACAATCCCTCGGCCTTGCCCATTCTTTTGTCACCGGCGGCCCGGGAATTTCTCGAGCCTATGGCGCAGCTCTCTGCAGCGCTCACCCGCAAGAAGTTCGGCGCCAACATAGGTCTCTATGCGCCGCTCTATGTTTCCAATCTATGCGCCAATGATTGCGACTACTGCGGTTTCAGCATGAGCAATAAAATTCGCCGCAAGACCCTAAGCCAGGCCGAACTGGATGCTGAAATTGCCATTCTCAAGCAGCGCGGCTTTGATTCTGTGTTGCTGGTTTCCGGCGAACATGAAACCAAGGTAGGGCTGGATTATTTTGCCAAGGCGCTTTTGAGGCTCAAGCAGGACTTCAGCTATCTGGCGATTGAAGTGCAGCCCCTCGCAGAAGCGGGTTATCGACGCCTGGTTGATGAGGGGCTGGATGCCGTGATGGTATATCAGGAGACCTATCAGCCCGCCACCTATGACCGCCATCATCTCAGAGGCAATAAAAAGGACTTTGGTTTCAGGCTTAATACACCGGACAGGGCCGCCAGGGCCGAGGTCGACAAGATAGGCCTGGGGGTCTTGCTCGGGCTGGATGATTGGCGCCTGGACTCGGCACTGATGGGATTGCACCTGGACTATCTGCAGCAAAAGTACTGGCGTAGCCGCTTCAGCGTGTCGCTGCCAAGGCTCAGGCCTTGCGTTGGCGGAGTAACGCCGGCTGTGACTCTGGATGATGCCGGACTGGTGCAGCTAATCTGCGCCATGCGCTTGTTCAGCCCTGCGCTGGAGTTGAGTCTCTCTACCCGGGAGAGCGCCTCACTCAGGGACAATCTATTGCCCCTTGGGATCACCCATGTGAGTGCTGCCAGCTCAACAGAGCCCGGTGGTTACAGCAATCCCAAGTTGCAGCTGGATCAGTTCCAGATAAGCGATGAGCGCACCGTCCCTGAGGTGGTCAGCGCCATTCGAGCACAAGGCATGCAACCTGTGTGGAAGGATTGGGACGCGAGCTGGTTGGCGGGTACGTCCTTTACGGTAACCCATCAAGGTGCATGAACCTTTCAGGCTGTACATTTGCATCGAATTGACCAATAATCGTTCAAAGCTGTGGCTAAAATGGTAGTAACTGATTTTAACCACAGAACGAAAATCCACAGTCCAATACAGACAAGGGGCAATCATGCAAATTCCATCGGCTTTTTCGGCGGGAGTTCAAGGGCTGCAAAGCGCCCAGTCCGGCCTGACTCAGGCAACAGTGGATATCGCTCGTCCGGCACCTGCGCAGCAGGCCGATTCGGCCCGCCCGGTTGAGGAGGCAGACAAAACCTCGGCACTGGTATCGGCATTGGAATCCAAGGCCCAGGGTCAAGCTTCAGTAGAGGTGATTGAGCGCGCATCCGACACCTTGGGCAGGATCATAGATATCGAGGTGTAATATATGGTTGGCGCGCTGGCCGGCGCGGGGCTGACGGCAACAGCCGTGTCCCGGCGGCCAAGCTCGTCAATTGCCAACTTAAGCAGTGGCAGCTCCATAAACCAATCGCCTCTCAGCGCCAACCCTGCCGGTAAAATCTCCGCCACTCAAAATCCCTCTCAGGTCAATGGTGTAAAGCCAAGCCTAATAAACCTGAACCCATTAAACCCTAGCTCGGGAAATCAAAGCCCAGTCAATACAAGTTCAGTTAATCTGAGCCCACTCCAAGGTTCAGCTGCACAACATTCAGAGCCACAAACCGTAAAGCTGCCGCGGGAAGCACTGGTCAGTTTGACTAAAGGAGCCCTTGGGGCAGCGGCCTTGTCCAGCTCCGGCCATTGGCATGGAGAGGTTCAAGCATCGATGCCGCTCGTGGAGACATCGGCTCAAGCATCTGCCTTTTCCGGCCAAGGGGCTGACATTGCCGGCGGCCCTGCTATACCAGTAACTTTAGCGGGAGAAGCGCCTGATGTTCCCGCTTTTAATGGCACAAATACTTCCGCCAACTCTATGGGTGGGGCAGAGCAGGCTTTTGACAACACTTCCGGCAGCTCATCGAGTCGCTCATCAAGCCAGTCAGGCAGCGACGTAAAAGAAGGGGACGACGGGGCGGCTCGCCAGTCAACCGGGGAGCCGAATACGGCAAGATCCGCCGAACCCAAGCCGGATGAGGCGCAACAGAAACAGCAGCAGAACCGTGAGAGTCGTGAGCAACAGGCGCTTGAGCGGGAAATTGACTCCCTGATGAAGCGCGATACCCAGGTGCGCTCCCATGAACAGGCTCATGCCGCAGTAGGCGGGATCCATGCAGGACAACCGGCATTTGAATTCGAGAAAGGACCCGATGGCAAACGTTACGCGGTGGAAGGTGAAGTTCAGATAGATGTCTCTGTGGTGAACGGCGATCCGCTGGCGACCATGGCGAAAATGAAACAGGTCTATGCGGCGGCGATGGCACCTGTCGATCCTTCCATGGCCGATATCCGGGTTGCCGCCGAGGCGATGCGTAAATATAACCAGGCAAGGGAAGACGCCGGGATCCAGAGACTTGCCGCCGCGCCAA
Organism: Shewanella chilikensis; assembly: GCF_002836945.1. Classification (GTDB taxonomy): domain Bacteria; phylum Pseudomonadota; class Gammaproteobacteria; order Enterobacterales; family Shewanellaceae; genus Shewanella; species Shewanella chilikensis. Next base: position 56,870 of record NZ_NIJM01000029.1, read on the forward strand.
AGCCTGAGCTGAGTCAAAACCTGTTGGGAGCCGCGGATCCGGCGGCTGAAAAGTCCGGGCCTTCCTTTGAACCCAAGGCTGGCGACTCTGCAAATTTCCCCATAGGCCTGTCTCGTCTGATGGGCGCCATAGCGCAGCAGTCAAATGCCTTGAATGAACAGGCTTTCAGTCCACCCAAGGCCGAGTTGCAGCTCGAGCCGGGTTCAGTTGCCGAAGTGATAGCCGCTGAACAGCAACAGGCGCAGCGCATTCGGGATGAGAGTCGTTAGTGCTTCACATATCTTCAAGGCTAATTTGAGTTCGGCGAGAGCGCGGCATAATAACCTCCTTGTTAAATGCTTAAACAAAGGATAGTCGGAGGCTAACTACTGCGCTATTAATACTGGGAGTCCATATTCTCGTGGCCTTGTTAACCAAAATTAGCGAAAAAAAATTAAGCCACCCACTGTAAAACAATAACTTAATCTTCTTTCTGTCTGTA